>CAMGEM010000124.1 GCA_946055095.1 uncultured Parabacteroides sp. | reverse complement strand
AAATGGTCGAACCAGCTGAACTGCTGGCGCATCTTCAAATGGCCATACCAAGCACATGTCATGAAAATGTTGGATACAATCAATAATAAAATGGCATAAACTCCTTGCATAGTGTTTTATCTCAATTTATGGGGTAAATAATCGGTTTGAACATGGGTCATGCTGCTCCACAGACTGTGCCGTGCATCCGGGCTGATCGCCTCCATACGGGCCAACAGTTCCTTCATCTCCGCCCGATTAGAGGCTGTCTCATAAGGGCAACGTTTCAACTGCTGCCGATAGCCTCTTGCCGCTGCTACCCGACGCAATTCTTGCTCCGTCACGAGGCAGAGCGGGCGGATGATCTCCATGGCGAACTTATCCATCCGAAGCCGGGGAGGCATTGTACCGAATGCTCCTTGATGGATCATATTCATCAAAAGTGTCTCCAAGATGTCATCTTGATGGTGTCCTAACGCCAACTTACCACACCCTTCCCGTTTAGCAATCTCGAAAAGGGCCTTTCTGCGCATCCAAGAGCAAAGAAAGCAGGGTGATTTTCGTCGATCGGTAGAGGGATCAAACGCCGTCTCCTCCACGATAAAAGGCAGGCCTTGCGCCTCCACCTGCTGACGCAGATAGTCCAAATCGGAGTGATAAGGGATATTGCGCATGATCACATGTGCTACAACCACTTCAAAACGAGGGTTAAAGATCTTGGATCGACGACCTAAGAGCTCTACCAAGGCCAAGGAGTCTTTGCCTCCGGACAGACCAATCAGCACCCGATCGCCTGTCTGAATCAGTCCATAGTCGAAGATCGCCCGTTTCACCTTCTCCTCCACCCGCTTAAAAACCTGTTCATCTTCCGTCAACTGCGTCATGACAAATCTCGTTAATGAGGGTGCAAAATTAGAGAATTATCTGATCGTTTAGTTAGCCAATCAAAAATATTCTTACCTTTGAGACGTGATCAAACGAAATAAATAGAATAGACAGAATGGAACGGTTACCCCAAAAAATGCTTTGCACACTCGGATTGACACTGCTTTGCGGTGGTTCCCTGCTTTTCGGGCAAAGCCTGGATCAAGCCAAGAAACTCTATAACGAAGGAAATTATGCGGAGGCAAAGCCCGCTTTTCAACGCTTAATCAAACAAGCACCCAGCAACGCCTCCTATAATCTATGGTATGGCGTCTGCTGTTTGGAAACAGGCGATCTAACCACAGCGGAGAAACACCTCAAAGTGGCGGTCAAGCGTCGCACGCAAGAGGCCTATCGTCATTTAGGTGAGCTTTACCTTTTGACCTACCAGTTTGATGAGGCGGCGGAGATGTTCGAGGAATATATCAGCTTGCTCACCAAAAAGAAACAAGACACGGCACCTTACGAAGCCCGATTGGAAATCGCTAATGAGGGCAGTCGCCTGTTAGACAAGGTGGAGGCCGTGGAGATTATTGACAGTTTAGTAGTGGACAAAACGGATTTCCTGTCGGCATACGCATTAAGCGAGGAATCGGGAAAGCTCAGCTATTACAAGGATTTCTTTCAGACAGAGCAAGACGTGGCTGCCTCCGTTTACACCAACCAAAAAGGCGATAAGATTTACTATGCGCACCCCACGGACGAGAACCAAACCTGCCTGTTCACCCAATCCAAACTGATGGATCACTGGGGCGATGAGAAGCAACTACCCATGAATGTGAACAGTGCCACCAACGACAATTATCCCTTTGTGTTAAGTGATGGTGTAACGCTCTATTACGCTTCGGAAGGAAATGGTTCGTTGGGAGGTTACGACCTGTTTGTGACTCGCTATAACACCAGTTCGGATTCCTACTTAGCGCCTGAGCAGTTAGGTATGCCTTTCAACTCACCTTTCAACGACTATATGATCGTGATTGATGAGACCAAACAGTTGGGCTGGTTCGTGTCCGACCGTCATCAGCCTGAGGGTAAGGTCTGCGTTTACCTTTTCATCCCCGACGCAAACCATACACGGGTAGAGAGCGACGACATCGAACTGAAACGTAGATTGGCTGCCATCAACGCCATCCAAGAGAGCTGGAAGGCAGGTGCGGATTACTCGGCACAGATTGAGTTAGCTCATCAGGCCATGCCTTATGGCAAACCGGAGGTTCACAAAGATTTTACCTTTGCTATCAATGATCAGCTTACCTATTATACCTTGGACGAGATAAAGAGTCCTGAGGCCAAGAAGCTCTATCAAAAAGTAATCGCTTTGCGTAAGCAGATCCAACAGCAGACGGATAAATTGGAGTCACTTCGTACCAATTACCACAAAGGGAACAGCAGCAAGAAAGAGCAATTGACCCCCACAATCCTGCAAGCGGAACAGCAATTAGATGAATTGCTCACGCAACCAGAGGAATGGGAAAAGAAGGCTCGCAATACAGAAGTGCTATTCCTGAGCAAGAAAAAATAAGATTGTCGAACAGCTAAATATGCTATCCATGGAAACTGAATTTTTCCCCCTTATTCTCTTAGGCGCAGCGGTATTGCTGCTGTCGATCTTTTTCTATTATGTGCCGTTCCTGTTATGGATCTCGGCAAAAGTATCCGGCGTGAATATCTCGCTGATTCAACTCTTTTTGATGCGTATTCGTAAAGTGCCACCCTATATCATCACGCGTGCGATGATCGAAGCCCACAAAGCGGGTCTGAAATCATTGACACGCGATGAGTTAGAGGCGCATTATTTAGCGGGTGGCCACGTAGAGAAGGTGGTACACGCACTGGTCTCCGCCTCAAAAGCCAACATTGATCTTCCCTTTCAAATGGCAACCGCCATTGACTTGGCCGGACGTGACGTATTCGAGGCCGTACAGATGTCTGTCAATCCGAAAGTGATCGACACGCCTCCGGTAACAGCCGTAGCAAAAGATGGTATCCAGCTGATTGCCAAAGCCCGTGTGACCGTCAGGGCCAACATCAAGCAATTGGTAGGTGGTGCCGGAGAGGAAACGATCTTAGCTCGTGTAGGTGAAGGTATTGTTTCCTCCATTGGTTCGTCGGACAGTCACAAGACCGTCTTGGAAAACCCCGACTCTATCTCGAAATTGGTATTGCGCAAGGGATTGGATGCCGGAACGGCCTTTGAGATTCTTTCCATTGATATAGCGGATATTGATATAGGCAAAAACATTGGTGCTTACTTGCAAATGGATCAAGCACAAGCAGATAAGAACATCGCTCAAGCCAAGGCAGAGGAGCGTCGTGCGATGGCCGTAGCCTTAGAGCAAGAGATGAAGGCTAAGGCACAAGAGGCACGTGCGAAGGTGATCGAAGCTGAAGCTGAGGTACCCAAGGCCATGGCAGAGGCGTTCCGATCGGGCAACCTGGGGGTGATGGACTACTACAAGATGAAGAACATCGAAGCCGACACAGCTATGCGTGAGTCTATCGCCAAGCCGGTGTCTGCTCCGGCCAATAAACCTTTAAAATAACGTATCGCTATGATCTCGCCCTCGGAATTGATCATTAACAAAGATGGTAGTGTATTTCACTTGCATCTTCGCCCAGAGCAGCTGGCCGATCGGGTAATCTTGGTGGGTGATCCCGCCCGGGTCTCTGTAGTGGCTAACCGTTTTGAGGCAAAGGAATGTGAGGTGAGCAGCCGGGAGTTCCACACCATCACAGGACGTTACCAAGGAAAACGGATCACTGTAGTCTCGCATGGCATAGGCTCTGACAACATTGATATTGTGTTGAATGAGCTGGATGCCCTGGCCAACATTGACTTCAAGACCCGTGAGATCAAGCCCGATTTCCGGCAACTCACCTTCGTGCGTATTGGTACCTCGGGAGGCTTACAGCCCTATACACCGATCGGCACCTACGTGGCCGCAGAACGTTCCATTGGGTTTGATGGGGTACTTTATTTCTATGCAGACACGGAGCGTATCCGTGACCTTCAGATGGAGCAAGCACTCTTACGTCAGTTGGATTGGAAGGTGGAAGGATTGAGGCCCTATGTGGTGAAGGCCGATCCTTCGCTCATTGAGCAGATCACCCATGGCGACATGGTGCGAGGTATGACGATCGCAGCCAATGGCTTCTATGGTCCGCAAGGACGTTTACTCCGTTTGCCTTTAGCGGATGCACAGCTCAATCAAAAGATCCAAGCTTTCGATTTCGAGGGGCATCACATCACCAACTACGAAATGGAGAGCTCAGCCTTAGCTGGCCTTTCGGCCCTGATGGGCCATCGAGCCATGACGATTTGTTGCATCATTGCAGGGCGTGTCGATAAACACATGAATACCGACTACGCCTCTGCCTTAGAGAATTTAATTGACACTGTCTTGGATCGTATCTGAATTCAGCGGTTATTCTGTCAGAAAACCCTGCTTTTTCAGCACCTCTAAGAAAGCGGTAGAGAAATATTCATTGTTGGCCTTTGTGTAGCGCACCTCCGTGAACACTTGGGCCAATGTTTCTTTGCCATTTTCAGCGACAAAACGCTGATTCACCTCCAACGCCTCTTTCGCTGCGTAGAGCGCATCAATACGTTCAGGGCTATAATCGGCATAGTTCTCCTCATGGACGATCGCAGCCAATGGCAACCGCTCGGATTGCGCAGGCAGTGGATCTGCAGGATAGCCCAACGTTACAGTCACGATGGGCACCACCAAACGGGGCAAGCGTAACACCTCAATAATCTGGGCCGCATTGTAAGTTGTCGTGCCTAAATAGCAAATGCCTAACCCCTTCTCCTCCGCTGCCGTGCAAAAACTTTGGGCAAACAGCATCGCATCGATCGTAGCAGCGATAAAGGTTTGGAAATTGTCAAAGCCCGCCTCCGCTTGGCGACATTCCGCCCAGTGCACAAAACGATTCACATCCGCACAAAAGGTCAGCACCACCGGGGCATTGGTCACCATGGGTTGATTGAAATGAGCAGGAGCCAGACGCTTCTTCTGCTCCGCATCCCGTGTGACCACCACACTGTACAGCTGCATGTTTCCGGTGTTGGAAGCCTGCATAGCCACGGTCAATAACTCATTCAACAACTCAGCCGGAACATTCCGGTCACTATATTGGCGGATGGTCCGCCTGGTTCGCATACTTTCCATTTCTTCTTGAAAGATGATATTATGAATTTTGTTTGTACTTTTGTGGTCGCAAACATAGTATAAAATAAACAATAGAGCAACTAATCATTGTTCCTAAATCCAATAGAATATGGCATCCAAAGTCTATTTCACCAATCTGCGCACCAATCCCAGCAGCAACCTGCTCGACAAGATGGAGCGTTTAGCAAGAAAGGCCGGTATTGCAAATATCGACTTCAAGAATCAGTTCGTAGCGATCAAGATCCATTTTGGAGAGCCGGGCAACTTGGCCTATATCCGTCCGAACTATGCCGCTCGCATGGTCCGACTGATCCGCAGCTTAGGCGGCAAACCCTTCTTGACCGATAGCAACACGCTCTATTCCGGAGGACGTTCCAATGCGGTCGATCATCTGAAAGCGGCCATGGAGAATGGCTTCAACCCCATTTCAGCCGATTGCAATGTGATCATCGCCGATGGCTTGAAAGGTACGGACTACCGGGAGATCGAGATCGACGGAAAGTATTGCAAGGCTCCGAAAATCGGTGCAGCCATCGCAGATGCGGACATCGTAATCAGCATGAACCACTTCAAAGGCCATGAGCAAGCAGGCTTTGGAGGTGCACTGAAGAACCTGGGTATGGGTAGTGCCAGTGTGGGCGGTAAATTGGAGTTGCACAGTGCTTCCCAACCCAAAATCAACACCGACAACTGCATTGGCTGTAACATCTGCGTGAAGCATTGCGCACACGATGCCATCCATCTGAACAATCGCAAGGCCGAGATAGACTACACCAAGTGCGTAGGTTGCGGCCAGTGCGTAGCGCTTTGCCAACACGAGGCCGCTGTCGTGGCCGATTGGGACACCTCCGAGCACTTGAACTACAAGATTGACGAATACTCGAAAGCGGTCTTGAAAGGCAAGCCAAATTTCCACATCAGCTTCATCATGAACGTCTCTCCCGAGTGCGACTGCTGGAACCACAATGACGCAGCCATCGTACCAGACTTGGGTATCGCAGCCTCTTTCGATCCAGTAGCGCTCGACCAAGCTTGTGCCGATATGGTGATAAACGCACCGATCTTGGGTGGTAGCAAACTGGCAGAGAGCCATCCGCACGAGCATTTGGAGGGTGAGGACAAGTTCCACATGATCCATCCGGACACCAACTGGAAGGCTGGCTTGGACTATGCGGAAGAGATCGGTTTGGGCACAAAGGCGTACGAGTTGATTAACGTATAATTCGAAGATAGACCGAATGAGTACCATTTGTGCTATTTCTACAGCTCCAGGCACAGGAGGAATCGCCGTCATCCGGGTCTCAGGCCCGGAGGCGATTCCTTTCACTGAGCGTGTCTTTCATCCCCGCAATCCGAAGAAGCAACTCTCGCTGTGTGCTGCCAACAGCCTCACTTATGGGCAGGCTTTCGACAAGCAGGGAACTTTGATTGATGAGGTGGTGGCTGCACTCTTCCGGGCGCCACACTCTTTTACGGGAGAAGACACGGTTGAGTTGAGTTGCCATGGTTCACAATTCATCCAGCAACAACTGCTACAAGCCTTGATCGATGCAGGATGCCAACTGGCAGAACCGGGTGAATTCACGAGAAGGGCCTTTATGAATGGCAAAATGGACTTGAGCCAAGCAGAGGCTGTAGCCGATTTGATTGCAGCTACTTCAGCCGGACAACACCGATTGGCACTTAACCAAATGAGAGGAGGGTTCAGCCGAGAGTTGGCTCAGTTGCGAGACCAACTTCTCCACATCACCTCGCTCATGGAACTGGAACTGGACTTTAGTGATCATGAAGAGTTGGAGTTCGCGGATCGTAGTGAACTGATCGCCTTGGCAGAACAGATAGAGGCAAAGATCACGGCTTTGGTACGCTCGTTCAGCTTGGGCAATGCCATCAAGAATGGTACTCCCGTAGCTATCATTGGGGAAACAAACGCAGGAAAGTCCACCCTGCTTAATACGCTTTTGGGCGAAGAAAAGGCCATCGTCAGTGAGATTCATGGCACGACACGAGACGTGATTGAGGATACCGTTAATCTCTCCGGCCATCTTTTCCGCTTCATCGACACAGCAGGTATTCGAGAGACCACTGACAAGATTGAATCGCTTGGCATCGTACGTAGCTTCAAAGCGTTAGACAAGGCCCAGATCGTTATCTTGATGGATGATCTTTCCTGTCCTTCGGCTAACTTTGAGCACTTTCTGGAGCAAATAACCCCTCACCTCAATCATCAGCATGTAATCGTCGCACACAACAAGTGTGATCTCTGCAGCGAGGAGACGAACCGAGGCTCGCTTCCTAACAGTTGGTCTCAAGTATATATCTCCGCAAAGGAGCAAACAGGTATCGAGCAACTCCGTGAGCGATTGGTTGAGGCAGCCCAACTACCCGACCTGCAAGCAGGCGACATCATTATCAGCAATACGCGTCATTACGAAGCCCTCACTCATGCGTTGGAAGCTATCCAGCGTGTACAAACCGGCTTGCAAGCTCAACTCTCAGGCGACTTCATTTCACAGGATCTTCGGGAGTGCATCTTCCACCTCAGTGACATCATCGGAGAAGTCACTACCGATCAGGTACTTGGTAATATCTTCAGTCGATTCTGCGTGGGAAA
>CAMGEM010000123.1 GCA_946055095.1 uncultured Parabacteroides sp. | reverse complement strand
TAAACAAAAAGGGGGTGTATCCAAACAGGTTCGTGTCATTGCGGGCTTTGACCCGCAATCTCATACTATCCTGCAAATCAAGACAGCATGAGATGCCGGATCAAGTCCGGCAGGACACAGAGAGCGCATCTGCGTCATATTTTGATACACCTCCTTTTTGCCAATAAGGGATCACTTCAGCTGCGCCTCCCCATAGTTGATGCGCACACCATGCATGGTCAGCACCCGATTGAGGCCCAACATACCTTTCGGATTGGCCTCACCCTGATACTTACCCTCTAACAGGCCTTGCGCCATCTCGCCCAAGTTAATCACCCGCTCCACGGTCTCCACATTCTTGCCCATGTAGTGTCCGGGATAGAGCTTCTTGATCCCATTCTTTTGCATATAGGCACTCATGCGTTGGCAGGTCAGGATCAAAGTAGAGCAATTGGTGATGAGCAACAGATTACCCGAACCAAACGCATCGCCACTGAAGCCATAGCCTGCCGCCCGATCTATGAAGGTAGTAGAGCCGGGTGTATGCCCCGGTGTGAAGATCACGTCGATCTGCCGACCACCCAAGTCGATCGTCTCACCATCACGCAGGTATTTGATCGTGCCTTTGTAGTTGGGCATCATCTCCGCCACGTTCACCATGTCTGCCGCATTGATATAAATCTCCGGGAAGCAGTCGATGGACTTGCCCGTATGGTCGGGATGCACATGGGTAGCGATAAGCGTAACCGGCTTGGAGGTGATCCCCGCCACGATCTTATCCAACTCTTTGATGTCGGTGCCGGCATCGAGCAGGATCGCCCGCTCCTCTCCCTCGATCAAGTAGAGCGTCTCGTTCGCCATCAAGTGGCCATTGCCCTCCCAGGTATGTGCGTCGATCTGACGGAAAATCACGTCGGAGCCCTCATAGACCACCTTTTCCTCATACGTAGGTTTAAAACCCTGTGCGAACATGGCCAACGGAACTATGGCCAACAGCACGAATAAGAATTTCTTCATAAGACTATCTTTTATAATGATTGATGTTTGCAAAACTACTCTATTTAGATGGGCTATCCATCCTTTTTTGTCTTTGCTCATGCAAAAATAATCAGTTTACCTCAAAGGCATACGTTCCCGAAGTCACTTCATAACGTCGTGTCGCTCCTTCCTGTTGCTCGGCAATGATGCCTTCCGCATCTTTCCGCTCCTCCACTTGAAAAGATTTTGCTGTACCCTTGCTTCAAAACAGCGAAAATAGGCTGCACCTCAGCAAAACATGCAAGCAAGCTTGATGCTTTTGCATTCGGTTTGCACTATCTTTGCCGCAAAACTAAACATATAGATAGTATAGATGAAAGTATTATTGATCAATGGTAGCCCTCGCAAGCAGGGCAACACCCACCTCGCCTTGCAAGAGGTGGCCAAGCAACTCGAAAAAGAGGGAGTGGAGAGCGAACTGGTTTGGATTGGCAACAAGCCCGTCCATGGCTGTATCGCCTGCTACAAATGCGTAGGCGGAGATCGTCGCTGTGTGTTCAATGATGACCTTTGCAATGAGGTGATCGCAAAAATGGCCGATTGCGATGGCTTGATTGTGGGTTCACCCGTCTATTGGGGACAGCCAACCGGGGCACTGCTCTCCTTGCAACAACGTATGTTATTTGCGGCTAAGCCGAATTTTGTCGGTAAGCCTGCTGCAGCCGTTTGCCTCTGTCGGCGAGGAGGAGCCACTGCCGCTTTCCAAACGCTGCAGATGCCTTTCCAGATGCTGAACATGCCGATAGTCACCTCCCAATATTGGAACATCGCTTATGGGCGTGAGGAGGGACAAGTCGCCCAAGATGTCGAAGGCTTGCAAACGATGCGCACGCTGGCCGTCAACATGGCTTGGCTGCTCAAGAAGATCAAGGGGATAGCGACCACCGACGCTCCAGAGTACGAGCCTTGGACACCGATGCATTTTATCCGATAAACACATACTGGAAAATACCCCATAGTCTATGCCCATGAACCCCACGGTTCATGCGTACAAACCCCATGGTTCACGATCGCGAACCATGGGGTTTATTTTGACAGAAGATTGTGAGATCCCAAGATAAAACTATTGAGCCCATTCTTGGCTCAATATGAGGATAAGTGTTTGGGTATGACGTTCAGCCCCCTCCTTTTGACAATGATAGTCATTGTCATACATTAAACTATCAGGATATACCGTTCTTGTATGTGGGCAGATGAACGGATACCCTTTCTTCGCAAAAGCACGTTCTATCCAATTGATGGCTAACCGATTGTTTTCATAGCAGCTATTAGACATTGCCGGTGGATACATGATGATTCGTACCCCTTTACTTTCAAGGTTCTGCAACTGGTTAACCAGATAGTTAAAGTAGTCTTGATTAACTGAACTCAACTCTTTCTGTTCTTTTCGTGTGCTTTGATACTTATTTGGGGAAGGATGATTCCAATGCCAAACGACATCTCCATACTGATTGAACGATGACGCATGATAAACATCTGTCTGCTCTTTATTATCTGAATTAGTCATAAGAGCTAATCTGTTGTGAACAATGTAGTTGATACTATTCTTGACAACAGTCAACCATTGCTGAAGATTCAAAAGAGGTGTGTAGTTTGCAGGATCCAGGAAATATAGAAAAGCTAAAGCATGTTCTCCATAAGCTGTACGCCCAAAGAAGTGATCCATTTCTGGAGATAATACAAGGATATCTCCTTTCTGTAAATATCTGGCACAATCATCCACAATCATTTTTAGTCCTATTCCTGCATGAAGTCCTGCATTTATCACAGAAATCCCCATAGCTTCTTCTATCATCTCTGAATGAAATCCAAATGCCACATTACTACCTCCTAATAGTATCATACTGGGAGTTCGATCAGCTTTAGAGAGCATACCCATTTTAACAAACTGCGCTCTTTCATAGCCATTTTCAGGATACGTAATATAAATACCCATTAGGATAAGTGTCGCTACAATAATAGCTATAAAAACGGTGATATGACAAATAAATCTTTTCATCGCTTAAAATTGAAAATAGATAAAAGTCCCTTGGACTTCTGCAAACAGAAAAATAGATACAGTGATTAGATAGTATATGGTATATCTAACGATACGGTGGTTACAAAGGGGCAGATTATCTATCTGCAACGCATGTTGCTTATCCCGTTGCAACCACTCTATCGCAAGCATACAAAAAATATACAGTAACGTTTTCTTACCGTATGCGTGACTAAAATAAAGAATGGAAGGAGAACAAATGCGACTTAATATGTCCCATGCTTGGGTGATGCTTTCGGAACGGAAAATAATCCAACCTATCATAGTCAGTAGGAAGGTGGAAAGCATTTGCACAACCTCTTTCACCGACGGCAACAGACGCCCCTTGGCCACTTCATCCGTATATTTGCGATTAATGCCCAACAGCATCAATGGTAGGAATAGAATGGCATGGTAGGCACCCCAGACAATGAATGTCCAGTTAGCTCCATGCCAAAAACCGCTAACCAAGAAGATGACCAACGTATTCCGCATCACCTTCCACCGGCAGCAACGACTGCCTCCCAAGGGAATGTATATGTAGTCACGAAACCAAGTCGTAAGTGAAATGTGCCAACGCCTCCAAAACTCAGCGATGTCACGCGAGAAATAGGGAAAGTTGAAGTTGCGCATTAGGCGAATGCCAAAAAGGCGAGCTGTACCAATGGCGATGTCTGAATAGCCGGAGAAATCACTATATATCTGGAATGAAAATAATAATCCAGCAAGCAGCAATGTCAATCCACTCGTCTGTGTATGGTGCTCCCAAACATAATTGACAACAATCGCACAATTGTCTGCTACCACCATCTTCTTGAAGAATCCCCACAGCATTTGCCTACACCCATCCACTGCCTCCGCATAACAGAAAGTCCTGCTACGGTAGAACTGGGGAAGCAGGTTGGTAGCTCGCTCGATAGGACCTGCCACCAACTGCGGGAAGAAGCTGATGTAAGCAAAAAACGAAACGATGTCTCGACACGGCTCTAATTTCTTACGATAAACGTCAATGCTATAACTCAATGCTTGAAACGTATAGAAGCTGATACCCATTGGCAGTAAGATTTCCAGTGTCACCCAATCCGTTTTTATACCAATGCTATGCAACAATACTTGGAGGTTTTCAGAGAAAAAGTTGAAATATTTGAAAAAACCGAGAATCGTCAGGTTAAGCACGATGTTTAACGCACTAATGGCTTTTTGCATATTGCAATTCCCTTCGTAACGGGCAATCAACAAGCCACTGGCATAGCTGAATAGCGTAGTAAAAGCGATCAAAAAGAGAAAGTGGTAATCCCAGCAACCATAGAAGAGATAGCTTGCCGCCACAAGAAACAGGTTCTGCCAACGCAAAGATTTGAACACAAACCAGTACAGCAAAAAGGTGACTGGCAGGAAAAGCAGGAACTCAAACGAATTGAATAACATGGCGTATGTAGAATTTGTTGATTACCCAGCGAATTCTCCCGCCAAGCGAGCACAAAGGTAAGCATTATCTTGTTTTCAGTCAATCCTTTTGGTGACCAATTATTTTTTCTACCTTTGCCTTCAAAACAAGCAAACTATGTTTCACTTAAATCAATTCGTAATAGCATGAAATCTGAAGATCTATCTCGACGCTCGTTTCTTAAACGGGCCCTTGCTCTTTCTGCGGCCTCGGCTATCCCCTCTTTTTGGATTCCGGCGAAAGGCATGACACCTCATGTCAGCGCAAACGACAAGGTTAATATCGCTTTTATTGGTATTGGACAACGTGGTGGAGAAATCGCCAAAGAATTATATAACACAGGGTTGTGTAATGTAGTCGCTCTTTGCGATGTGGATATGGGCGCTCCTCATACACAGGAGATCATGAATATGTTCCCCAAGGCTGAGCGTTTCCAAGATTTCCGAACGATGTTCGACCGTATCTCGAACAAGATCGATGCCGTGACAGTGGGTGTGCCCGATCATTCCCACTTCCCTATCTCCATAGAGGCGATGGCACATGGCAAGCATGTCTATGTGGAGAAACCAATGGCACGCACCTTTGAGGAGATTGAGATCATGATGCGTGCAGCCAAGAAATATGGGGTAGTCACTCAGATGGGTAATCAAGGACACTCTGAGGCTAACTATTTCCAGTTCAAGGCTTGGAAAGAGGCTGGCATCATCAAGGATGTGACGGCCATCACCGCACACATGAACAACTCCCGCCGTTGGCACGGCTGGAACCCCCATATCACCCACATGCCTATGGGTGAACCCGTGCCACAAACCATGGATTGGGACACTTGGATTGGTGTGGCGCAATATCACGACTATAACCATGATTACCATTTAGGGCAATGGCGTTGCTGGTATGACTACGGTATGGGGGCTTTGGGTGACTGGGGCGCACATATCCTCGATACGGCTCATGAGTTCCTCGACCTGGGTCTTCCGACCGAGGTGAACCCGCTCTATCTGAAGGATCATAACCCCTTCTTCTTCCCCATGTCCTCCACCATCCTGTTCCGTTTCCCGAAACGGGGCGATATGCCTGGAGTGGATGTCACTTGGTATGATGGCTTGGACAATATCCCTGCTGTTCCTGAGGGCTATGGCGTGTCGGAGTTAGATCCCAATATACCGACAGTAGCCGGTGGAAAGATCCAACCCGCCAAATTGAATCCAGGCAAGGAAATTTACTCCAAGGAGTTGACCTTTAAGGGTGGATCGCACGGCAGCACCCTCTCAATCATTCCAGACGAGAAGGCTAAGGAGATGGCGTCCCGTCTGCCCGAGGTGCCGAAGAGCCCTTCTAACCACTACGCCAACTTCCTGCTTAGCTGTATGGGTAAGGAAAAGACTCGCTCACCGTTCCACATCGCTGGTCCATTGAGCCAAGTCTTCTGTTTAGGCGTATTGAGTCAACGTCTGAACCGTAAGCTGGTGTTCGATCGAGACACGAAACAGATCACCAACGACCCCGAGGCCAACCGGATGCTTTGCGGTTTGCCTCCTCGCAAGGGTTGGGAACAATATTATAAGGTATAAGCGATGCAAATCCTATTGGCTTGCGCAAAGATCATGCACGAGGCCCTTCCATCGAAGGGTCTCGCTTTGCATACCCCTCGCTTCCAACAGGAGGCGGAGGCCTTTGCACATGACTTAGCGCAATACGACAGCTCTTCGCTGCAAGAGATCCTGAAATGTAACCGGCCAATCGCCCAACAGAACAAGTTGCGCTATCTCCGCTTCTTCGATGCCGATAACCCTCCTTTACCCGCCATGCTGGCCTATCATGGGCAGGCTTACAAACACCTCAAGGCGGAGCAACTGAGTGAGGAGACCTTGCGTTATGCCGATCAGCATCTGTGGATCACCTCCTTTCTCTACGGCTTGCTCAGGCCATTAGACGGGATTCACCCGTACCGTTTGGAAGGGCATATAGAACTTCCTTCGAGCGAAGGAAAACGGCTGTTTGATTTCTGGAAGACAAGATTGACCGACCTACTTATCAACACGGTTAAGGCCGATGACGGCATACTGATTCACCTCAGCACCGAGGAGTTTGAACACCTGTTCGATTGGAAACGGGTAACGACCGAGGTACAGGTCATTCAACCCATCTTTTATGTACGCAAAGGAGATTCCTTCAAGGTACAAGCGGTTTGGGCCAAAAGTTGTCGGGGAGCTATGGCCCGATTCCTTCTGACCCAACAAATAACAAATCCCGCAGAACTATCTGCCTTCGATTACGAAGGTTTTCATTTCCTGCGGGAAGAAAATAATCAATTGATTTTTGTGAAACGAGCGGACTGATTCGCTTACTTCACCTTGATGTGATCAAAGCCATTGCCATAGACACCGATCACGGCACTTTGGGAGACAAACGCATCCGGATCAATATCGTTGATGATGCGGAAGATGGTTGTGGATTGCCGACGCTTGGCCAAGACAAACATCATCGGTTGCTCCTGTCCTGTATAAAATCCTTTTGCGTCGATCAGCGTCACACCACGGTGCAAGGCGTTGATCTCTTTCGCTATCTCTTGATATTTCTTGGAGATAATGAAGAATTGAACCGATTGCCGACTGCCATTCACCACCTGATCCAACATGAAGCTACAGACAAAGAGCGTCACGAAACCATAGAGCACCTTCTCCCAATCTTGCAACACCAAATAGCTGGAAGAGATGATGATCAGGTCGCACATCATGATGACACGCCCCAACGTGATGTCACGATACTTATTGATAATCGCCGCGATGATATCGGTTCCTCCCGTACTACCATTGCTGGTAAAGGCGATGCCGATACCTATACCACACAAGGTGGCACCCAACACACACGCCATGAAGGGTTGATCAGCCAGCAGATGGGTTCCCTCCGCTAATTTCTGGATGATAGAAAGGAAAAAGGTCAAGGTAAAGACGGCAAAGATCGTCTTGATACAGAACTTGAACCCCAAAATACGCAAGGCTAATGCCAACAGTACCGCATTAATCACAAAATAGGTATATTGCACCGGAATGCCCGTTGCCCAATAAACAATAGAAGAGATGCCCGGAACACCACCTGAAGTGATGTCATTTGGCAACAAGAAGACCGTCCATCCTATACCATAGAAGATCAATCCTAAGGCAATCATCAGATAATCTTTTAGTTCTCGCAACCATATCGCCTGCGAGAGAGAC
>CAMGEM010000122.1 GCA_946055095.1 uncultured Parabacteroides sp. | reverse complement strand
GTCATCGAAGTCTCAATAGATGCCAATATGTCAGTATCTGCAATTACCTTTCTGGCCTCTGCCTTGCCTGTGTTTATGCTTCTAAACAAACTAATGAGTAGTTATAAATATAAACAATAAGAAGGATGCAATAAAGTTTAGCATAGTGTACATGTAAGATGTAAACAATGCTATGCTGTAAATGTAAATATGATGTATATATAAATGTAAATATAAAAACATCGTTCATGCGTTTGTTTACATAGTTGTGTAGATAATAAAAGGATAACCAATCAATAGTCCGATGGTTTTTCATGCTTTGGATTAAATTTATACTTGAATTGTGTGGATAGTTTTGTAAAAACCGCCGATTATGCCTCTCTATGTACTTTATAATATAATAGTAATCAGGCGTATTGCTTAAAATAGATAAGTAATGCTTCAATTCGGTTTTAAGGTGGTTTACATAACTAAACGGAGCGCATGTTTACAAATACAGCATTACTGTTTAGTCTTCTATCTATGTAAATTTATAAAGCTGTCTTGTGCGATTTAAATTTATAGTTTATATTTGTATCGCCTATGATGCAGGTGTAAAATTGAATGAAAACTGTCATTTTGACGTAAATTAGAATAGAATGGATGAGATAAACATGAAAGAACAGGTTAAACAGCGGGTTTTAGCCGTAATGGATCAAGAACAGCTTTCCGATGCGCAGTTTGCGGAATCCATTGGTATTTCGCGGGGTGCTGTTTCGCAAATTAAAAGTGGTCGTTCCTATCCCAGCTTGGATGTGGCTCTAAAGATCTTGGATCGCTTCCCCTATCTCAATCCAGACTGGCTGCTTCTGGGGAAAGGCGAAATGCGTCGTCCAGATACGGACAGCATGGCTCAACCCGCTCTCACGGACGAAAATCCAAACAATCTTCCGCAAGATCTGGAAAATCGCACGCATGTTGGGGCTAATACACCACAAAACAATGTCCAACAGGCAGTGGTTGAACGTATTGTCTATAAAGATGCGCCTGCTAAGAGCATTTCGAAAATAGTTGTTTTCTATTCCGACAATACCTTTGACACCTTCGTGCTCGAAAAAAAGGAGGATTAACATTTTTGTACTATCTTTGCGACAAAACAGTTTTACAAATAAAGAATAGATGAAGAAGTACATGTTAGACCTGCGGGTGACAGAGAATGTTCGCCCTCATGCGCAGTATTGCTTACTCAAACTGACATCCGAGGATCAATTACCTGATATGCTTCCGGGTCAGTTTGTGGAGGTTAGAGTGGATCATTCGCCATCCACCTTTTTGCGCCGTCCGATTTCTATCAATTTCGTGGATCGAGAGAAGAATGAGTTGTGGCTGTTGATTCAGTTGGTCGGCGATGGTACTCGCCAGTTGGCGGAGGCTCGAGTAGGCGATTTGATCAATGTTGTCCTGCCATTAGGTAATGGATTTACCTTGCCTACGGAGGAGATTCCTACGAAACGACTCTTACTGGTTGGAGGTGGTGTAGGCACAGCTCCCATGCTCTATTTGGGTGCCTGCCTGAAAGCTAAGGGTTATGAACCCATTTTCCTTTTGGGAGCACGTTCTGCGGGAGATCTGCAACAATTAGCTGATTTCCAACGGATCGGTGCCATCTATGCGACCACAGAAGATGGTTCGTATGGTGAGAAGGGCTATGTGACGAATCATTCGATTTTGAATCAGTTGGATTTCGACCAGATCTACACCTGCGGTCCGAAACCGATGATGATGGCGGTGGCTAAATTTGCCCATGCGAAACAGATCGCTTGCGAGGTTTCGTTGGAGAACCGCATGGCCTGTGGAATAGGTGCTTGCCTCTGCTGCGTAGAGAAAGACAAGACGGGGCATAACGTATGTGTTTGTAAAGAGGGTCCGGTATTTAATATTGAACAATTATCATGGCTGAGTTAAGTGTACAGATTGGTAAACTGGCGTTGAAGAACCCGGTGATGACCGCTTCCGGCACGTTCGGATATGGCATTGAATATGCTGATTTGATGGATATTACTCGTTTGGGTGGTATCTTTGTGAAGGGTACGACTGAGCAACCACGCGAGGGAAATGACTATCCCCGTATGGCAGAGACACCTTCGGGCATGTTGAATGCGGTTGGTTTGCAGAACAAGGGAGCGGACTATTTCGTGGAGCATATCTATCCCGCTATTAAAGATATCGATACGAACATGATGGTCAATGTTAGCGGCTCCTCCATTGAGACCTATGTGGCTTGTGCGGAGAAGATCGCAGCCTTGGATAAGATTCCGGCTATCGAGTTGAACATCTCATGCCCCAATGTCAAACAGGGAGGCATGGCTTTTGGGGTTACCGCCTGTGGCGCTGCGGAGGTTGTAAGGGCTGTGCGCAAGGTTTATCCGAAGACCCTTATTGTAAAACTTTCTCCCAATGTGACTGATATTACGGAGATCGCACGAGCGGTGGAGGCCGAGGGAGCAGACGCTGTCTCTTTGATCAATACGATGCTGGGTATGGCGATTGATGCAGAGCGTCGCAAACCCTTATTATCTACAATAACTGGAGGCCTTTCCGGTCCTTGTGTGAAGCCGGTCGCTTTGCGCATGGTATGGCAGACCTATAAGGCAGTGAAGATACCTATCATTGGATTGGGAGGTATTTCTAATTGGAAGGATGCAGTCGAGTTTATGCTGGCAGGCGCAACGGCTATTCAGATCGGAACCTACAATTTTGTGGATCCTACCGTAGGCATTCAGGTGATTGATGGCTTGAATGATTATTGCGATAGACATGGATTCCATTCCGTGAAAGAATTAACGGGTGCTTTGGAGGTATAAAGCAAGGCTTATTACGCAACATTTAATTAATCATTAAAGATAACATAACCGTCGGTTCTCCATGTGAAAACCGGCGGTTATTGTTTTGTATAATCTTACAGATTCATCTGTTTCCAAAGCCAATCATTCCAGGCATCGTATTGCTCTTGATACCAGAAGTGGCCAGTCTCTAAATAGGGATGAAACTCTTTTGGGGCAGTGATGCTATTATATGCGGAATACATTGAAGTAGGTGGACAGACCTCGTCGTTATATCCCCAACTGAACCAACCTGCAATTTTTAACCGACGGGCGAAATTCACCACATCATAATAAGTGGCAGTTTGAAGCTGTGCCTCCGTTGGTGATTGTTGATAGAAATAGTGTGGCCAACCGCCAGCTCTTTTTTGCAGGTGTCCGCTGTGATCGCACATCGCTGGATGGATGGCGGCATAGAAGGTAACACCTGGATGCAATGCCGCTGTCATCACTGAGAGCGCACCGCCTTGGCTCGATCCGGTAACACCTAATGCCTGCCCATTGTACACTGGTAAAGACTGGATGAAATCCACTGCACGCACCGATCCAAGCACCACCCGATAGTAGTAGGAGGCCTCTCGACTATCACGATTCATCTTCCAATACTCCCAAAGTGCTCCATTGAAAAGCTTGTCGTAATAGTCTTGTGTCATCGTGACAGGGATGCCATGGATACCGATCTCTAAAGTAATTGCCCCCTTCTCGGCGGTCGTCACGTCGCCATAATAGGGACGGATACCTGCACCGGGCACACGTAGCAGGGCGGGGTATTTACCTGGTTGTTTGGGCATGCAAAGAATGCCGTAGGTGCGTGAGCCAGGACGCACGTTCTGGAAGCTGACGTGATAGACATTCACCTTCTCGGTGCAACGCTCCGGCAGCAACACCATCGTGGGCTGTAATGGTGTTTGACGGGCCTGCTCAATAGCTTTCGCCCAGAAACTGTCGAAGTCAGCCGGATTCTCTGCGGAGGCCACGATCTTTTCCGGTGCGTAGGCTGCCTTCGCTAATCCCTCGTAGGTACGACCCTCCACATGGGCTGTCACCTTGCATTGGAAGAAGCCCGGCTGGCTCATTTTTCCTTTCAGTTCCAGTTTACCTGTCTTCAAGACCACCTGCTCCTTCGTCTCAGTCGGATACATCTCCGGCCCGATGGCGTAGTCGATCACGGCTCCCTCCAACAGGTTTTGTGCTTTATACACTTGAACCGTGAACTTGCACGGCTCGTTCAACTTGTAGGTCCAATCGGTATGATCCGGTGAGACAACCACCCGGATCTCGTTTCCGCGGATCTGTGCGTGCGCCACCTGTCCGAAGGTGAGCAACGCAAGGATACAAATCAATAAATTTTTCATGATATATATTATTAGAGGTATTATATGTCAAAACTTATCTCGGAGCCTTCCGATAGAGATAGATGGCAATGAAGGTGTAGAGTATATTGGGGATCCACGCCGCTATACCCGGTGACACATATCCACTGATGGCGAAGGTCGAAGTGATGGTCATAAAGAGGATATAGGAGGAACTAAGCGCCAGCCCAATACCAATGTTCATACCCATGCCGCCCTTTATCTTTCGCGAGGAAAGTGAGGCCCCAATGGAGGTCAAGATAAAGGCCGCCATGATTGTGGCGAACCGCTTGTGATACTCAATCTGGAAGGTCTGGATATTGCCCACACCACGCTTCTTCTGCCGGTTGATGTAGGTGTTCAGTTCAGGTGTGGTCATCGTCTCGCAGTCGTTGACGGAGATCAGAAAGTCGGAGGGAACGATTGTCAGGGTCGTGTCCATGCGGGAACCATTATGAATCTGCTCCCGCATCCCGTCGAAGTCACGAATCATGTAGTCGATCACCGTCCATTGATAGAGCGAGTCATACTTGATCGACTTTGCCGTTAGGCGTGAGATCAGTTTCTTCTCCTCAAAATGCTCCAACGAGAAGCGATAGCCCATGTTAGAGCGTGCGTCGTAGCTGTCGAAGTAGGCGATCACACCCGGCTCAATCTCCAACTGCGCATTCTTCACGTAATCCACCTTCTTATTCTTGATATACTTGTTTTGAAAGTCGATACGGGTCGCCGTGGCAGGCGGGATGATGTAGGCATTGAGTACGAAAGTCACGATGGCGATCACCGCTGCTGAGATGCCGTAGGGCAACATTAGCCGCCTGAAGCTCATGCCGCTTGCCAGCATCGCGATGATTTCCGACCGATCTGCCAACTTGGAGGTGAAGAAGATCACGGCGATAAAGGTGAAAAGTGGGCTGAACAGGTTGGCGTAGTAGGGGATGAAGTTGAAATAATAATCCACGACAATCGCTTTCAGCGGCACGTCGGGGTTGAGGAACTTGTCAATCTTCTCGTTGATGTCGAACACCACCGAGATCGAGATGATCAAGGCAATTGAGAAGACGTAAGTCCCCAGGAATTGCTTGATGATATACCAGTCTATCCGTTTCAGTTTGAAATTCATCTGCTTTGTCCGCTTATCGGGTTATAGACGGTTCGCCATCTGGCGCACCATGCCGCTTTTCCAACTACTGAAATCCCCAGCGAGGATGTGCTTCCGCGCCTCACGTACCAACCAGAGATAGAAGGCCAAGTTATGGATCGAGGCGATCTGTAAACCCAGCATCTCCTTCACGTGGATCAGGTGGTGCAGATAGGCCTTCGTATAGCGCAGGTCGGCTGTGCAGTGACCATCGGGATCGATGGGCGAGAAGTCGTTCTCCCACTTTTTGTTACGCATGTTGATCGTGCCGAAGCGGGTGAACAGCTGTCCGTTGCGCCCATTACGGGTCGGCATGATACAGTCGAACATGTCCACACCTCGTTCGATCGCCTCCAGGATGTTGATCGGCGTACCTACGCCCATGAGGTAACGTGGCTTGTCTTTCGGCAGGATCTCGTTCACCACTTCGATCATCTCATACATCTTCTCCGTCGGTTCACCCACGGCTAAGCCTCCAATGGCGTTGCCGTCAGCCCCTTTGCTCGCCACGTTCTCCGCTGCACGACGCCTGAGATCAGGATAAGTGCAGCCTTGCACGATAGGGAAGAGGCTCTGCTGATAGCCATATTTAGGCTCCGTGCTGTTGAAACGGGCGAAGCAGCGATCTAACCAACGCTCTGTCAAGCCCAACGATTGTTTGGCATAGTCATAATCTGCGTCACCGGGGCAGCACTCGTCGAAGGCCATGATGATGTCCGCACCGATCGAGCGCTCGATATCCATCACCTTCTCCGGGGTGAAGAGGTGCTTCGAGCCGTCAATGTGCGAGCGGAACAGGGCACCCTCCTCGTGTAGTTTACGGTTCTCTGAAAGGGAAAATACCTGGAAACCACCGCTGTCCGTGAGGATCGGCTTGCTCCAAGTGTTGAAGCGATGCAGACCGCCCGCCTGTTCGAGGATAGTCGTGCCGGGGCGCAGATAGAGGTGATAGGTGTTGCCCAGGATGATTTGCGCTTGAATCTCGTCTTCCAATTCCGGGAAATGCACCCCCTTGACGGTGCCCTGCGTGCCAACCGGCATGAAGATAGGTGTCTCGATGGTGCCGTGATCGGTCGTAATCAACCCCGCCCGTGCGTTGGTGAGCGAGTCTGTATGCTGAAGTTCAAATGTCATCTCTTACAAATATAATTAGAATGACGCGAAGATAGTGCAAACTGGGCGCATAACCAACCCCGTTTGTAGGATTGTTTTGCCTCGATGTTGCTCGTAGGTACCTATCAACAGGTTAGGAATCGTAGAGAGTGATAGCTTAATACCCTTTTGTTTTTATTTAACTAAAAAGATTAGTTGTGTAACTATTTTGTTTAGTTACTTTGCGTCGTTGAACTTTAAGAATAAAAGAAATGAAGACTTTAACACCGAAAGAAGAGGAGATAATGACCTTTTTATGGAATCATGGTCCGATGTTCGTTCGTCAACTAATCGAACTCTATCCCGAACCTCGTCCGCATTTCAATACGGTCTCTACCACGATCCGTATCTTGGAGGAGAAGGGGTATGTGTCGCATAACCAGTTGGGCAACTCCTATCAATACTTCGCGGTCGTTTCCGCTGAGGAGTTCAAGCGCAAGACCTTGAAGCAGGTGATCAGCAAGTATTTCAACAATTCTTACTTGGGTGCCATCTCTTCGTTGGTCGAGGAGGAGGAGATTTCGCTCGATGAGCTGAAAGAACTGATCAGGCGTGTGGAAGAGGAACCTAAAGTTTAAGCGTATGGGAGCCTTCTTTGCCTATATCCTCAGGTCGGCGATCTGCCTCGTGCTGTTCTATTTGGGTTATCGCCTCTTGCTGAATCGTGATACGTTCCACCGCTTCAATCGGTATGCTTTGCTTAGTGGATTCGTGCTGGCTGCCTTGTTGCCGTTTGTGCGGGTGGCGGTGGAGCAGCCGTCACCATTGGGGCAGGCCATGTATGATATGGAGGAATGGATGCGTTTGGCTACGCCCGTCGAGCCAGCGGCTGTCGCCTCACCTGCCTTTTCCTTCTATTCCATAGGGTTGGCTATTTACTTGGTGGGCATGCTCTTTTTCGCCGTGCGTTTTCTTTGGGGTGTGGCGAACCTTTTCCGCTTGATCCGCTCCGGGCATTGCGAGCGGTTGGCGGACGGCGGCTGGCTCGTGGTACACCGATTGCCCTTGGCACCCTTCAGCTGGCTGCGCTACATTTTCCTTTCCGAGTGCGACATGCAGAGCAAGCCGGAGTTGATTCTGGCGCACGAGCAGGCCCATATCCGAATGGGTCACACCTGGG
This sequence comes from uncultured Parabacteroides sp., assembly GCA_946055095.1. Taxonomy (GTDB): domain Bacteria; phylum Bacteroidota; class Bacteroidia; order Bacteroidales; family Tannerellaceae; genus Parabacteroides. Next base: position 148 of record CAMGEM010000122.1, on the reverse strand, counting down.
ATCTGCTTTTCACGGAGTTATTCTTGTGGTTGCAATGGCTCAACCCCGCCGCTTGGCTACTCCGGAAGGAGTTGCAATTGGTGCATGAGTTCGAGGCCGACACCGCGGTCTTGGGCATGGGCTATGACAGCAAGGAATATAAACTATT
>CAMGEM010000121.1 GCA_946055095.1 uncultured Parabacteroides sp. | reverse complement strand
TTGTACATTTTTCTTTTCCATCGTTCACTGCTAATTTTATGATTAAACATTCAAATTCGATAGGGCAAAAGTAGGGAACTTCCTTGAAAGACAGCTCTCAACGCCTAAAAAATTTCGGTCAATCTATAAAAAAGAAGACTTTTCTGTCAATTGATCGGTTTTTCAATGTCAGCCAGCATGACCGTATTCTGCAAATAGGGGTATTCCTTTTCGAAATAGGCACTAAAGAGCGATTTCCCCATGTTCTCCTTGATTTGCTTGGCGGTCCATAGCTTGCCACCAGCCTGCTTCACTGCGGCTAACTGCGCCTCTGTTTCCAAACGAATGGTATAGAGAAAAACTAAGTGTTTCACCCGATGGGTTTCAAATGTATAACGAATCAGGCAATGAGGCTCGATGAGTGGATCGTCAGCCAATGGACCTAACATCGCACGTAAGGTGTCCGCATGGGAATGACGAAACAGCATGTAGCCATGGAGAGGGTGATCCAACGTGTTCGGCGAGACAAAATCCTCTGACGAACGCTTGACAAGGTAAATCATCCCTTGGTATAAGAGCGCCACACGAATGACCGGATGGTAATACTTCTTAGGCAGGGCACGACTGACCGAACGAGCCATACAACCCACCACTTTCCCCTCATCATTCAACACGGGGAGCCACATCTCCTTTTCCAAGCTGCCACTCATCCAAAAGACACGGATCTGCTCATAGACCAGCAACGAGATGCCCAAGAACCAAGGCATTTCCCGATAGAGCAATCGTTCGGCTGCCGGATTACCGTGCATTTCCATAGGCAATATACCATATATTAATATAGCGAACAGATGCAACGTGTAAAGGCTTTGCGCCAATTGCGCCAAAAAGAAAAACTCATTCAAGGTGGCACGTACATACATCCGTTTATAGGTCGGGTTATCCGAATGCCGCACATAGTGCAACACAATGCGTTTACTGAAACTGAACAATGCCAACGAGACCACCAAAAGCACCTCAATAATCAAAGGCGAATGGCCAAACAGCGTCGTACGTAGCCGGAAAAAGAAAAAGCAGGCATAGAGTAGAAATGTTAAGATCGTAGGGAGAAACATGAATTGAAACACGTTCTTCTCCCGTAAACGCCAATAAAGGAAACAGCAAAACATGCAAAATGAGATCGCAATGACAAATGACAACAGGTAAGGGAAGTAATTGTCCAAGAACATGAACAATATCAACGGCAATAAGCCGATCACCTGATTATCCAGATTCTTCTTGATCTTATTCATTGCGTTTACACTTTGCTCGTTTATCACTCAGTTGATAGTAAAACAACCCAAAATGTTATTTTGTTTAGAGAAATCGTTATCAAATGTACTATTTTATACAAAAAAATGGGGATAGCCATGCCGACACACCCCATCTTTGTTTTCCTCGCCTACGCTCATGTTAGACATGACGCTCCGCATGGTAGGAGGAACGTACCAACGGTGCGCTCTCCACCTTCTTGAATCCTTTCGCCAAAGCCCATGTTTTATACGCCGCAAAATGCTCCGGTGTGATGTAGGCCTTCACCGGGATATTCTTGCGAGAGGGTTGTAGATACTGCCCAATCGTCAAGACCGAAACACCCACCGCCAAGACATCGTCCATCAAGGTCAGAATCTCCTCGTCGGTTTCTCCTAAGCCAACCATGATACCGGTCTTCGCCACTACACCTCGCTCCGCGATACGACGCAGCACGGAGAGGCTCACCTCGTATTTGGCCGCGCTACGCACTTCAGGCGTTAAGCGCTTGACCGTCTCCATGTTGTGCGAGATGATCTCAGGTGCGGCCTCCACCACCTGATCCACCAGTTCCAGGCGTCCTTGGAAGTCGGGGATCAGCACCTCAACCGTCGTCTCCGGATTGACCGCTTTAATGGTCCGGATGGTCTCCGCCCAATGAGCCGCCCCTAAGTCGGGCAGGTCATCCCGATCCACGGAGGTGATGACCGCATGCTTCAATTGCATCAATCGAATGCTTTCCGCCACATTTGCCGGCTCTTTTGGGTCGAGTGGCAGCGGTTTGCCTGTCAGCGTATTACAAAACTTGCAGGAGCGTGTGCAGATCTCCCCACCGATCATGAAAGTGGCCGTCCCCCTACTCCAGCACTCGCCCATGTTCGGGCATTTTCCACTGGTGCAGATCGTATGCAGGCAATGCGACTCCACAATCGTTTTCGTGCGGGTAAACTGTTCGTTCCCGCCCAAACGAATTTTCAACCAATCCGGTTTCCTCAAATGTTCTGCCATGCGCTTACAAATTTTCAAACAGGTAGTTCGCCATCTTCGTGTAAAGGTGGTAACGGGTATTACCGCCGTAAATACTGTGGTTGCGATCCTTATAGACGTGCATATCAAACTGTTTCCCGGCCTGCACCAAGGCCTCAGCATAATCGAGGCTCTGCATGAAGTGGACATTGTCGTCGGCCGTGCCATGCACCAGGAGCAACTTGCCCTGTAGATTCTTCACCAAGTTCAAAGGAGCGGTCGCTTTATATCCCTCGAAGTTCTCCTGCGGCGTACGCATGAATCGCTCGGTATAGATGGTGTCGTAATAACGCCAATCTGTGGGAGGAGCCACAGCGATACCCACCTTAAAGGTGCCGTTACCCGTGCTCAACGCCATCAACGTGTTGTAGCCACCGAAGCTCCAGCCCCATATCGCGATCCGATCCTTGTCGATATAGGGCAGCTCGCCCAACGCACGCGCGGCCTCCACCTGATCCCGGGACTCCAACTCACCCATACGTAGGTAGGTGCATTTACGGAAAGCCTCACCCCTCGCACCGGTTCCTCGACCATCCACACACACCACAATGATCCCATTGGCTGCCAAGTATTGCTCCCAGTCAAAGCCATATTGATCCAGCACCTGCTGCGAGTTCGGACCGCTATATTGCGTCATCATCACCGGATAGCGCTTGGAGGGATCAAAGTCAACCGGCTTCACCATCCAGGCATTCAACTCATAGCCCGATGCCGTGGTGACGGTCGTAAACTCTTTCTTTGCGAAGGCATATTGCGCCAACTTGTTTCGCAATGCCGCATTGTCTTGCAAGACGCGCAACTCCTTCTTTGTTTTCGTCTCGTTGACCGTGATACGCGCCGGGGTATTGGCATTGGAATAGGTATTCACGAAATAGGCGAAATTACGGCTGAAATCCGCATGGTTCGTGCCTACCGCGGTACTCAGCTTAGTCTTCACCCCCTTGGCATCAATCTTATAGATCGCACGACGGATCGGGCTCTCCTCCGCCGACTCATAGTAGCAAGTCTTCGTTGCCTCGTCATACCCCAAGAAGGCGGTCACATCCCAGTTACCCTGCGTGATTTGACGTTGCATCACACCCGTCGGCGAATAGAGATAAATGTGCGCGTAACCATCCTGCTCACTGACGTAGGTAAAGCCATTATCCATAAAATGGATCGACTTCAACCAATCTGAATCCACATAGCACTTGTTCTCCTCCCGCAAGATCAACCGAAAGACCCCGCTCTTCGGATTGGCATAATACATGCTGAACAGGTTTTGCTGCCGATTCAAGGTCATGACCGCCAACTGATCCGAATGGGTGGTAAAGGCGATACGAGGCACATAATACTCACCCTCTATCGGCAGCTTCAACTCCTTCGTGTCTCTCGTCGCCACGCAGTAGGCATGCACCGTTACCTTCGAGTTCTTCTCGCCCGCCTTCGGATATTTATAGGTATAATAGGTAGGATAAAGCCCGTTGCCATTATACATTTGCATGGAGTATTCGGGCACCTCACTCTCGTCCGAACGCACAAAAGTCAGGTATTCGCTATCCGGCGACCAAGCCATTAGGTTTGTCACGGCAAACTCCTCCTCATACACCCAGTCGGTAATGCCATTCAGGATCTTGTTGCGCTCACCATCTTTCGTGACTTGCACCTCCGTGTCGTAATCAAACTTACGAATCCAGATGTTGTTATCCTTCACGTAAGCCACCATGCGACCGTCCGGAGAGAAGGTCGGGATCATCTGCTTGCCGCCCGTGTCAGAGATCGGCTTCACGTAGTTGCGACGCACATCGTAGTCGTACACCACCGCTTTGCGAGAACGACGATAAATAGACTCCGTCTCCCGCCATACCAAGATGTGATGTCCTGTGCTGCTGATCTCATACCCATCAAAATTGGTAAAGGTACACTCACGAGCCTTTCGTGCGTTGAAAAGGGTATCCACGGGGTTCCCGGTACGATACGCATACTTGATGATCATATCCCGCTCCGCATTCATAGCCGTGTAATGCTCGCCATCCGGCAGGGAACGCATCTCGCCAATAGCCGTCACCTGACGGAATCTCCCATCTGTTATCTCTTTCAGTTCTACACGTTTGTCGCCATTCTGCGCCGCCACGCCTCCTGCTACAAGCAGGGATAGCAACAAACCCATACCTAATTTCTTCATTATTTTTTTTGCCTTAATTGATTACAAAAACTTATCGTTATGCTGATTGAGCAACAAAAGTAACAATAAAAAATTAGACTCTCCCGCTGCGTCCCAAAAACGTTGCCCGTAGCATCAAAAAACATTGCCCATCGTTTTGAAAAACGTTGCCCATAATTTTGGAAAACGTTGCCCGTGGTTTTAGAAAACATTGCCCATGATTTTTTCGGCCGTTGCCCATCGTTTTGAAATAACATGGACAACGTTTTTAATTGCCTCTTCGGACAAGTTTACTAACTTTGCAACCGAGGCCTTCGCCACGTCCTTCGACGACTGGCGAATAAGCCTACAAGACTATGTTTAACAAGCGTTTAAATAGAGAAAGACATGAAGCCTATCAAACTATTCTATTTGGAAAACTGCCCCTTCTGCAAGAAGGCATTCCAATATATTAAGGAGTTACAAGAGGAGCATCCGGAGTTAAAGGCTGTTGAGATCGAGACCATCGAGGAATCCAAAGAGCCGGAGGTAGCCAATCAATATGATTACTATTATGTGCCTACCTTTTATATCAATGAGGTAAAGGAGCACGAGGCCGGTATCTTCAAGAACGAGGTTGAAGCCTTGCTACGCAAAGCGTTAGATGCTTGACCCCTATCGATGAAGCCCGAGAAGCGATACCACGAGCTGGCCGATTTCTTCCATCAGGTTTTTCCCTGTTTCAAGGTGCAAAAGATCTCGATCAACGCTGGATTCACCTGCCCCAATCGAGATGGCACAAAGGGCTGGGGAGGGTGTACCTATTGCAATAACCAAACCTTCAGTCCTGACTATTGCCAACCGACAGAAAGCGTCAGCGAGCAATTGGAGCGAGGGATCCGATTTTTCGCCCGCAAGTATCCAGCGATGCGTTATTTAGCCTATTTCCAAGCCTATACAAACACCTATGACACACCCGAACGATTGATTCGTCTGTATGAGGAGGCCCTGGCTTATCCCGGTGTTGAGGGGTTGATCGTAGGCACACGTCCCGATTGCATGCCCGATGCGCTGTTAGCCTATTTTGAGGCATTGAGCCGCAAGTGTTTTGTCTTGATCGAGTATGGCGTGGAAAGCACTTTAGATCGTACGCTCGAACGGATCAACCGAGGGCACACCGCCGCTGAATCGGAAGAGGCTATCCGACGTACCGCCGCACGAGGTATCTATACCGGTGCCCATCTGATCCTGGGCTTGCCTGGGGAGAGCCGAGCGGATATGTTGCATCACGCGGAAGTAATGAGCCGTTTGCCTTTGACCACACTCAAGCTACACCAGCTACAGCTGATCCGTCATACACGGATGGCCAAGGAGTATGCTACAAGCCCCGAAGACTTCCATTTCTTCACGGTGGATGAGTATATCGACCTGGCCATTGACTTCATTGAACGTTTGCCTCGACGCATCGTAGTGGAACGTTTCGTCTCCCAATCACCGAAAGATTTATTGATCCAACCGGATTGGGGATTGAAGAATTATGCGTTCACGGCCAAGGTGGATCAGCGCTTAGCCGAACGAGACACCTACCAAGGGCGTCTTTTCGTCGCACACAACTAACTATTTAAAATATCACAGCATGAAACAGTGTTCCTTTTTATTACTGAGTCTATTACTGGCCTGCACAGGCGGCAGCCAACAAGCCCCAACAGAGATAGTGGCCGACGAGCCACAGGTAGCCTCTTCGGCTGCTAACAAGGTGCTCTACAACGCTTTCTCGCACAATGATTATTGGCGTGAGCATCCGTTGCATGATGCCCTCTCTTACGGGTTCAACTGCGTGGAGGCGGATCTCTGGCCCATCGACGGCGAACTCTATGTGTCGCACGAGCGTCCGACAGCCGATCCGGCGATCACGTTCGAGCGACTCTATCTGAAACCCTTAGTAGCACGTATCCAGCAAAATGGCGGCAAGGTCTATCCACAGAGCGACCGCCCCTTCTACCTGATGGTTGATTGTAAGGAAAAGGGCGAGGAGGTCTATACGCTGCTCAAACAACAGATTGAGCCTTACAAACAATACTTCTGCACCGTGGAGAACGGCACTTACCGAGAGGGCGCAATCCTGTTCTTCCTCTCCGGCGATCGCCCGATGCAATCCTTGCCCCTGGAAACCACCCGTTTCACCTTTCTCGATGGCAAGATCAAGGAGGTAGGTCAAGGGATTCCCGCCACCTTAGCACCAGTGGTCAGCGATAACTATTCCGCTTTTTTCAAATGGAAAGGCGAAGGAGAAATGCCTGCCGAAGAGTTGCAAAAGATGCGTGAGATCATTGCCTCCGTCCACAAAGAGGGTAAGCTGTTCCGATGGTGGGGCGCCCCCGACACGGAGCAATTCAAACGTTTCTTCTTGCAAGAAGGGGTTGATTTAGTGGGAGCGGACGACCTAAAAACGCTCTACATGACCCTGCAAGAACCCCGATAACGCACAGGGGAAAATACGGCTTTACAACAAATAAAAAAATTAGGAATGAGCTATTTACTGCGTAAATCCTCATTCCTAATTCCTTATTCCTAACTATCTAATCAGTCTCTATTCGCAAAATACTTCATGAACTGCGCACGCTCATATTGCGCCGGATTCGGGATATTCGCATAGTTCAACCGTCCACGGAACTGATCAACAGACTCATAATGGGTTTGATTCATCCACTCCTCTAAGCAAGTCAAGATCTGCGAAACGATCGCAGAGCCGTGTGTGTAGAGCGCACTGCAAAGCTGCACACCAGAAGCTCCAGCCAACAGACACTTCACCACGCCTTCCCAATCATGCACACCGGTCGAAGCCGACACACTGATACCAGGCACCTTGCCTGACACAATCGCTGTCCAACGCAACGTGTCGCTCAGATCCGCCGCACTGCTGAATACATGGCCAGACACCAGTTGCATCGTGTTAATATCAATATCAGGTTGGTAGAAACGGTTGAAGAGCACCACGCCATCCGCACCATTCGCTTTCAACGCATGCACCAACGAAGGTATATTGCTATACTGCTTGCCAATCTTCATGATCACCGGGATCCGAATCGCCTCTTTCACTTGACGCAAGATCGTTACATAGGTCTCCTTTACAGCCTCAGCACTGTCGTGCAGATCCGTCTCCATAAAGAATACATTCAGCTCCAACGCATCAGCACCCGCTTGTGCGATCTGTTGCGCAAAGTTTGTCCAAGCAGCCGCCTTGTAGCAGTTGATGCTGGCGATGATTGGAATCGTGCACAACTCTTTGCTCTGACGAATCAGTGCCAAATAATCATTCACCTGATTAGCCTCTACATAGCTACGGATATAGTCGGCAGCCTCCG
>CAMGEM010000120.1 GCA_946055095.1 uncultured Parabacteroides sp. | reverse complement strand
TTACACATTCAAGCAGTTTAGCGCAGAGGTCTCTTGCTATAATCTATTGAATCATGAATATCTTTTAGGGGGTGACCGTCTGCCTGTTCCGCAAGCGGGCCGCATGTTCTTGGGCACCCTTCATGTGAAACTGTAAGGAATACAACAATGGAAAAGAATAGGGCATATACAGAAATGGATTATGCAGAAAAGTCGCTGCACCACCCCCAAATAGATGAGCTTTCCCAACAATCCATCCCGATGTGTTTTAAGCAGGTCGTGGCGCGCAGAGGAGAGGCCATTGCTCTGCGGCAAGGCAATCGCCTGATCACCTATAAAGAATTAGACCGCCTGAGCGACCAAGTAGCCCATTGGATCGTGGCACACGGGTTAACCGGAAAAGCCATAGGGGTCAGCATGCCACGCAGCCCCGAAGTGGTCATCACACTTTATGGCCTGATGAAGGCAGGAGCCATTTATGTACCTTTAGACGAAGGACATCCCGAAGAGCGTTTGCGTTTCATGGCCAAAGACTCCCAGATAGCTGGCTGGATCACGGCCCAACCCGTGGCTGATGTGTTAGATTTTATACCTAACTGGGTATTTCGTGAGATCCTGGCAGAATCAGCTACGTTGGCCGAAAAGACACTTCCGGAAATCACCCCCTCACAATACGCTTATATCCTTTTTACCTCCGGCACAACCGGTCAACCTAAAGGGGTTATTATCCGGCATAATCAGGTAGTCGTGATGGCTTGGAACACACAAGAAAACGCCTTTCAGTTGCATGAGGAGGATCGTTTTCTCGCGTTTGCCAGCCTCAATTTTGGTGCTTCCATCGTGGAAATGTTTAGCGCTACCTTAATCGGTGCTCAATTAGTTATCGCTACGGAGCAAGAGAAGAAAGACCCGGAAGCGTTAGTTGCGCTATTAGCGCAAGCCTCTGTTACTTATATGCTGGTTCCTCCGGTCTATTTAGCCTATTGCCCCTACCGAGAACTTCCTGCGTTGCACACCATTGTGGTAGCAGGTGAGGCTCCCCAGACGGAAATGATCAGCCAATGGCAATCTTCCAAACGTATAGTCAATGCCTATGGCTGCACCGAAGATACCGTACATGCGATTTGTGGTGTATTAACCCCTAACTGTTCTACAAAGGATGTGGGCTATCCCATTCAGGGGATCTCTTGCTACCTGCTGGATGAGCAGCTTCGACCCACCCCATTGGGTGAGATTGGCGAGTTGTACATAGGAGGCCATCAGCTAACAGACGGCTATATCAACCGTCCGGAGTTGAATAAAGCCAAGTTCATTGATAACCCCTTTGTCTCCCCGGAAGACAAGGCCAAAGGCTTCAACACCCGTCTCTTCAAGACAGGCGACCTGATGCGTCGGGGAGCCGATGGGCGACTACTATTCGTAGGGAGAAACGATTTTCAGATCAAGATCAATGGCATACGCATTGAAGCGGGCGAGATTGAATCGGTCTTGAAACAATGCACGCCGATCGAGCAAGCGATTGTCATGGCGCAAACACACAAGGGACGTAAGTTGTTAGTGGCTTATGTGCAATGTGAAACTCCTGATACATTAGATCTGGAAAAGGTCTATGCGGTATTACGTGCGCAACTACCCGAATACATGGTGCCAGCGATTATTATTCCCCTGCAACGCTTCCCGGTCAACCTCAGCGGAAAGATAGACCGCCTGCAACTGCCACAACCGGTGTGGGAAGAGGAAACCGTTTCCTCTTCCCCTTGGAAAAGCGAACGGGAACAGCAATTAGCCACCGAGTGGCAAGCCTTGTTGGGCGCACGACCCCTCCAAAGCGACAGCCATTTCCTGCAAGAGGGGGGAGACTCTATCGCCCTGCTTCAGCTGACCCTGCAGCTGAATGAACGCTTTCACCTCTCGTTGAAGGCAGCTGACCTTTATGCGCATCCCACTTTCGGTCAACAGGTAGCGCTTATTGAGGAACAACAAGGTATCGCCCAACAAAAGTGGGAGATTCCCAAGGCCGATCGGCGGAAACCCCTTCCGCTATCACCCACGCAACGGAGCCTTTGGTTGCAATGCGCCCATTCACAAGCGGCACAAGATGCCTATAACCAGCCCTATCTGATGGATTTAGGTACGGATTTGGATGTGAAACGCTTTGAAGAGGCTTGGAATCAATTGGTAGCTCAACAGGAATCCCTGCGCACCTCGCTCAGCATAGACGAAAAGGGGGAACCTGAACTGCATATTCATCCCTTCCAGCCACAGACCTTATCCCTGACGAGATTACCGGAAGAGGCTTTGCGCGAAGCGATCAACGCCGAGGCCTACCGCCCCTTCCAGCTCTATGGCGAAGTGCTTTGTCGGGCACAACTGTATCAAGAGACCGATAGTGGCCACTATTATGGCCTCCTTCTCATTCATCACCTCTTGGTAGATGGCTGGTCGTGCGAACAGGTATTGGACAAAACGCTACGTCGTTTGTACGAGCACCCCGCTGATGCAACTCCAGGACCGGCTTATCAATATGCCGATTATGCCAGCTGGAAACAACAGCAACCTGTAGAGGAGAAGACAACCGCCTTTTGGACTCATTATTTAGCCGACAACCAAGGGCTGACGTTACCCACTAAGCAGGGTACATCGCTTCGTATGACGAACTACCAAGGAGCGACCCTTCGCCTGCCTGTTCCTGCTACATTCCGGGAGGCTGCACTACAGTTTTGCCGACAAGAGGCTTGTACCTCTTTCACACTTCTGCTGGCTACCTACATGCTTCTCTTGCGCAAATACAGTGGACAAGCCGAGTTTACCATCGGTTTCCCCTATGCGGACAGAGGACAAAAGGAGTTTGCCGAGGTGATGGGTTACTTTGTCTATATGTTGCCTATCCGCTACAAGGCCGATTATGAGCAACTCACCTTTAGCGACTTCGTGCGCCAAGTAGAACAGGATAAACAGGTGTTGATCCAACAGGCGTTGCCCCTCTATCAGATCATGCAGGCCCTGCACAAAGAGCAACAGGCAAGCCCCATCCTGCAAACCACATTCGGTGTAGAGAATCAGATGCTTTTCCACCCCTTTATCCAACAAAAGAGCACCTCATTCCCACTCTCATGCACCCTCTTACAGGGAGAGGAGCGTGACGAGCTATTGTGGGAATATGCGACAGATCTCTTTGATTCCTCCATGGTTGGCCGATTGGGAGAGGCATTTCTTACCTTATTGACTGCGGCTTGCGCCCACCCTGAGCAGACGCTTGATCAGTTACAGCCCTATTCAACGGACTATGTGAATCAGATCATTCAGGCCAACGAACTATATCGCTATCTACCCACCTCTCAAACGACGGTAGTGGATCTGTGGCGAAGAATGGCTCATCAATACCCAGAAGCAACTGCTTTTACCTTCCAAGGAACGCATTACAGCTATCAAACGGTAGAGACAGAGAGCGATCGCATAGCCCAAGCACTGTTCACACAAATGGGTAGAGCCACCAACAGACGGATTGGACTGTCCATCCAAGAGAAGCGGTGGGCACCTGCGGCCATCTGGGGCATCTTGAAGGCTGGTTGTTGCTATGTACCCATAGATCCAAACTTGCCGACAGAGCGTAAAAACTTTATGTGGCAAGATTGTGAAATCAGCCTCTGCTTGGCCGACGAAGCGAAAGAGGAGGAGGGGAGAAGTTTCCTTTCCGTGGAGGCATTGGCGCATAACGCTACCTCCCAAGCTCTGCCAGTGATGCCTATCACGCTGGATCAGACAGCTTACATGATCTATACCTCCGGAACTACCGGATTGCCGAAAGGTACACCGATCACCCATGCCAACCTGATGCACTTTGTCAACACCTTGCAAAAGACCTACCTTTTTGGACCGGAAAGCACCGTTTTGCAATTCGCCAACCTGAGTTTTGATGCCTCTATCGAGGAGTTTTTCATCCCACTCACGCAGGGAGCCCGTTTGGTCCTACCCACTGAGGAAGAACGTAAAGATCCGAAGCAGCTATTCCGATTGCTGGAACGAGAGCAGGTGACCTGTCTGCCCATTGCCCCAGCTATGCTGACCATGTTGCCCCAACGACCTTTACCTCATTTGCGACAGATCATCGTGGGAGGGGAGGCGACCGCCCCAAGCACCATTGCCTACTGGAGCAAGGACTATACCTTATATAATACGTATGGTCCCACAGAAAATACGGTAGATACCACCTGCACAATCCTGACACCGCAAAGTCCAGCCAACGACATCGGCAGCTTGATTGAGGGAGTCAGTGGCTACCTATTGGACGAACAGGGACATTTAGTGCCCGAAGGAGCCGTCGGTGAACTCTGTATCGGAGGCCTTCAACTGACAAAAGGGTACCTCAATCGTCCGGAACAAACCCAAGCGAAGTTCATACCCAATCCCTATCAGTCAGCCGCAGATAAAGAGAAGGGCATCAACGGGACACTTTATCGCAGTGGAGACCTGGTTTACCGGCAAACCAATGGGCACCTGTTCTTCCTTGGACGGAAAGACGCACAGGTAAAACTGAGGGGATTCCGCATAGAGTTGGATGAGATCGCCCAGCAGCTGCAAGCCTGTCCCGGTGTGCAGAATGCGTTAGTACGCCTTATCCAGCAAGGAGAGGAGAAGCAGTTAGCGGCCTATGTCCTTCCTCAGCAAGGGATAACCGTCGATTGCTATGCGCTACGCAAGAGATTGATGGCACATCTCCCGACCTATATGGTTCCTGCTTATTGGGCCATGATCGATCGGATCCCGATGACACCCAATGGAAAGCTCAACGCAGCTGCTTTGCCTAAGCCTACGCACCTGCCAGAAGATTGCAAAGACGAGGATAAACCTGTGACATTACAAGAAGAGCAGCTTTCTTATATGGTAGCCAACCTATTAGGAATTGATCAAGTGGGCATACATACCGATCTATTCGATTTAGGCATAAACTCCATCCAAGTGATGAATCTCGTCTATGAGGCGGAAGAGAAAGGTATTCCTCTTTCTGTGGCAGAGGTGTATAAAAACCGGACGATTCATCAACTACTGAGTCAGCGTATGGAAAATTCATTGGCTTTTTGGTATCATACGCCACAAGGGAATAAACCTATTTTGTTGATTGTATGTGGATACCCGCCTTTCTATGCGCTCTATCGTCACTTTGCGGAATTGCTCAGTGAACTATTTGATATATGGATCTTCGAAAGTTACAACGATCTGTTTTTCCATAAACCCTGTTCATTCGATCGCATGATGCAGCATTATATGGACGACTTGCGGCCATTCTTGCGCAAACAACCGCTTGCGGCCATTACGGGACTCTGTTTCGGTGGAGAGTTGGCTCTACAATTAGCCAATCGGATAGCGGAAGAGGGCTTTTCCCCACTCCCTAAAGTATTTGTCATTGATGGATATATAGACAACCAAGACGCTATACAGAAGGAGTTGAACGAGCTCTTCCATGAGCCGGGAATATCTCCCGAATTGGGTCGAGAAAAAATACGAATCACCAAGGAGCTGACAGAAACGTTCCGTTTCAAGCCCTATCCGGGAGAAATACATCTGTTTAGGGCTACTCAATTCATCACTGAACCTTTCATACCCAAAGGAACAGACCCTAAGATTGTGCAGGCCATTCATCAGCGTTTCTTGCGCAATCCCCAAAGATGGAAAGAGGAGCAACCTGATTGCTTCATTCATGAGATTGAAGCCTCTCATCTAAACATCTTAACCAAAGGCCCAGCGGATAAAATGGCTGAGATTATCAAGAGGGTCATGAAAAATAGCAATCAATAGCTGTTCGATGACAGCTATTGATTGTTTTTTCCTATATTTGCGCTCGTAAAAACATTAAAACCAATCATTAGCTATGAAAGCGAACGTAAAATGTTATTTGGCATACATTTGCACAAGTGTATTATTAGCAACTCCATTAGCCATTCAGGCACAATCTACACACCTTGATTCCTGGAGTAGTCTTGTACAGAGCAAGACATCCAATCCCATAGTCATAGACACCTTCATGCTCCAAACCTTCCAAGGGCAATCCATAGATACTTGGTCTTATACTGTCTCTGGTCAAACCGCAATTGAGGATATAACCGAATTAGATGCTTCTTTAAAAGAACATGGAACAAAGGCCTTGAAACTTCAAAAAGGTTCAGCAGTGAGCTTCAACTCTTTTAATCTGGCAGCCAACGTATTTGATAGTGCCCATATCGCTATCCATCGTTGTGAGTTCTTTGCAAAAGGTGAACAATGTGCAATTACATTCACAAGAGAGGGACAGACAAACACCGTAAGTTCAAAGAATAGCTCCGAATTTAAGGGACTTGTTATCACCAAAAATCCTACTCAAGTCAGCCTCAGTATGCCAGATACACTCAGTTCCACCAGCTATCTACTGATTGATAGTGCCATGGCATACGGCTATAACCGCCAATATACACTGTTCACGGGATCAGGTGCTTGGGCAGATAATGACCGTTGGAGTCATCTGCCGGCCAGACGTTCCAACACAGCCTTGGTTCAAGGGCATCTATCCCTCCAAGATAAGCGTACAACTCAAACGATTCAAATCAGTGAAGGAAGCCTACAAATCGCTTCAACAGGCACACTCCACACGAATGCACTCACGCTCTACGACGCAGAGAACAGCCATGCCTCACTGACAACATTTGGACAACTGGAAATAAATAATCGGCTAACTGTAGAAAAAATTTTTCCAGACAAAGGAAAATGGTATTTCTTCTCCTTGCCGTTTGATCTCTATGCCGATGACATTGAAAACTTCACCTTCAAGGATAACACAGAGACAGGAAGTGGCGACTATTTCTATCTGCAAACATACGATGGCCAGAAGCGAGCTAACGGACAACCGGGATGGCGTGTTGTTTCAGCCTCTCAAACGACTGATCAACCCATTATCCGCAAACATCAAGGCTATTTGATTGCCTTAGATGCAGCCGCTTCTACCACCACTATGCGGTTTCATTGCCCCAGCGAACAAATACCCGATGGATTTGGGAAGAGTGTTAGTTTATACCTTGATGTAGCCACTGGAGGAAACGAAGGCAACAACGGTTGGGTTCTTTGTGGTAATCCATTGCCTGCACCCCTTCCCTTGCGAAACATCGAAGGCACAGACGTGTTGGATGGCTACATCTATCTCTATCAAAACGGTGCATACCAGGCCTACGCCTTAGATAGCGACTATGCGATCGCTCCCTATACGGCCTTTTTTGTCAAAGCCTCCGAAGAGACCGTCTTAGAGGTAAGTGCATCCACAGAAGCAGTTTCTTCCGCTCGTCTGCTCGCTTGCGAATCCCCGCTAAGAGCCAGTCAAGAACCTGAAAACCATCCAACCTCCAACCAAACAATACTTCCTACAAGCGAAGTCCGTATCATCCAAGAGCCCCATCAGATCCGTATCGAGCAGCTACCCGAGGCCGGTACAGCAACCTGGTTCAATGCCCAAGGTCAGATCATACAGACAGCGTTTGTTCCATCAGGTAGCTCCACCTTGCGCTATCCCTCTTCTTCCGGTTTCTATCTCCTCCACCTTCAAGCTGGCTCCTGGAAGCATGTACAAAAAGTGAGTCTCCGTTTTGCAAATCGGTAATGCTGCACGAACTCCGCACAATAGATGGCTTTCAGCCTTCGACCGTACGATCTAATGTGTTCCGCCCCTTAGTTGTTACGGATCAATACCAAGGGACAGATACCTTCCAACAGTAGGTGGAGAAAAGTTTAACGGCCATTGGAGATATTTCCATCAATTGGTGGAGATATTTCCAACAGCCGTTAAAC
>CAMGEM010000119.1 GCA_946055095.1 uncultured Parabacteroides sp. | reverse complement strand
TTTGCACTATCTTTGCGCCCAAAAAAGTGGATTAAGCTATGCGGATTGACGAACAGACAGGTTTGGTATTGGAAGGAGGTGGCATGCGTGGCATCTTCACCGTCGGGGTATTGGATTGTTTCATGGATCATCAGCGTTATTTCCCCTATACCATTGGTGTATCGGCCGGAGCAAGCAACGGTATCTCGTATGCCTCACACCAGCGTGGGCGGTCGCTCTTCTCTAACACGGAGTTGTTACGAGAATACAACTATATCGGATTGCGCCATTTCCTCAGAGGCAAGGGGTATATCAATCTTGATTTTCTGTTTCACGTCTATCCAGATCGTTATTATCCGTTTGATTTCAAATCCTATGCGCAGGCAAAAGAGCGATTCGTAATGGTGACCAGCAACTGTTTGACGGGAGAGGCGATGTATTTTGAGGAGAAGCAGGATGAGGCACGTCTCGTGGAGATTTGCAAAGCCTCTTGCACGTTACCCGTGCTCTGCCCAACGACCTATGTAGATGGTATCCCGATGGTAGATGGAGGGGTGTGCGATGCCATTCCTCTCCGTAGAGCCATTAAAGATGGCTTTTCAAAGAATGTGGTGGTTTTGACCCGCAACAAGGGGTATCGGAAAGCGGACAAAGAGGTACGCCTGCCTGGGTTTATCTATCGGCAATACCCTGCCCTGCGTGAACAACTACGCACCCGCTACCACCGCTATAACGCTACCCTCGATTGGATCGACCAATTGGAGGAGGAGGGAAAGGTGATCGTGATCCGCCCAGAGCGACCGCTTCAAGTAGATCGTACCTGCCGTGATATTCCGCGGATGTTAGCCCTCTACCAAGAGGGGTATCAGATAGCGGAACGGTTGCTTCCACTATTTCAATAGCTTAAGGAAACGTTTGGGTATCAGCGAGAGTGCCTCCGCATCGGCCTCCCGATTCCCCTCCGCCATTGCCTTGCAAATGGCATGATCGCGCATACCTGCTCCGGGATGTGCTTTAGCTACATCTGCTGCATGGGCCGCTATCTTGGCCATGATCAATGACTGGTAATAGCCTCGCCGAGTATCGGACTTCCCTCGCAAGGCCTCTTCCGGTTCAGAGCAACAGAGCAAAGAGGCTCCCTGCCAGGCAGCTTGCGCCCCACCAATCGCCATGCCTACTGCGTCTAATCCGCAGGCAGCGTTAGTCAGCAAGGGACCAGAGGTGAAAATCGGTGCGCCATGTCCCATATATTGAATCTCTTTCATCTGCCCCTGAATCTTGTCCATCGGCGCATGGCCAGCAGATTCCACCATCGTCTGTACCTGATGATCCCATGCCCGCCGCACCAACTCCCGGACACGCTTCAACTCCTCCTGCCTCAACGAGTCTGCTGCGGCATCATAGATGGAAACAGCGCGCATCCCATCGCCTAAGCTCAACGTGACGTCGTAACTGCCAAGTATCTCGCATAGCTCATCAAAATGGACATAGAGGAAATTCTCCTCCCCTTTGTGCGCCAAGAACCAGTTATCCCAGATCCGGTACTCTAAAGAACGGGGACGCAACAAACGTTGGCGCAACTGCTCGCACTCTCCACGCAACAGCGAGGGATAGAGGCGTACAAAATCTACACCCGCCTCACACAGCGCAATCAACCGATCCCGGAAAAGAGGCCAATCCAGTTCACCCGCCCAGGCCGTCGCCAACAGAGGATTCACACCTACGGGTATCGGACTCCGACGTAGCAACGCACTACGCAGATGATCTGCCTCCTCCATCGGACGCTCCTCCTGCTCGAAGAGTGCCGTCAAGGTGTCACATCCTATCGCTAAATAGTTCAACAATTGCTCCTCGACTTCCCTGATAGGCTCTTGTAGCTCCAACCGATAATTGATCGGGCTGTTCACCTTCACCAAGAAACGGTTGCCAATAATCATAGGCTCTAACTCGACATGGTTGATGTTGGCGGGTATCACCGCTCGTCCGGCAGCCACCTCCTTACGCACAAACTCAGGCGTGATGTAGCTTTTCAAGCCCAAAGTCTCCACCTGCTGGTTCTCACGAATGGCGACATACTCCATCTCTGGCGTGATGATCCGCTTCTTGGCGTAATAAAGTTGTGTGACGATCTTACCCGGTTTCGCTCGATAAGCACCACGCCCCTCGTCCCGGCAAAGATCTTTCCGTCTCCCGTAGCTCTCCGCCCGCATCGGTGGCAGTCCTCCTGCTTCACCCTTTTCAAACTGGGGATCCGAATAGGCTCCACTGGTGTCATAAACCACCAACGGGCTATTGGGTTTGACCGTTTTCTCTCCCGAAGCCGTCAGCTGCACCGTATCTTGCAACGTGATCCGGCGCATCCCAACCTGTATCTTGTTGACCCTGCCAGAGACATAGCACTTCTCCGAACGGGGATATTGAATCATCGCTCGCTGTTTCATCCTCCTTACGCCTTGTTTTTATGCGTTATATAATAATGGTAGCGTTCCATCACCTCCCGCACATAAAGAAAAGTTTCCGTCCCGCGCAAATAGCCATGCTTACAGACGGGATCATTATAATACGCTGGATCATTTTTTAATCGGATATATTCCGCCACCTGCTCCCAACGATTGGGATCTTTGCCATATTTGCGAGCCAGTCGTTGTGCGTCATACACATGACCAATCCCTGCGTTATAGGCCGCCAACGTAAACTTGATTTGCTCCTCCACATCGGTAATATCCGAAAAGCCTTGACGGAACCGGCGTAGGCAATCCACGCCAATGCGTATGCCCACATCGGGATCTTTCAACTCATGGGGCGTGACACCCAATGCCTTGGCCGTATTAGGCATGATACCCATCAGTCCCTCTGCACCGGCCCAAGAGACTACCGACGGATTGAAGCGAGACTCTTGGTAGGAAATAGAGGCCAACAACTGCCAATCCCATCCGATCAACCCCGCATGTTTCTTGAAGAGTGCATCATAGGGAGAGATATGCCCATCTCGGATGGGCGGTATCTCGGTTTTCAAGGGCTGCTTGCCCAGCTCAAAGTAGCGTTTGGAGATGGCCTTGTATGAGGTTACGCCCTTCTTGTCAGAAGCCCAAGCGTCAATCGCCTCCGCCAACAACGGACTTGTACGGCGAACTACCCAAGAGCAACGCTGAGGGAAGCTGATCTCCAACCCGATATGCAAGTTCCAAAAATAGGTCTTATTCAGACGAGCCACCTGATCATCACTAACGGTATAAGCAATCTTGCCTTGCGACACCTGCTCAATCAAATCTTCCGTTGTGATGGAGTCGGCAGTAACCTCATGGATGCGTATGCCGCCCCCCAACTCCTCGTTGAGGTTGGCAAGGCGCTCGGAATAACGGGTATTCGCCTGAACATAGACCTCCTTGCCGATCAACTGAGTGACATCAGTCAAAGGTTGACTGCCTTTCTCCTCTCGTTGAACCAACACCTGCTGACTGACTTTCTCCTTGCCGCAATAAATCGTTCCGGCTTTTAACTCTTGATGAATCGGAATGGGAAAGGCCACCAAATCGGCTTCTCCCTCATTGAGCATCTCAATCAAGCGAGCTGGACTATTCGCTACCTTCACGGTCAGTTTCAGCCCCACACTCTTGGCAAAGTCCTTGGCAAGATCATACTCATATCCCATATCCTGCATCTTATACTGGAAATAGGAGGTTGAACTGTAGAGCGTAACCGCCACTAACTCCCCCCGTTCCTTTAATTGAGGTAGGTCAGCGAACAGGGCCGTCTCCTCCTCCTCTTGGCCGGAATGTACGGAACAAGCGAAGAGGAAGAAACAGAAGAAGAGGATACTGTATGTATAGGCTCTACCCATTCCTGACGATTCACTCCTTAGGTTGCTTCATCGAGAGAAGGACAACGTTCTCCACGTGATGCGTATGAGGGAACATATCCACCGGTTGAACGGCCTTCACCACATATTTCTCGCTCAACAACTGCAAGTCGCGCGCCTGGGTAGCTGGATTACAGCTGACATAAACAATGCGGGTCGGCTCTGCGGCCAAGATCGTCTTGATTACGTCATCGTGCATACCGGCACGAGGAGGATCGGTGATGATCACATCGGGATGACCATGCTCTCGGATAAAGTCGGCTGTCAAGATGTCTTTCATATCGCCCGCATAGAACTGCGTATTGGCAATGCCATTGAGGGCCGAATTTACCTTCGCATCCTCGATCGCCTCGGGTACATACTCAATACCCACCACCTTGCGCGCCTGACGAGAGACGAAATTGGCAATCGTACCAGTACCGGTATAGAGGTCGTAAACGCACTCCTCACCCGTCAGTTGGGCAAAGTTGCGCGCTACCTTATATAAATTATAGGCCTGTCGGCTATTGGTCTGATAAAACGATTTGGGTCCGACCTTGAAACGCAAGCCCTCCATCTCCTCGATGATGTGATCCTTGCCCTTGAACACCAAGATCTCCTGATCCGTGATCGTATCATTGCACTTCTCGTTGATCACATACATCAACGAGGTGATCTGCGGGAATGACTCCGCTACATAGCTCAGCAGGGCCTCCCTCCGTTCCACATCCTCATGGAAGAACGACATCACCACCATCAGATCGCCCGTCGAAGCGGTACGAATCATCAACGTACGAACAAAACCCGCTTGCGCCCGCAAATCAAAAAAGGGATAACCTTCATGCGTCAAGCAATAGGCCTTGATCGCATTACGGATCTGATTGGAAATATCGGCCTGCAACCAGCACTTCTGGATGTCAAGCACCTTGTCGAACATGCCGGGGATGTGGAAACCCAATGCATTCATGCACTCGAACGTATCGCCTGAGGCAACCTCCTCTTCCGTCAACCACTTCTTATTGGAGAAGGTAAACTCCAGCTTGTTGCGATAGAAGGTCGTCTCCTCGCCACCCAAGATGGGCAGCCATTGCTCGCTCTGCACCTTGCCGATGCGTGTCAGGTTGTCATAGACCTGCTTTTGCTTATAAAAGAGTTGATCCGCATAGTTCAGATGCTGCCATTTGCAGCCTCCGCACACGCCAAAATGCGCACAGAATGGTTCCACCCGTTTGGGGGAGTATTGATGGAAGCGTACCACCTTGCCCTCGGCATAGCTATGCTTCTTACGTGTCAACTGAATATCCACCACATCACCGGGAGCCACAAAAGGCACGAATACGACCATCTCGTTCACCCGTGCGATAGCCTTGCCCTCTGCGGCCACATCTGTAATGGTTACCTGTTCTAAAACAGGTAATTGTTTCTTTTTTCTTGCCATTCGATTAGGAATTACGTCTTATTGAATAGGCCACAAAATTACGGACATTTTTGCGAAGGACAAAGGGAAGGACCAAGGAAAGCTAACAAATGTCGGCACGCAAAGGTAATGAAATATTTAGGATGGACAAGAGAATGAGTTGTATAACATATAAAACTTTTAAAGAATAATTGCCGCCACAACGGATAAACAGCCTATATTTGCACCGTTGCTACGCTGAGTAAACAAAAAACAAGACATAGACAAAAGCAATCTACAAAACTGTTTATCAATAGGCAACACGAATAAGATCATTTATTTAGTTTCTATATCATGGAAAGAAAAAGAGTTTACAAATTCGGCAACGGACAGGCCGAAGGAAAAGCAGACATGCGAAACCTGCTGGGTGGTAAAGGTGCGAATCTCGCGGAGATGAATCTAATTGGCGTACCCGTACCTCCTGGATTCACCATCACGACAGAGGTGTGCTCAGAGTATTACGAGATGGGCAAAGAGAAAGTGGTTGCCCTCTTGAAAGACGACGTGGAGCAGGCTGTGGCTCATATCGAGACATTGATGAATTCAAAGTTCGGCGATGTGGCTAATCCGCTGTTGGTATCTGTACGTTCAGGTGCCCGTGCCTCTATGCCGGGTATGATGGACACCATCTTGAACTTGGGATTGAATGATGAGGTAGTGGAAGGTATGAGCCGTAAGACTGGCAATCCCCGCTTCGCATGGGATTCTTATCGTCGTTTCGTACAGATGTATGGCGACGTGGTTTTAGGCATGAAACCGACCAGTAAAGAGGATATTGATCCGTTTGAGGCCATCATCGAAGAGGTGAAAGCGGCAAAAGGCGTGAAACTGGA
Source organism: uncultured Parabacteroides sp. (assembly GCA_946055095.1). Classification (GTDB taxonomy): domain Bacteria; phylum Bacteroidota; class Bacteroidia; order Bacteroidales; family Tannerellaceae; genus Parabacteroides. The sequence continues at coordinate 1,719 of CAMGEM010000119.1, read as the reverse complement.
TAATGAGTTGGATGTAGAGGATTTAAAACAACTCGTACAGAAATTCAAGGCAGCCGTGAAACAGCAAACTGGTCAGGACTTCCCGACCTCCGCATACGAGCAGTTGTGGGGTGCGATCTGCGCCGTGTTCAATAGCTGGATGAACGAGCGTGCGATTCTTTATCGCAAGATGGAAGGTATTCCTGATGAGTGGGGTACAGCCGTTAGCGTACAGGCCATGGTATTCGGTAACATGGGCGATACCTCTGCTACGGGCGTTTGCTTCTCTCGCGACGCAGCCAATGGCGAGGACTTGTTCAACGGTGAGTACTTGATCAATGCGCAAGGTGAGGATGTGGTAGCTGGTATTCGTACACCGCAGCAGATCACGAAGATTGGCTCACAGCGTTGGGCAGAGCGTGCGGGCATCTCTGAGGAGGAGCGTTTCGCTAAATATCCCTCTATGGAGGAGGCGATGCCGGAGATCTACAACCAGCTCAACAGCATCCAGGAGAAATTGGAGGAGCACTATCACGATATGCAAGATATGGAGTTCACCGTGCAAGAGGGTAAGCTCTGGTTCTTACAGACCCGTAACGGTAAGCGCACGGGTGCTGCCATGGTGAAGATCGCCATCGACCTGCTGCATCAGGGCATGATCGACGAGAAGACCTGCTTGAGCCGTATCGAGCCAAACAAGCTGGATGAGTTGCTTCACCCCGTCTTTGATAAGGCGGCTGAGAAACAGGCGAAACTGTTCGTGAAAGGTTTACCCGCTTCTCCGGGTGCGGCTACGGGTCAGATTGTCTTCTTCGCTGATGATGCCGCTAAATGGCATGCGGATGGCAAACGTGTAGTCATGGTGCGTATCGAGACCTCTCCCGAGGACTTAGCTGGTATGCAGGTGGCTGAAGGTATCTTGACTGCTCGTGGTGGTATGACCTCTCATGCGGCCGTTGTTGCTCGTGGTATGGGTAAGTGCTGTGTATCCGGTGCGGGCGCTTTGAATATTGATTACAAGGCGAAGACCGTAGAGGTGGATGGTGTCAAGCTGAAAGAGGGTGATTTCATCTCTATCAACGGTACGACTGGTCAGGTTTATGTTGGCGAGGTAGAGACTAAGGCTGCAGAATTGTCAGGCGATTTCGCCGAGTTGATGGATCTTTGCGATAAATATACCAAATTGCGTGTACGCACCAACGCCGACACGCCTCATGATGCGGCTATCGCACGTAGTTTCGGTGCCGTAGGTATCGGTCTTTGCCGTACGGAGCACATGTTCTTCGAGGGTGAGAAGATCAAGGCGATGCGTGAGATGATTTTGGCAGAGGATGCAGAGGGGCGCAAGAAGGCTTTGGAGAAGATCCTTCCCTACCAGAAGGCCGACTTCAAGGGTATCTTCAAGGCTATGGCTGGCTGTCCGGTGACTGTTCGCCTGCTCGATCCTCCTTTGCACGAGTTCGTTCCCCACGATCAGAAGGGACAGGAGGAGATGGCTACTGCCATGGGTGTTTCCGTGAAGTATATCCAGCAGCGTGTCGAGGCCCTTTGCGAGCATAACCCGATGTTGGGTCATCGTGGTTGCCGTCTGGGTAACACCTATCCGGAGATTACGGAGATGCAGACCCGTGCGATCTTAGGTGCCGCATTGGAGTTGAAGGCTGAGGGCATCGAGGCGAAGCCGGAGATCATGGTGCCGCTGACAGGTATCTTGTATGAGTTCAAGGAGCAGGAGAAGGT
>CAMGEM010000118.1 GCA_946055095.1 uncultured Parabacteroides sp. | reverse complement strand
GTCGATTTGATGTCCAACCCCTCCTCGATCGCTTTCGCCCTCGACTCAAAAGGCTCATGCTGCACCAACTGGAATCCACGGGAATGATAGACCAAGGTATAACCGGCAATGCCTGTCTTCGAGTGGTAAGGACGAGAGAAGCCGCCATCAATCACCAGCATCTTCCCGTTCGCCTTGATCGGATTCTCACCCTTCACGGAGCGTACGGGCACATGGCCGTTGATGATATGGCGATGAGTTCCCTCCACACCAAACTCATCCAAGATCTTATCACAAATCTCCTCCTGCGTCCGCAACGTATAGTAGGCACCCTTCTCCTCCTTGTGCGTCTCCGCATCGGCAATGAAGAGACGCTCGAACGTAGCCATCTTGCTCTTATCGAACAGCGGGGAATCCGGACCACACCAGAGATACCAGATATAGTCGCAAGCGAAAGCCAACTCCTCCGGCTCTCCCGTCTTGAAATAGGCCTCACGCACCAGCTGATCCACCTTATCTAACAGTGCCTTACCCGCATACTCCCGGTCGAGGATCCGCACCTGCTTGAAGGTACCGTCCGCATTCATCGGGATAGAGGCATGGAACAGGAGGTTGGAGTTGCAGACCTGATACATGCTGCCGTGGCGGAAGAAGCAACGCATGTGTTTCTTCAGCTTCTCGCTACTCTCGAAAGAGTGAGCGATTTTCTCGATCAGATCCTGCTCTCCCACCGTCAGGCGATAGGGATCTTTCGGGTCGATCGTGGGGAAGTTCGCATCGGTCAATGGGTATGCCTTGCCCTTGATCGTCACTGTGCCCTGCTGCAAATCCAACTGGTCGAGCAACAGGCGATCGGCCATCTCAAACTCAGGACGACGACGGATGATCTCCCCCTCTAACTTGAATTGGATAATCGCGATCGCCTTGTGCATCTGTGCGATCAGACGAGTCGTCTTCTCGTCCATGCCATTATCCGCAAATTTCGTTTGCGGGAGGAAGAGCGAGCAGGGGTCTTCGCCATAGGTGTCCATCGCGAAGGTAGCCAACGGCAACAGGTTGATGCCATAGCCATCCTCCAAGGTCGCCAAGTTGCCAAAACGCAAGCACATGCGGATCACATTGGCCACACTGGCTCGGTTGCCCGCCGCCGCACCGATCCACAGCAGGTCGTGGTTGCCCCATTGGATGTCGAAGTTATGGTAGTCGCACAGGATGTCCATGATCAAGTGCGCACCAGGTCCTCGGTCGTAAATATCGCCAATGATGTGCAGCAGGTCGATGGTCAACCGCTGGATCAGGTTGGAGAGCGCAATGATAAAATCGTCAGCACGTCCCGTGGAGATGATCGTACGTATGATCTGATCCACATAGGCCGACTTGTTCGGCTCTATCGAAGACTCATGCAACAACTCCTGGATGATATAGGAAAACTCCTTCGGCAAGGCTTTGCGCACCTTGGAGCGGGTATATTTAGAGGAAACGTTGCGACAGACACGCACCAACTGGTTCAATGTCACCTGATACCAATCGTCTAACTCCCGCTCGGTAGCTTTCACCAATTCCAGCTTGTCCTCCGGGTAATAGATCAGCGTGCAGAGCTCCTTCTTCTCCGATTCCCGTAACGTGTTGCTAAATATCTCATTCACCTTCCGCTTCACTGCCCCGGAGGCATTGCGCAACACATGGCCGAAGGCTTGATCCTCACCATGCAGGTCGCTCAAGAAATGCTCCGTTCCCTTGGGTAGGTTCAGGATGGCCTCCAGATTGATAATCTCCGTACTGGCCTCAGCGATTGTCGGGAAACTACGTGCCAGCAGTTGCAGGTAACGCAAATCATTCTCTACCGATTCAGCTATTATCTCTTTTGTCATGTTCATCTACGCTTTTAGTGATACAAATGTAAACAGAAAACTTCACTTAAACGCTACTTGCTTCGGTTTATCATGGAGTGCCACCTGCTGGATCTCGTAAGGACTGATCTCTACCCTACCCTTCACCAATTCTGGCAGGTTGTAAGAGTAGAGTTGATAGTCGTATTTCTCCGGATCGGCCTGCGGCAACAGGAAAGGTTTGGCCGGATGGCCCTCCGCATCGATCGCACAGAAATAGGGCAAGGTGTAGAGCCCATTGTCTCGGCGACTGCTGAACACGACCCAGTCACTACCGCTGCTCCAGGAGTGGTAGCTATCGGTGTCGGCACTGTTCATCAGACTCATATCCACCTGTGTCCGATCAGAGAGGCGCAACATCCGCTGCTCCGCATCGGTATGCCAGATGGGGAACTGACCGTAGGCCGTCTCGGTGTAAAGCAGGAAACGGCCATCGGGAGAGAGCCGGGGGAAGGTGGCGCTCAAGCTATCCGCCCTGACCAAGGTGTCTATCGGCAGCTGGATCGCTCCCTGCTCGGCATCGAAAGCCACCCGACAGAGGTTGTAGCGGATCTGCTCGTAATTGGTGGGCATCTCCACCGCCGGTGTGCTACAGAAATAGAGCCACTTGCCATCGGGCGAGAAGGCGGGGAAGGTCTCGTAGTCGCTCTTCGTGATCAGTGAGGCGGCCGAAAGGATCGCCTGCTGCTGCACGTCATACACCACCACATCCGACTCCATATCGAACACCTCCATCTTCCGCTCTTTCACGGAATGGAAGAACTGCCGGATCGTATTGACCGACGTGGTGACATAGCGGCCAGAGGGATGCCAAGCCGGATAGGTCAGGTTGCTGACCGTCTCGTCGGTCTTCGTGTTCAGCTTTTGTAACTTGCCGTCCTGCAGGAGGTAGGTCGCTCCATTGGCCGCACGCATGTGAAACAGCATCTGCCCCGGATCACCCATGCAGAAGGAGTGGCAGTTCATGCAGTTATAGCCGGTCATGTCGTTGCGAATGATGGGGGTCTCCTCGAACGTAGTCAGGTCTCGTTGGTAGATACCGACAATATGCCATTTCTCATAGCCCGGTTCTATCAGGCGATAGACCAAATGAGAATCAATCGGTTTCTCGCTGACGGTGATCGTGAAGGGTTTCCATTGGCTCCACACGCCCTCCTGCTTCGTGAAGAGCTCCACCTCGATCGTGCCCCCTTTGTGCGCCTCCAACAGCTTACGCCATTTTTTCTCATCCATGCGGATGCTCTGCTTGCCGGAGTAGGACTGATCGCCCACCCGCACATAGCAACACTCCGCCGGGAAATCCAAGCGGAAGTTGAGTGGCGCTATATTATAAGGTATCGTCACACCTACATAATCCGGAAAGATCGCCGGGTATTCCGCACGTGCTTGTGCATTCGTCGGTGTCTCTGAACAGGCCACGAGCCCTACGCTCAAGCAGCCAATCAGCAGAGCCAGCAGGCTCCGTATCTGTAATTGAGTTCGCATCGTTATCTCCTCCTTATTGCTCTTTGGGTGTACGCGCATATTGCGCATAATAATAATAGGTATCTCCATACTGCGCCTTGGCCGTTGCCGGGGTCAAGGAGCGGGCTTGCTGCGCAAAACGCATGAAACGCCCCTTCACCTCGTCGCTGATGGGGTATTGCTTGAACAGCTCCGGATCAGGGTGCATGGAGAAATAGAGGCAAATCGCCTCTTGATACCCCTTCGGGAACTCCTCGCCTCGCTGCCGTTTCTGCTCCATATAGTGCATGAAGGTACCCAAGTCTTTATAGATCAACAGATAGGCCATCGCATACTCGAAAGCGGCTCGGTTATCGGGATGATCATCCAGCAAGTAGGCAATCGCACTGGGATAGGTCACGGTCAAGTCGAACGGGTTATCGGTCAAAGGCAACTGCTTCCGCTTGGCCACAAGCCAATCTGCCTGAACGGCTTTCGCTGGATCCAACAATGCTCGTTGCTCCTTCGCCCAATCGCGATAACGGGGCGAAGCCTCCAAGATGCGGATGTATTTCTCGGCCGCCCGATACTCGCCATTCACCAAGTAACTCTCCACCAATCGCTGCATCAAGCGAGGCTGCACACAGCGTTGCGCACTCAACACGCCCACGAAGGCAAAGCGTTGGGCCGCATTCACCTGCCCTACCTGCCAAGCCACCTCACTGGCCTGGATCAATCCCAACCGGCTCTTCGGCTCTTTCGGGATCAGTCCCTCCACACCGATTTGCGGGAAATGCAACAGGCCATTGACCATCTGCCCCGTGTGCGACAGGGCCAAGTTCACATAGACCAAGGCATTAATGTCTCTTACGCCTACCTGCTGCGCATCCGCCACAATGGCTTTCCATTCTCCTCGGCGGGCATAATCGTCGTACCGATAAGCCTGCTCCATCGGATTTTGACAGGTGAGGAAGGGCCAAGCCATCAACACGCACAACGAGCCAAACGCCAACGGCATCCGCCAACGCTCCTTGCGGATCAACACCCGCTCTCCCCACAACAGGGCGACAGCCGCTGTCAAGGGATAGGCCAAGCCGAATGCGATCAACGACGAAGGAATCGGGTACTCGGGATGACACATGTATTTACTGAGGTAAGCCTCTCGCATCGGCACCACGAAACAGGTACGCATCGCCACCAAAGGGAGCAGAGCGGCCACCGCCAACCAAGCGACCGCCATAAGCCCAGATTTTGTTCCCTCCCGACGCGACAATTCCGCCATCCCGAGGAAGAGCCCCAAGAGCAGGTTGGCCGGTGCCGCCAAGAAGTAGGTCAAGGTCAGCAGCACAAGGCCCACGAGATAGCGCAACCCAGCCCATCGCTGGAAGCTATTGTACAAGACAGCCGACCAGCAAGCCACTGCTACCGTCAGTAGCGGGGCGATCGACTCCTGCGGGAAAAACCAAAAGAGCAACCCCGGAAGCAGAGCCAATCCCATCGGATGCGCACATCTGGCTGTTTTCAAGAAAAGCGCCAAGCCTCCTGCGATCGCACCCAACAAAAGTGCAATCGTGGCCGAGGAGAAGCCGGGAATCGTAAAGTATTGCGTGAGAAACTCCGCAAGGTATTCTATGCCACCACCCGGCTCGCCCAGCAAGTTACGCCAATAGCTCTCCGTCGTCTGAAACAACATGTATTGCTCCAAGAAACGATAGAAATAGCGATAATGTACTTCGAAGAATCCGAAGCTGCCCGCTATGAACAGCGCAAGGAGCAGCCCACCAGCCGGATGAATCAATCGTTGTGTCTTCATGCCCAAGTATCTGTTTTGCGGCGGTAAAAGTAACAAAAAAAACTTAATGGTGTACGTTTTGAAAAGAAACCCTAACTTTGCAGCGTTGGAAACCAAGTTGTCACGTAAATCAAGCATCATGAAAAAAGGAATCAATCGTTCAAGAAGTATCACAGTATGTATCCTCCTGCTCTGCGCCATCGCCAGAGTCTGCCAAGCGGAGGAATGGATCCGCATCAACGCATTGGGCTATCTGCCCCAATCTGTCAAGGTAGCGGTTTTCCTCAGCGAGGAACCAACCACCCTCCAACAGTATGATTTAGTCGATGCCTTCACCGAGCAGGTCGTGCGCACCTATTCAACCCCTAAGCCCGCCCCTACGTATAGCCGCATGTCTGCCATCTATCGGCTGGATTTCAGCGATTTCACAACCGCAGGCACCTATTACTTGAGAGCCGGGAAAGCGGTCTCTCCTCACTTCCCGATCGGCACGTCGGTCTATCAAGGGACAGCCGACTTTGTCTTGAAGTATATGCGCCAGCAACGTTGCGGCTACAACCCCTTCTTGCAGGACAGTTGCCACACCCACGATGGCTACATCGTTTATCACCCTACCAAGAGTGGCCAACCCATCGACGTAACGGGCGGCTGGCACGATGCCTCCGACTACCTGCAATACACCACCACCTCGGCCAATGCCATCTACCAGATGCTCTTTGCCTACCAAGCTCATCCCGAAGCCTTTGGCGATGCCTATGATGCCAACGGGCGACCGGGAGCGAATGGCATTCCCGACATCGTGGACGAGATCAAATGGGGATTGGATTGGTTGAACCGCATGAATCCGGCTCCCGGGGAAATGTACAACCAGATCGCAGACGATCGGGATCATGCTGGGATGCGCCTACCCACCCGTGATTCCGTGAATTATGGCTATGGTCCTGGTTTGGGAAGACCAGTCTATTTCTGCAGCGGAGAGCCACAACAACGCGGGAAGTTCCTCAATGCTACGACCGGTGTGGCCAGTACAGCGGGCAAGTTCGCCTCCAGCTTTGCCTTGGGTGCCCGTGTGCTGAAACCCTTCTATCCCGACTTTGCTGCAGAGATTGGCGCAAAGGCCGCAGCCGCCTATGAAGCAGGTGTGCGTCAACCGGGTGTCTGCCAAACCGCCTCGGTCAAGTCGCCCTACATCTACGAGGAGGACAACTGGGTGGACGACATGGAATTGGGAGCTATGGAGCTCTATCATGCGACCGGAGATCGACAATACCTGACGCAAGCCGTGGAATATGGCCGACGGGAGCCAGTCACCCCTTGGATGGGAGCCGACAGTGCCCGTCATTACCAATGGTATCCCTTCCTGAACTTAGGTCATTACCACTTAGCCAAAGCGGGAGATCCTCGTCTGCGGAAAGAGTTTATCCGTAACCTCCGTACCGGTTTGGAGCGCTCCTACGAGAAGGCTTTAGAGAGTCCCTTCCTGCATGGTGTGCCCTACGTCTGGTGCTCCAACAACCTGACCGTCGCCCTCTTGACGCAATGTATGCTCTATCGGGAGCTGACCGCCGACAACCGCTTCGCTGAAATGGAGGCAGCCCTAAGGGATTGGCTCTTTGGCTGTAACCCGTGGGGCACTACTATGGTTGTCGAATTCCCGATGCACAGCGATCATCCCTCTCAACCCCACTCCTCCTTACCGATGCAAGGCGTAGGCAACACGACCGGAGGCTTGGTGGATGGCCCGGTGTATAGCAGTATCTTCAACAGCTTGATTGGTGTCACCTTGGATGGCCTACCCGGAAAACCGGGCGAGGATTACGCCCGCTTCCAGCCCGACCTGATGGTCTATCACGATGCCATTGGCGACTACTCCACCAACGAGCCGACGATGGACGGCACCGCCAGCCTCACCTATGCCCTCTCCGCTTTGCAGCAAGAGGGAATGCGCCAAGCCGGACGCACAGCCGACAAGAATGTCTATGTGGAGGGCGGTATCATCCGTACCGATCCCTCCCGCAAACAGTTGACCTTGGTCTTCACGGCTGCCGACAAGGCCGATGGGGCGGAAGCGATCATCAAGACCTTACGCAAGGAAAAGATTCAAGGCGCCTTCTTCTTCACGGGGGAGTTCTTCGAGCGTTTCCCGGAGGTGGTGAAGCAGCTGATCGCTGAAGGGCACTATGTGGGGAGCCACAGCTATGGCCACCTACTCTACATGCCTTGGGAGAATCGGGATTCGCTGTTGGTCAGCCAAGCGGAGTTTGAGACCGACCTGCGGAAGAGCTATGCCCAGTTGGCCTCCTTCGGCATTCCCTATCAAGCCGCTCCCTATTTCATTCCGCCCTATGAGTACTACAACCGCACTGTAGCCGACTGGGCGAAGGGGTTAGGTCTGCAAATCATCAACTTCACGCCCGGCACCCTCAGCAATGCCGACTATACCACCCCAGATATGGGTGAGAAGTATCGCAGCAGCCAAGTGATTTACGACCGTATCTTAACGGTGGAAGCCAAGGAGGGTCTCAACGGTCACCTGCTGCTCATCCACTTGGGCACCGATCCCCGTCGCACGGATAAGTTCTATGCCGCTCCTTTACGCAAGCTGATCCAAACCTTGAGGCAACGAGGTTATACCTTCGCTCCGCTTAAGGAGGCGGTTGGATCCCGCTGAAGATCGGTAATTCAAGATTTTCATCTATCTTTGCGGCAAATCACTCAGACCACATGAAGTATCTCTTTTTTCTGCTTCTGCCGT
>CAMGEM010000117.1 GCA_946055095.1 uncultured Parabacteroides sp. | reverse complement strand
CCGCTTTCCCGGCCTCAATGAGGAGAGTAACCCGGTGCTGTTTATCGGAAAGTTGAAATAGGTAGGTCGTATGTAGAGACGTAGCGTGCTACGTCTCAATGATTTTCCAGATGGTATTTTGGGAGACGTTGCACGCAACGTCTCTACGAAGAAATGGGAACGAATGAATGTTGAATGAACAATATAATGTATAAAGCAATGAGACATTACATTACAACGATTATGACATTACTTCTCTTGGTGGCTTGCCAAGGGAGGGAGACAGCGGTGATGGAGGATTCGAATGAGATCTTCATCCCATTATCCACAAGAGTAGAATTGACAGTGGAGGATCTATTCTTAGAGTATCGTTACATTCCGCTGGAAACCTGTTCGGAGGCATTGCTTCCCGATCAGAATCATTTGAAAGCGCTCTATGTGCGCAATGGGAGGATCTATGTGGCCGCCAATGATTTGGTCTATGTGTTTGATCAAAACGGAAAGCATCTGTTCACGCTGTCGCACAAGGGAGAGGGACCGGAGGAGTATATCGGCCTCTATCATTGCTTGGTATGGGACAATGGGGATATATCTGTCTTGGCAGGACATAGTATGGTGAACTATACAAGTGAAGGTGCATTCATCTCTCGTCATGATTTTCCCGATCTATTTTGCCGTGCGGCCATTGCGTTGAATGACTCGCTCTATTTGATGCGCCATTTTGAGTTCTCGAAGCCAGAGTTCGATCGTTTCTATGTGATGAATCGCTATACGGGAGAACTTGTCCGCTCCTATTGGCACATGAAAAGACGAGGGTTCGTCTTTTGGTTTACGGATGCTTTTTGCACATATCAAGATAAGATCCTTTTCAATGAGTATCAGAATAATGGCATTTACGAACTGGCGGCGGACAGTGCCTCATTGCGTTATGTGATCAATGTGAATGATCGGATGGCACCGCCAGGATTCTGGGAGCAGGAGGGATTAAGCGGTATGCCTCTTCGTAAAGAATGGGAGAAGCAAGGCTATATCTGTCATATTCCCTATTTTGTGGAGTCAGCGTCCACAATTCTTTTGCGTTTTGAGGGACCGGACGAATATCAGCAGGCTTACGCATGTATAGACAAGCGCACGCACCAATCCAAATTGATCAAGACCATTCGCTATGACGATTATTTCCGAAATGAGCCTCGTGCGCTCTTTCCACTGGGAGATGGCTGGTGTGGTATTCTGTTGAATGCGGAGGAGGTTGTCCAGAAAGAGGCATTCGCCGCCCGCTTTCCCGGCCTCAATGAGGAGAGTAACCCGGTATTGTTTATCGGGAAGTTAAAGTGAATAGATAGTATGGCCGTGTGTCAAAATGCGCTTGTGTCATTGCGGGCATTGACCCGCAATCTCATACTGCACATTGAATCAAGACCCATTTGTCCAGTTGCCTTTTTGTGGAATCACCGGTATTTCATTGAGAAACAGGGGAAATGCAGGAGGAATTTCAGTCGTTCCTCCTGAGCATTTGTCCACCTGCCAAAAGGCAATGATTCGATCATCTCCTGTAACTTTGTAGCCATTCGATGAATGTACATAACTTATTCAACAAGATTCGTTTATGATTCGTTTTTTGCTTCAGCGGCCTATTGCGGTATTGATGGCGTTCACCGCTTTTTTCATCATGGGGTTGGCCACCTATTTCACGCTGCCTGTCTCGCTCTTGCCCGACATCGCTATCCCGGAGATCACCGTGCAGGTGACGGGGGCGAACTGTTCGGCTCGGGAGTTGGAGAACACGGTGGTGAAGACCATCCGGCAGCAGCTGATGCAGGTGGCGGGCTTGCGTGACATCCATAGCGAGACGCGTGATGGGGCAGCGATCGTTCGGCTGAGTTTCGACTATGGCACGGACACGGACTTGGCCTTTATCGAGGTGAATGAGAAGATTGACGCGGCCATGAATTACCTGCCGAGGGAGTTGGATCGCCCCCGTGTGGTGAAGGCCAGCGCGACGGATATTCCCGTTTTTTGCTTGAACTTGACCTTGAAGCGGGGAGAGAGCGAGGCGGCCTTCTTGGATCTCTGCCAGCTGGCGGAGCAGGTCATCAAGCGACGGATCGAGCAGTTGCCGGAGGTGGCGATGGTGGACGTGACCGGTTTGGTGGGGCGGCAGGTGCGCATCCTGCCCGATGAGCGGAAGATGGAGATGCTGGGGCTGAGCGTTGCCGATCTGGAGAGTGCCTTGGTGGCCAACAACGTGGATCCGGGTAGTATGGTGGTACGAGATGGCTATTACGAATATCACATCCGCTTCTCCTCCCTGCTGCGCACGCCGGAGGATGTGGAGGCGATCTACCTGCGACAGGGCAATCGACTCTTGCAGCTCAAGGACCTGGCGAAGGTGGAGGTGGTGCCTGAACGGGAGACGGGGCTCTCCCTGACGAAGGGAAAGCGGGCGGTGACGTTGGCCATCATCAAGCAGGCGGACGAGAACATGGAGCGGATGGAGGAGGCACTGGGGGAGGTGGTCGCCTATTTCCGACAGATCAATCCCGACATTGATTTCACGATCACCCGTGACCAGACGGAGCTGTTGAACTATACGATCTCGAACTTGAAGCAAAACCTCTCGCTGGGCTTCCTGTTCATCTGCGTGGTGGCGTTGCTTTTCCTGGGTGACGTGAAGAGCCCGGTGGTGATCGGGCTGAGCATGGTGGTCAGCCTCGTGACCAGTTTCCTCTTCTTCTACCTGTTTCACCTGTCGCTCAACATCATCTCGCTCTCCGGCCTGATCTTGGCGTTGGGTATGATGATCGACAGCGCGATCATCGTGACGGAGAATATCGCCCAATACCGGGCGAGGGGGATGGGCATCGCTGAGGCGTGCGACCGAGGTACGTCGGAGGTGATCACCCCTATGCTGAGCTCCACCTTCACCACGATCGCCGTCTTCGTGCCGTTGGTCTTCCTGAGTGGGATCGCCGGGGCGATCTTCTACGACCAAGCCTTTGCCGTGACGGTAGGGCTATTGACCTCCTACTTGACCGGTATCCTGCTGCTTCCCGTACTTTACCAATGGATCTACAGTTTGCCTGACCTTCGTTGGCGGGCGTTGTCCAACCGTTTCCATAATCCCATTCAGACCCATACGTTGGATCGGTTCTACGATGCTGGGGTGGATTGGGTCTTTGCCCATCCGAAGGGTTGCCTCTGTGGTGTGGCGGTGACCCTGCCGTTGTGCGCCTTGCTGTTCTACGTGATCCCTAAAAGTCGGATGCCGGAGATCGACCAGCGGGAGCTGTTGGTACGGGTGGAGTGGAACGAGCCGATCCATGTGGAGGAGAACCGGGATCGGGTGCTTGCGCTGTTCGCCGAGGCGGATCGGCTGGGGGCGTTGCATACTGCCTATATCGGTCAACAGCAATTCCTCTTGAACCGCGATCGGGAGTTGGCGGTATCGGAGGCGGAACTCTATTTCAAGACGGCTCGTCCAGACGAGGTAGCTCCCTTGCAGGCAGCGGTGGAGCGATGGTTGCGCACGCACTATCCGCAAGCGGTCTTTACGTTTGCTCCTCCGGAGACCGTTTTCGAGAAGCTGTTCGAGACCGGGGAGGCGGATGTGGTGGCGGAGTTTTATGCCCGCAACAAGCAGCAGGCTCCGGAGGCGAACCGGTTGCAAGCATTCGCTCAGACCTTGGAGGAGCGGACGGGCCTGTCCCCTACGGGCGTGGCGTTCGAGGGGCAGTTGAACCTGTCTATCGACCATACACGGCTCTTGCTCTATCGGGTGGACGAGGCGGAGCTCTATCGGACCCTGCGCACGGCTTTCAAGGAGAACGAGGTGGCCACGTTGCGCTCCTATCAGCAATATTTGCCCATCCACCTATCGGGTGAGGAGCGCACCGTGGAGGAGATCTTGAGTCGGACGTTGGTGCGCACGTTGCCCGATGAGGCAGGTCAGAGTCGGCAGGTGCCGTTGCGTGCGTTGGTCAAGGTGGTACCCGGCGAGGATTTGAAGACCTTGACCGCTGGCAAGCAGGGGGAATACATCCCTTTCAGCTTCTATGGCGTGCGTGATGCGGAGACCCTGATGCGTCAGGTGCGGGAGGTGGTGAACGCCTCGGCCGCACAGGAGTGGGAGGTGGATTTCTCGGGCAGTCTCTTTGCCAATCGGCAGATGTTGAACGAGCTGGTGGTTATCCTGTTCCTCTCGATCCTGTTGATGTATTTCATCTTGGCGGCACAGTTCGAGAGTTTCAAGCAGCCGCTGATTGTTCTGGTTGAGATTCCGATTGATGTGGCGGCGGCCCTGCTGGTGTTGTGGCTGTGTGGCCACTCGCTCAACCTGATGAGTGCGATCGGTATTGTGGTGACTTGTGGTATCATCATCAACGACTCCATCTTGAAGATTGATGTGATCAACACCTTGCGACAGGGAGGCACTCCCATGATGGAAGCGATCCATGAGGCGGGTCGGCGTCGGCTACGCCCCATCATCATGACCTCGCTCACCACGATTTTCGGCATGGTGCCACTGCTTTTCTCGTTTGATATGGGGAGTGAGTTGCAGAAGCCGTTAGCTATTGCCATGATCTCGGCGATGTTGATCGGTACGTTGGTCAGTCTGTTTATTATCCCGTTAGTCTATAAGTATGGCTCCTAAATCTTCCATTTCTGCATTCACCCTGATTGTCGCGTTCTTTTGCGTGGCATTGGTCGGTTTGGCGCTCGTGCCTTTGTTGCCGGTCAAGCTCTCTCCCTCACGCACCCTGCCGAAGCTGTCGGTCTCCTATCAAATGCCGGGCAATTCCTCCCGTGTGATCGAGATGGAGGTTACCTCTCGGTTGGAGGCGATGTTCGCACGGGTGAAGGGAATCAAGGAGATTACCTCCACCTCTGGCAACGGTTGGGGGCGCATCACCTTGGAGTTGGACAAGCATACGCCGGTAGATGCCGCCCGTTTTGAGGTCTCTACGATCATCCGACAAACGTGGCCGGAGTTGCCCGCCTCGTTGAGCTATCCACTCTTGCAAATGAGTCGGCCGGACGACAAGGAGGAGCGACCTTTCATGAGCTATACGCTCAATGCCGCTGCTGCGCCTCTCTTGATCCAACGCTTTGCGGAGGAGCAGATCAAGCCTCGCTTGAGTCGTTTGGCGGGTATTTATCGGATCGACGTGACCGGGGCAACCCCTATGGAGTGGCAGCTAATCTACGACAGTCAGCAATTGACTGAGTTAGGCATCACTTTGACGGCCATCGAGGAGGCGATCAGTCGGCATTACCGGGAGGAGTTCTTGGGGCTGGCTCATCAACAAGATGCGACCGGGGAGAAGCGGTGGATCCGGTTGGCTTTGAGGAATGACCGACAAACGGCAGGCTTTGATGCGGAGGCGATCCTGCTGCGCGGCAAGGAGGGGCAGCTGATCCACCTGAGCCAGTTGGTGCAGGTGAAGCATCAGGAGGAGGCACCCCAGTCCTACTACCGCATCAACGGGCTCAACTCGATCTACCTTTCCCTGCAAGCGGAGGAGACCGCCAATCAGTTGCGCCTCGCCAAGCAGGTGAAGGAGGAGATGGCGCAGATCCGTGCGCTCCTCCCATCCGGCTACGAAATGCATGTGAGCTATGATGCGACGGAATACATTGAAGAGGAATTGCATAAGATCTATGTCCGTACCGGTTTGACGTTGCTCATCTTGTTGCTCTTTGTTTGGTTGATTACCCGTGAGAAGCGTTATTTGGCCTTGATTGTCGTAAGCCTTGCCGTGAACCTTTGTGTGGCGGTCATCTTCTACTACCTGTTAGGATTGGAGATGCAGCTCTACTCGTTGGCAGGTATCACGATCTCGCTCAGTTTGGTGATCGACAATACCATCGTGATGACCGACCACATCCGCCGACATCAGAACAAGGAGGCTTTCCTTTCGATCCTTGCCGCTACCTTGACGACGATGGGTGCCTTGGTGATTGTCTTTTTCCTCGATGAGGAGATTCGCTTGAATCTGCAAGACTTTGCCGCCGTGGTGATCATCAACTTGGCGGTCTCGTTGCTGACCGCGCTCTTCTTGGTGCCAGCGTTGATCGAGAAGATGGGGTTGGCCTGCTCATCGGCTACGCCTTCCTTGCGAGGTAAGCATGGACAGGCTTGGCAGCTGTGTGGGGCATTGGCTTTTCAGCGCTATTACCAAGGGCAGATTCGCTTCTTAGGGCGTTGGAAGAAGACGGCTTGCCTGTTGTTGCTTTTGGTTTTCGGTCTGCCTGTGTTCCTGTTGCCGGAAAAGATCGAGCTGGCCCCGAAAGATCCGAAGCAGACGTTGACAGCAAGGGATTCGCTATGGATCAACACCTATAATCAGTGGGTGGCGACCGATACGTGGAAAGAGACCGTAAAACCGATCTTGGACAGGAGTCTGGGCGGTACATTGCGCCTTTTCGTGGAGAAGGTATATGCGGGCAGCTATTTCACCCGCAACGAGGAGACCGTCTTGCAGATCGCTGCCTCCATGCCCAACGGCACGACCTTGGAACAGATGAACCACCTCGTCAGCCGTATGGAGGCTTTCCTCAGTGAGTTCAAGGAGATTCGCCAATTTCAGACACATATTTACAACGCTCGTCAAGCGGGCATTCAGGTCTATTTCACCCGAGAGAGCGAACGCAGTGGCTTCCCTTATACCCTGAAGAGTCGAGTCATCACGAAAGCCTTGGAGCTGGGCGGTGGCAGTTGGAACGTGACCGGCTTGGCGGATCAGGGATTCAGCAACGATGTGCGGGAGAGTGCGGGCTCCTACCGAATAGATATGTATGGTTACAACTACGATGAGCTATATGGTTGGGCAGAGCGGTTGCGGGAGCGGTTGCTGACCTACCGACGCATCAAGGAGGTTACGATCAGTTCCCAGTATTCTTGGTGGAAAGAGGACTATCAGGAGTTTTATTTCCAACTTCATAAAGCACGGTTGGCCCAAGAAGGACTCTCTGCCGATCAGCTGTTCGATGCCCTGCGCCCTGTGTTTGGCAAGGATCTGCCTGCCGGGGAGCTCTTGGCAGAAAACGGCACGGAACCTGTTCGCCTGACGGCTCGTCAATCGAGGGCGTATGATCGTTGGAGCTTGAGCCATATCCCGCTCTCGATCGGGGAGGCGCACTATAAGCTATCCGAGTTGGCGCAGGTGGAGAAGGGGCAGACACCGCAAGAGATAGCCAAGGTGAACCAGCAATATCGCTTATGCTTGCAATATGAATATGTGGGGGCGACTTCGCAAGGAAACAAGATCCAAGAGCGGGAGATCAAAGTATTCAATCGACTGATGCCGATGGGCTATACCGTCCAGGTGGAGCGCAGCTATTGGAGCTGGGCTGAGAGCGACAACAGCCAGTATCTGCTGTTGGGACTGATCATTGTCATCATTTTCTTCACGACAAGCATCCTGTTCAACTCCTTGAAACAGCCGTTGGCGGTCATCTTCGTGATCCCTATTTCCTACATCGGGGTCTTCTTGACCTTCTACCTTTTCCGGTTGAACTTCGATCAAGGCGGTTTTGCCTCCTTCGTGTTGCTCTGTGGCATCACGGTGAATGCCAGTATCTATATCTTGAATGAATACAACCAGTTGCGTCGGCGTTTCCCCATGCTCACTCCATTACGTGCCTACTTGAAGGCTTGGAATGCCAAGATCACACCCATCTTGCTGACCATACTCTCCACTATCCTGGGCTTCGTTCCCTTCCTGTTGGGAGTAGACAAGGAGGCCTTTTGGTTCCCGCTTGCTGCGGGCACGATTGGTGGTCTGATCCTATCGTTGCTCGGTATTTTCGTCTATCTCCCCCTCTTTGCCTTGCGGGGTACGGGAGAGGACTCATTTATCCCTCGCTCACTTCAAACTCACTGATCGTGCCTGTC
>CAMGEM010000116.1 GCA_946055095.1 uncultured Parabacteroides sp. | reverse complement strand
TATATATGTAAGCTAAGTTAATCCCCTGAGAAGTTATCCACCAAGACCTCTCGGTAGGAATTGAATATTTTTGATTTAGACATAAATCCGATGTAATGTCCCCCTTCATCGACAACGGGAAGGTTCCATGCCTTCGTGTCATCGAAGATCTCCATGATCTTATCCATAGGCGTGTTGATCAAGATCTTGGCGGGAGCGGATACCATGAATTTCGCTACATGGAAGCGGTTGTAAAGCTCCGGACGGAACATGATGTTGCGGATGTTATCCAACAAGACAATGCCCAGCAAGACCCCTCGCTCATCGACCACGGGGAACATGTTGCGTGTGCAGCGTGAGATCACCTTCACCATGTCGCCCAACGACATATCCGGCGCAACCGTCTGGAAATCTTTCTCGATCACGCTATCGGCTTCCAACAGTGTCAAGACAGCCTTATCCTTGTGGTGCGTCAGCAACTCGCCCTTCTGTGCCAAACGCATGGAGTAGATGCTATGCGGCTCAAACATCAAGATAGTCAGGTAAGAACCGATCGAGACGATCATCAAGGGCAGGAACAGCTCATAGCCACCGGTCAACTCCGCGATCAGGAAGACACCCGTCAGTGGGGCGTGCATAACGCCAGACATGATGCCCGCCATGCCCAACAGGGCGAAGTTCTTCTCAGACACATAGATGGTGAAGGGGAAGTAATTGGAGGTATGGGCAAAGATGAAACCGGCGATGCATCCCAAATACAAACTCGGTGCGAAAATACCACCACAGCCACCTCCTGCGTTGGTTGCGCTGGAGGCGAACACCTTGGTGAGCAGGATCAAAACCAAGAAGAATACCACTCCGAAATAGGTGTCGTTCAACCCATAGAAAAGGCTCTTATCCATGATGTGCGAGAATTGCCCGTTTAGCAGAGAGCCAATCGTGTCGTATCCCTCGCCATACAATGGCGGGAAGAGGAAGATCAATACACTCAGCATCACGCCACCCATCAAGAACTTACGCCAATAACTGCCTAACTTGCGGTAGAACCCCTCTACCCGGTTCATGACTCGGGTGAAATAGAGCGATACCAATCCGCAGAAGATACCCAGCAAAAGTACATAGGGGATGCGCTGCAAATCGAACTCCTCGGTTTGTGAGAACTTAAACATCGCCTCCGTACCGGTGAAGATGTATGACATGGTGGCTGCCGTGACCGACGAGATCAACAACGGCATGACAGAAGTCATGGTCAGGTCGAGCATTAGCACCTCCACTACAAATACCAATCCGGCGATTGGAGCCTTGAAGATGCCAGCGATCGCTCCGGCGGCACCACATCCTACTAAGAGCATCAAGGTCTTTTGCTCCATCTTGAAGATTCGCCCTAAGTTAGATCCGATGGCTGCACCGGTCAAGACAATCGGTGCCTCGGCTCCGACAGATCCACCAAAGCCGATTGTCACGGAGCTGGCCACGATTGATGACCAGGTGTTATGTGGCTTGATGCGGCTCTTGCGTTGGGAGATCGCATAGAGAATCTTGGTCACACCGTGGCTGATGTCATCTCGCACGATGAATTTCACGAATAGGCCTGCCAACAAGATACCCACTACCGGATAGAGCAGGTAGAGATAGTTCGCTCCCGCCGTGTTGAAATTGCCCGTCAGCAGGTGTTGGATAAAATGGATGAGCTGTTTCAGAATGATCGCCGCTGCCGCCGTGCAGATACCGACCAAAAAACTAATGAGCAAGATAAAATGCTTCTCCTTGATGTGTTGCTCCCTCCAAAGGAGAAAGCGATAGAAAAAACTAACTTTTGCCATGTTTAAAACGCTACTTAATCACTCGTTAAACGCCTTTTCCCGTAAAAACCGTACGCACCGTGTAAATTAAGATGGTAAGGTCTAACATCAAAGACATATTCTCATAATACAACATATCATATTCCAACCGCTCGATCATTTGCTCCACATTGCCTGCATAGCCATACTTCACCATACCCAACGAGGTGATGCCCGGTCGCACGTTGTGCAGCAAATAGTAGAACGGTGCCTTTCGCACGATCTGGTCGATGAAATACCGACGTTCCGGCCGAGGTCCCACCAACGACATATCGCCCTTCAAGACATTCCAAAACTGGGGTAGCTCGTCTAAGCGATACTTCCGCATGAGACATCCGAAAGGGGTGATGCGAGGGTCATCCTCGGAGGAGAGGAGAGGTCCTTCTTTCTCCGCATCGACATACATCGTCCGGAACTTGCAGATCAGAAAAGGTTTGCCCATGTAGCCAATCCGCTCCTGCCGAAAAAAAACAGGTCCTTTGGAATCTTGTTTCACCCGCCAAGCGATATATCCAAACAACGGGGAGAGCACGATTAATGCCAAGAGGGAAATTACCTTATCCATCAGCCATTTCACGTTCTGCTCAACGGGGAGGAAATGGTTGTCGGTCAAATCAATCAGCGGTACATCCTCCACCGTCTTGATCTTCAACCTCGACAGCGGGGTAGATTTATCTGCCCAGATCTTGATCGGACACTTATATTTATATAAGGAATAGATGATCGGTTGCAATTGCTGTTGTTCCTTGGCTTCCAAAGCGACTACTAACTCGTCCGCAGATTCCTGCTCGAAGCGTTCGGGCAATCGCTCGATCTCTTGGGTAGCCACCATCCCGATCACTCGATATCCCAGCCTTGTCAAATCGTTTGCGATGCGTTGGGCACGTTCTCCAGAGCCGATAATCAACACACGTAAGGCCCATTCGCCTCGCTTGATCTTGCGTTTGCCTGCTTGCGTGATAGCCAAGCGAGGCAGATAGACCCCTACGAACTGCAAGCTCCAGAGTGCGAAAAACACATCGTAATAGATATGGTAGGAACGAGGCAGGTCATTCAATATCAACAGGAAAAAGAGTGCGACCACGCCCACGGAAACAGTCACAAAAGTGGAAAATAACTCTGTGATGCGTGATTTGCCGAAAGGCTTGTTGTAATACCCCGAAAGCCAAAAGAGCGCAATCCAGAAAAAGGGTGCCAAGAGCTGTCCCCACAGGGAGGTAGTGTGCGTCAAAAATGAGCTGATGTCGCCAAAGCCTTCATACATAGCAATCTCCCGATAACGTATCACGTTGAAGAGTAACCACACAACGGATGACGCCACAAAATCAGAAACGATGTATTTACAGGCTTGTACGCTTCGCTTCATGTCAGCTATCTAATGATCTTCACCAATCCACCCGCACCCAACTTGATGATGTGCGAGGGAGCCGCTTTGCTTAAATCCTCTTGTCGATAGCGCACGATGTAATCTACGCCCGACTTGATCGTCTCTGAGATCTCGCTGAAATTGGCTGGAGAAGGTGCTCCACTCACATTGGCAGAGGTGGAAACCAACGGTTTGCGAAAACGCTCGCACAACTTATGTGAAAACTCCTCTTGCGTGATACGGATTCCTACGCTGCCATCTTCGGCCAACAGGTTAGGAGCCACGTTGCGTGCTCCACTATAAATCACGGTCAAAGGGCTATCTGCCAATTCAATCAGGTCCCACGCCACGTCTGGCACCTCCTGCACGTAGTAATTCAATTTGGCACTGCTGTCCATCAAGAGCAGCATTGCCTTATGGTCTGACCGGCGTTTCAGCGCATACACTTTCCGTACCGCCTCCTCATTGGTCGCATCGCAGCCAATGCCCCATATCGTGTCTGTGGGATAAAGGATAAGGCCACCGGCAGCCATCACCTCACATGCCTTTTTAATATCTTCTATCATTTTTTGCTACGAATATGAGGCAAAAATACAAATGATTCTTCGACTTTAAAAAAAACCACAACAAAAAAACGATTTTTCGGGAGACTTGCTTCGAATCTCCTTTTTAATTTCTATTTTTACGGTTTGAAATAGCTTGGGGTTTTGGTATCTGGGCGTAAGGCCGAGGAGAAGTGCCGTAAAAGAGACACCAAGCGATGGCAAGATAAAAGAAAAAAACAATATATAATGATTAACAAATGGAACTTTCGAACCCCGACAGACGAAGAGTTACATAAGAGAGACCGATTGGCGGCTGATTTAGGTATCAGCCCTGTAATCAGTCTTTTGCTCGTCCAACGAGGCATCACCTCGGCGGAAGAGGCAAAGCGATTCTTCAAGCCCAGTTTGAGCGACCTGCACGATCCATTCCTAATGCCAGATATGGAGAAGGCGGTGAATCGGTTGAATCAGGCATTGGGAGAAAAGGAAAAGATTTTGGTGTATGGCGATTACGACGTGGATGGGACGACGGCTGTATCGTTGGTGTACAAGTATCTACGTCCCTATTCGTCGAGCTTGGATTATTATATCCCTGATCGCTACGACGAAGGTAGTGGTGTCTCTTTCAAAGGCATCGACTATGCGGCTGCCCATGGTGTGACACTGATTATCTCGTTGGATTGCGGCATCAAGGCCATCGAGAAGATCGAGTATGCCAAGCAGAAAGGGATAGACTTCATCATCTGCGACCATCACATGCCGGATGATGTGCTGCCCAATGCGGTTGCTGTGCTCGATGCCAAGCGATTGGATTCGAAATATCCCTATGAGCATCTTTCGGGATGTGGTGTGGGTTTCAAGTTCATGCAGGCCTTTGCCAAGAGCAATAACTTCCCCCCGCAAGAGTTGGAGAAGTTGCTGGAGCTTTGCGCCGTCAGTATCGCCTCCGACATCGTGCCTATCACGGGCGAGAATCGTATCTTGGCCTACTATGGCTTAAAGCAGATCAATAGTGATCCCAGCTTGGGACTCAAAGGGATTATCGACATTTGCGGATTGACGGGCAAGGAGATCACGATCAGTGACATCGTCTTTAAGATAGGGCCTCGCATCAACGCCTCTGGACGCATGATGAACGGTAAGGAGGCGGTAGAGCTGTTGTTGGCGAAAGATCGTACCGTAGCGAGGGAGAAGAGCGAGAGCATCAATCAATACAACGAGGAGCGGAGAGAACTGGACAAGAAAATCACCGACGAGGCGAATGCGATCATCGACAATGTGCAAGACATTGACGACAACCGGGCGATCGTGGTGTATAACCCTAACTGGCATAAGGGGGTGATCGGTATCGTGGCCTCTCGCTTGACAGAGAAGTATTATCGTCCAGCGGTGGTGCTCACCAAATCGTCTGAGTTTATCACCGGATCGGCTCGCTCCGTGACCGGTTTTGACATTTACAAGGCGATAGAGAACTGCCGTGACCTGTTGGAGAACTTTGGCGGACATACCTATGCGGCCGGTTTCTCCCTGAAAGAGGAGAACTTGGAGGCCTTCACCCAACGTTTTCTGCAACTGGCAGCGGAGGAGATCTTCCCGGAGCAAATGATCCCGCAAATCGACATAGACACGATCTTAGACTTGAAGGACATCACGCCGAAGTTTGTCAATGACTTAAAGAAGATGAGCCCTTTTGGGCCGGATAATCAGAAACCGGTGTTCTGCTCGCTCAACGTGAAGGATTATGGCACCAGCAAGTTGGTCGGTAAGGAGTTGGAGCATTTGAAGTTGGAATTGATTGGGGGACAATCGAGTACGCCGATTCATGCCATTGCCTTCGGCATGCATTCCTATAATGCGCATATCAAGCAGATGTTGCCCTTTCATATCTGTTACACCATTGAGGAGAATATCTACAATGGAAATACCTATATCCAGCTGTTGATCAAGGATATGCGGACGGATAACTTCCCTTGCCCAAGCCATGAACCGCTTCCGTGAGCTTTTACGAAAGCATTGGGGCTATGAGGCTTTTCGCCCGCTGCAAGAGGAGATCATTCGCTCGGTGTATGAGGGAAACGATACGTTGGGGCTGATGCCTACGGGAGGTGGTAAATCCATCACCTTCCAGGTGCCAGCCCTTGCTATGAAGGGGTGTTGCTTGGTCATTACCCCATTGATCGCCTTGATGAAAGATCAGGTGGATCGCCTGCGTCAAGTGGGGTTGTCGGCTACATGTCTGCATGTAGGTCTGAGCAGGGAGGTCATGGAGCAACGGCTGGCACAATGCGTAGCTGGGCAGGTGAAGTTTCTCTATGTCTCACCGGAAAGGCTGCACTCACCGCTGTTTAACGCTTACTTAGCTAACCTATCTATTTGCTTGATCGTGGTGGATGAGGCGCACTGCCTCTCGCAATGGGGATATGATTTCCGTCCGGCTTATCTGCGGATCGCTGAGATTCGTCCCCTCTTTCCTGAGGTACCGCTCTTGGCACTGACCGCTACCGCTACACCCCGTGTGATCAAGGATATACAGGATAAGTTGGCGTTTCGTCGGCAACGGGTGTTCCAACAGAGTTTTGTCCGTCCCAACCTGTGCTATCGGGTGCAGCAAACAGATAACAAGCGGCAGGCCTTGTTGCGCCTTTTGCGTCAGACGACGGGCTCCGCTATTGTCTATACCCGCAATCGCTTACGGACAGAGGAGGTTGCACGGCGTTTACAAGCGGAGGGATTACCAGCCGATTATTTCCATGCGGGTTTACCTTGGGCAGAGAAAGCGCACAAACAAACGGAATGGACAAAAGCAGACAATCGGATCATGGTGGCCACTAACGCTTTCGGCTTAGGCATCGATAAGCCGAACGTTCGTTGGGTTGTCCATTTGGATGCGCCAGGATCGTTGGAGGAGTATTTCCAGGAGACAGGACGGGCAGGGCGAGACGGGGAAGTTGCGTATGCGATAGCGCTATATAGCCCGATAGATAAGGCTCGTTTAGAGCGAGAATTGATCAGCCGTTTCCCTCCTAAACCTTTTATTCGCAGCGTATATGCGTATTTGGGTGACTACCTTGAATTGCCTATGGGGGAAGGAGAGGATCGTACGTTTGATTTCTCGTTTAATCACTTTTGTCTGAAGTATACCTTGGCACCGACTCGCACTTACTATGCGCTCAAGTTATTGATGCGTAGTGGCTATTTAGACTTTGAGGAGGGGCATGTACCACCTCAAGAAATTCCGATATCCTTACGGAGACAACATCGGCGCGAAGTGCCCCTCTCCATTTGTTTCAATGGTCCCCGTCTGTCGGAGAAGCAGATCGTGATTCCTAAGGATATCTATGAGAAGCGACGAAAACGGTTGACGGAGCAAGCTGAGGCGGTTATTCGCTACATGGAGGAGCCTAACGCTTGCCGGAGTCAGCTGTTGTTGAGCTATTTTGGAGAATCGCTTACTCATCGTTGCGGTAAATGCGACCATTGTTGCCCTACGCAAGCGGAAATGACTGAGGCGGAGTTTGAAGCCATACGTGCCGCTCTGCTAATCGCGGTAAAAGGTGCACCTCGATTTGTATGTGATTTGGTTGATAGTCTGCCTTTCGATCAAGAGAAGAGTCTGGAAGCGATCCGTTTTCTGGTCAATGAAGATCCTCATTTTTTATTGGAATACGGATTTCTCTCTTACAGAAGATGACAAGATTAGCCTTTCATTCATGGAAAAAGTCTATCTTTGTGGCAAGAACAAGATTATACACATGAAAAACTATGTATCCTGACATGAGACATCATATACTTATTCATCCGTTTACCTTTTTGGCAAGCCTTTGGTTGTTATGCACGGCATGTGGTAATGAGCAAATTTATTCGTTAGCTGATTACGGTTTAATACCGAATCAAGAGAATGATAGTTCCCCATTATTGCGTCAAGCATTGGAAAAAATCGCTCAAGAGGTCAATCCTGATCGACCTTGTACGATTATTCTTCCGAAGGGGCAATATCATTTCTATCCTGAGTCCGCTACGGAACGGGTGTATTACATCTCCAATCACGATCAAGATAATCCCAAGCAGGTCGGTTTGGCACTCGAACATTGGAAAAATCTCACGTTCGACGGGCAAGGTGCTGAGCTGATCTTCCATGGCAGAATGCTTCCGGTCTCGTTAGTTCACGCTGAGAATTGTACGTTGCGCAACTTTAGCATCGACTTCGCTCACCCGCACATCGGACAGGTAGAGGTGATCGCAAACGACACTGCACAAGCGGTGATTACCTATCGAATAGCAGACGGCGTGCCCTATGAGGTGCGTGATT
>CAMGEM010000115.1 GCA_946055095.1 uncultured Parabacteroides sp. | reverse complement strand
AGAGAGGGAGTCAGTCCAAAAGATTGACTCCCTTTTTTGTTATATGCGTAATTAATTGTACTTTTGCAGACCTATAATTACAAAGAATAAAAGATCTTGTATGGATATAGAAAAGAAAGAGACTAAAGAGGTCAATAAATTATCACTCTTGATAGTGGTGGTTATCGTTTTGTTACTGGGTATTGCAGGTGCAGGCTATTATATTTATCATCAAAAGCAGCAAATGGGTGATCTGATGGAGTCTTTTAATTTGGAAAAAGAGGCTCTGGAAGATGAGTATAATGAATTGTCTCTTCAGTATGAGGGATATAAATTTAGTGTGGGCAATGATTCATTGATAGCCTTGTTATCGACTGAGCAGGCCAAAGTGCAGCGTCTCTTGGAGGAGTTGCGTACAGTAAAGGCCACCAATGCGAAAGAGATCTCTCGCTTAAAGAAGGAGTTGGCCACCTTGCGTAAGATCATGCGCAATTATGTGCAGCAGATTGACTCATTGAACAGAGAAAATGAGCAGTTGAAGGTGGAGAAGAAGGAGGCTGTGCAGAAGTATCAGCAAGCGACTTCCCAAGCGGCTACCTTGAAAAAAGAGAAAGAGAAACTGACGGAACGGGTGACTTTAGCCAGCCGGTTGGATGCGACGGACATTCAGGTGACACCTGTCAATGCTCGTGGCAAGTTAGCGAAGCGTATCAAGAATATGCAGCAGTTTGTCTTGACGTTCAAGATCGCAAAGAACATTACTGCGCCTGTTGGTGAGAAGACGGTTTATGTACGTCTCATGAAGCCGGATGATGATATTCTAATGAAGAATCGCTCGAATGTTTTTCCTTTCGAGGGGAAAGAGATAGGCTATTCCATGAAGAAACTGATTGAATATGAAGGCGAGGAGGTGGCCGTAACGATGTATTGGGATATCGAGGAGTTCCTTTCGGCAGGCACCTATCGAGTGGATATTTTCGCGGATGGTAATTTGATCGGTCGGAGCAATTTTACGCTAAAGGATTAGCCCTTGTGTAGCTTGTCTGGGCTTGCTCCTCCCGAGGTTGTAATTCCTGCTCCAGACAAATTGCTTTTTTCGTCATCGTTCATGGTTTTTTCCTTTTGGAGGAATTTTATTCGGTAGTTTGCGAATAAAAAGAGACATTTGTCACCAAATTTCTAAACAAAAGAATTATCATGAACGTACAGCAACTTTTCATCGCTTGCGCCCTATCGACCTTGGCGATAGGTGCTTCCGCACAAGACTGGCCGCGTTATCTTGGCCCGACCAGTGACAGTAAATCAACACAGAAGAATCTGCTTCGCGAATGGCCTGCCGAGGGGCCTGAGGTACTCTGGACGGTGCCTGTCGGCATTGGCTATGGCGGCCCTGTCGTGGAGAAGGGAAAAATCTATCTCTTGGATCGGGATGCCGACAAGGAGGAGGAGACCATGCGTTGCCTGACTCTCGATGGAGGCAAGGAATTGTGGCACTACACTTATCCCTCACCGGGAGCCGTGCAGTTCCCCGGTTCACGTAGTGTGCCGGCCGTGGAGGGCAAATTGCTCTTCTCTTGTGGCCATAACGGCGATTTCTATTGCTTCGACACCGAAAGTGGCAAACCACTGTGGAACAAGAATATCTGGAAAGACTACGGAGGCGATAAACTGCCGATCTGGGCAATCGCACAATGCCCCTTGATCTATGGCGATTTGGTATATGTATATAGTGGAGCTCCCGGTGCCGGCCTCTTGGCTTTCAAGAAGCAGACAGGAGAAGTGGTTTGGCAAACAAAGAACTTAGGTCCTGAGACTTATGCCAGCCCGTCGATCGTACGCATCGACGGCGAGGATCACCTGAGCATCGTGATTTCTTCTACGAATCCCATTGGTCATCGGGATGCGCCGAAGGAGAAGGGGCGTGTGATCGGTTTCAATCCCAAGACGGGAGAGGAGCTGTGGCGGTATGACAACTGGGAGTGTCACATCTCTTGCTCTCAGGTTACCGAGGCGGGCGATGGCAAGTTGCTCGTCGTAGGGGGCTACGAACGTGGAGCGACGATGATCCAGGTGCAGCGTGGTGCCGACGGGAAGTTCACGACGAAAGAGCTCTTCACGACCGTGGAGTTTGGCGACCAGACGAAACCAGCGCTCTTCCTCGATGGCTACTTCTACGGCCAGTATGGTACGAGTGGACGGCGTGACGGCCTCACCTGCATGGACATGGAGGGCAATATCAAGTGGAAGACCAAGCGGAATCCCAACTTCGATAAGGGCAGCATGATCTATGCCGATGGCTTGATTCTCGCTACCGATGGCAATAAGACGCTCTATCTGATCGAACCCTCAGCCGAGGCCTTCAAGCCGATCTCCAAAGCTAACCTCTTGGAGGAGGGCAGTTCCGGAGCAGCGGAGTTTGGTGGTCGTATCCCCAATGGCAACTGGGCTCCTTTGGCTCTTGCCGACGGCAAACTGCTGATCCGTAACCACAGCATCCTGCGTTGTGTCAAGGTGACGAAGTAGGCGAGGGGACAGCTGATATAGGAAACTTTTTACCTGAAATGGGCGGATAGTCGCATGAATCGTTGTACCTTTGGCTGCCGTAATGATTAGCAGAAATTGATCAGATGAAAAAAGGATTTGACAACGAGAAATATTGCAGCATTCAGTCTGCGCATATCAGTGAACGTATTGCTCAATTTGACGGGAAGCTCTATTTGGAGCTGGGCGGAAAGCTTTTTGACGACCATCATGCCTGCCGTGTGCTGCCCGGCTTTGAGCCTGATTCCAAGCTCCGTATGCTCTCAAAACTGGCGGATCGGTTGGAGATCGTGATTGTGATCAGTGCGGAGGATATTGAGCGGAACAAGGTGCGTGCCGATTTGGGCATTACGTATGACGAGGATGTGTTGCGTTTGCGCTCGGAGTTTCAGGAGCGAGGCTTTTTCGTGGGATCGGTAGTTATCACCCATTTCAACGGACAGCCTTCGGCGGTTTCTTATAGGCAGCGGTTGGAGAATATGGGGGTTAAGACCTATTTGCATTACCTCATCGACGAATATCCGCACAATGTGCAGCTCATCGCCTCGGACGAGGGCTTTGGAAAGAATGATTATGTCTTGACAGAGCGACCCTTGGTGGTGGTGACCGCACCAGGACCTGGATCAGGCAAGATGGCGGTTTGCCTCTCTCAGCTCTACAATGAGCAGAAGAGAGGCATCCGTGCGGGTTATGCCAAATTTGAGACCTTCCCAGTTTGGAATCTTCCGCTGAAGCATCCCGTGAATATCGCTTATGAGGCGGCTACGGCCGATCTGAACGATGTCAACATGATTGATCCATTCCACTACGACGCCTATGGCAAGGTGGCGATCAATTACAACCGAGACATAGAGATCTTCCCGGTACTCAACGTGCTTTTCGAGCAGATTTACGGGGAGAATCCGTATAAATCACCTACGGATATGGGTGTGAACATGATAGGCTTCTGTATCAGCGATGATGAGGTGTGCTGTCAGGCGGCCCGTCAAGAGATCATCCGTCGTTACTACGAGGCGACAAACAAGGCGGCAGATGGGGCGAGCAATCAGGAAGAGATCAGCAAGATCAAGTTGCTGTTCTCGCAGGCGAATATCTCATTAGATACCCGTCGTGTCGTGGGAGCGGCCAAAGCGCGCAGCAAGGCGTGCGGCCATTCCTGTGCGGCCATCGAACTGGCGGATGGAACCATTATCACGTCGCAATCAGGCCTGTTGATGGGGTGTTCAGCGGCCTTGTTGCTGAATGCGACCAAGTATTTGGCGGGGATTGACCACGATGTCAAGCTGATTCCGCAAAGCATGATCGAACCCATCCAGAAAACGAAGATTACCTATTTAGGGGGTAAGAACCCACGCCTGCACACGGATGAGGTATTGGTGGCGCTCTCTGTCTTGAGTGACACGGATGAGCATTGCTCCCGTGCGTTGCAGCAACTGCCTAATCTCAGGGGATGCCAAGTGCATACCACCGTCATGCTGAGCGACATTGACCGTAAGATCTTCAAGAAACTGGGTGTGGGCCTCTCATGCGAGCCCGTGAAGAAGCGGTAGGTACACGAAAACGACTATTTATACAGACAATATCATGAAGAAGTTGAATGGATTTTTGGGAGGTGCGGTAGCCTCGTTATGTGTTTATCTCGCTGGATGTAATCAACCAGCATCCATGGAGCAGCCGGCTTCAGGAGAACGCAATTCGGATTATTATGTGGCGGCTTACATTTGGCCCTCTTGCCACGATGACTCGTTGGCTCATGCGCATTTATGGGCCGACGGTGAAGGCGAGTGGGAGGTGATCAAGAAGGGTAATCCCCGTTTCGAGGGGCATTACCAGCCGAGACAGCCGTTGTGGGGCTATGAGCATGACGATGACCCCAAGGTGGTGGCGCGTTGGATCGACCAGGCTTTGAAGCATGGTGTGAATACCTTTATCTATGATTGGTATTGGTTCATGGATTATCCCTATTTGGAGGAGGCGCTTGACGAGGGTTTCCTGAAGGCGGAGAACAATGAGGCGATGAATTTCTACATCATGTGGGCCAACCATACGGTCGTGCACAACTATTGGAATTACCACCGTTATGGCGATGACCGTACGGTGTTGTTCGACCCGAAGGTGAACTGGGATCAGTTCAAGACGATTGTCGATCGGGTGATCGACCGTTATTTCAAGCGTCCGAATTATGTGAAGATCGAGGGCTGCCCGGTGATGGCGATCTTCGATTATGGGCAGTTGGTGGAGAGCTTCGGCTCGATCGAAGAGACACGTAAGGCACTGGATTATTTCCGCGAAAAAGCGAAGGAGGCGGGCTTCCCAGGTGTCCATTTCCAGATGAATCCAGGTGGCGGCTATCCGTTGAGTGCTGATAACACAAAGAGTTTAAAGGAACTGATTGATGGCTTGGGTGTCAATAGTGTGGCTTTCTACAACATGGGTGGCTTTGACTGTGACTATTTGAAGCATGGTGCTGATGCCATTGAGATTCGTAAGGACTGGGACGAGGCATTGGATATCCCGGTCTTCCCGACTGTCTCTATTGGATGGGATGATACGCCCCGTTTCCCGGCGAAGGGTGCGCAAGATGTGACCCGTTTCCATCAGTCGCCGCAGGCGTTCGCAGCCTTCTTGCAGGTGGCGAAGGAGTATGCAGATAGCCATCCCGAGCAGCCGAAGTTCGTCATGATCAACGCTTGGAACGAGTGGGTAGAGGGAAGTTACCTGTTGCCTGATCGGAAATATGGCTTTGGCTATTTGGAGGCTGTGAAAGAGGTGATCCTCGATGGAAAGTATGATAAGTGATTGTAGATTCTCCTTTGAAACAGCATGCGTATGCGAAAAATTGGGGTTTTATTTGTTGTTCTGCTGGGAGTTGCGATAGGCTTGCGGGCACAGAACGTACAGTTACATTACGACTTTGGTCATTCCATCTATGATGAGTTATCGACTCGTCCGAAGTTGACCTCTACCGTTGAGATGTTCAAGGCGGATAAGTGGGGTAGTACCTTCTTTTTCATAGATATGGACTATGGCGATGGCGAGGTGAAGTCGGCCTATTGGGAGATTTCCCGGGAGTTGCGTTTCTGGGAACCACCCTTCTCCTGGCACATCGAGTATAACGGTGGCATCAAATACATTAAGGATGCCTACTTGACGGGTGTTACCTATACCTGGAACAAGGCGGACTTCACAAAGGGGTTCACCTTCACGCCGATGTATAAGTACCTGCGTGGCAATGAGTCGCCCAACAGTTTCCAGCTGACGGGCACTTGGTACGTACATTTTGGCGCTGGCAAGTTCTCCTTCACGGGCTTCGCCGATTTCTGGCGGGAGAAGCATACAGATATGTATGGCGATCCGCATGAGTGGGTGCTTTTGACAGAGCCGCAGTTCTGGGTCAACTTGAATAAGTTCAAAGGAATCTCCGACGGTTTCAACCTGAGCGTTGGCACGGAATGGGAGATCTCGACGAACTTTGCCGTGATGGATGGTTTTAAATGGAATCCGACGTTAGCGATGAAGTGGACCTTTTAACGCACCGTATAAGTGCGTTAAAAGTGTGCACAATAATTAGATTGGCCGCTCGTTACTAATAACAGGATAAAAAATCTTTAGCTAATAAATCGAACATGAAAAAAAGACTTTTTGGTTGGGCTGCCGTAGCGTGTGCCCTTTGCATGATGGTAGGTTGTGCTGATCCTGATGTGGGCGAGCGACAAGTGAACGTGATTCCGGCTCCCGTGGAGCTGGTGCGGGGTGAGGGGCTTTTCTCGATAGGTCCTCGTACGGAGATTGGCTATAACGACGAGGCGTTGCGGGGTGCGGCGGCTCGACTCTCGGAGGAGATCGAGCGGGTTAGCGGCATGAAATTGGCCTACGCCTCTTGTAAGGAGTCGAACTGCATCATCTTCATGGAGCTGCTGAAACCGGAGGAGTTTGCAGATCTGCCCGCTACCTATGGTAACAGCCCGAAGGGAGGAGATCCGATGGATGAGCGCTATTCACTCTCTATCGAACGGGAGAATATCTACATCAAGGCTCCTGCCATAGAGGGGCTTTATCGGGGTATCGCCACACTGACGCAGATCGTGGCACAAAATGCGACACCGGCGGAGAACGGTAAGCTCTATCTGCCGATCTTGGAGGTGAAGGATGCGCCTCGGTTCGCTTGGCGGGGTCTCTCGTTGGATGTCTCTCGCTGTTTCTTCACGCCGGAGGAGGTGAAGCAGGTGATCGACCTTTTGGCGCTTTATAAGATGAATGTGCTGCACATGCACCTCTCGGACAATCAGGGTTGGCGCATCGAGATCAAGGCCTATCCGAAGTTGGCCGAGGTGGGTGGACAGATTCCCAACGAGGGCAAGCCAGGGGGTTACTACACGCAGGAGCAGTTCAAGGAGTTGGTACGCTATGCGGCGGAACGGCAGGTGACGATCATCCCGGAGGTGGATCTGCCTGGCCATACGAAGGCCGTCTTTGCGGCCTATCCAGAGTTGACTAACGCCGTGAAGCTGAAGCTCGATGCCAATTTCGCAGGGCAGGCGTTGAACGCCCTCGACGTGGATGATCCGAAAGCGATGGCCTTGACGGAGGCGGTGGTGAAGGAGTTGGCGGCCTTGGCTCCTGGTGCTTACATGCATATTGGTGGTGACGAGGCGGTCGGCTTGTCGCACGACAAGTTCGTGCGCTATATCCATGCGATCCGTGAGATGGTGAAGGCCACTGGCAAGCGGATGGTGGGCTGGCAAGAGACGGCCCGTGCCGATATTGGTGAGGGTGACCTTTTCCAGCATTGGATCTTCTTGAAGCGGAGCAATGCCGAAGCGATAAATTCCGGGGAGGCGATGAAAGACAAACCGGAGTCTTATCGCAAACTGATGAAGCTCTATGCTGACTTTATGAAGGAGGCCTCGAAGGATCCGGAGTTGGGTATTGGCAAGGGGGCAAAGGTGATTCTTTCACCAAGCCGCTATGCCTATTTAGACACGCCCTATGCGGAGGCGAGTATCGATTCTACGCAAGCGGCAGAGCAGGCTCGACTGGGTATGATGGCCTATGAGAAGCAGACTGTTGCCGAGATGTATGACTGGGATCCGATGACCTTCAATCCGACGGTGGAGGAGCCGACGCAGAAGGTGGCGGGCATCGAGGCCGCTGTCTGGTGCGAGACGGTGAATAACTTCCGTGACCTGCAATTCCTCTTGATGCCTCGTTTGGCAGGCATGGCTGAGAAGGGTTGGAGCCAGGTAGAGCAGACCAGCTGGGAGGAGTATCGCCTGCGTCTCGCTGGGCAGGTGCCGCTTTGGGAGAAGGCGAACTGGAATTACTTTAAATCATCGTTAGTGTTTGATAAATAAAGATTTGGATAACATTAAATTAGAATGTCATGAAGCAGTTTTTATGGATTTTAGTGTCGCTCTTGCTGGCTCCTTGGCTGACGGCGCAGGAGCTGACCTATAAGCAGGTGGACAACCTGCCTTACTCCACATCGGCTGATGCGTATGCCAAGGAGCGTTGCCGACTGGATCTCTATTATCCGGAGGGAGCGAC
>CAMGEM010000114.1 GCA_946055095.1 uncultured Parabacteroides sp. | reverse complement strand
AGCAGAATAAGTAATCAATTAAAATAGCAATAAAATGAACTATAAACGGATTCTTTTGAAGCTTAGCGGTGAATCGCTAATGGGCAGTAAACAATATGGTATCGACGAGAACCGACTCGCCGAATATGCCACACAAATCAAGGAGATCGCCGAGATGGGTGTACAGATCGGTATTGTGATTGGTGGCGGTAACATCTTCCGCGGATTGAGCGGTGCCTCGAAAGGTTTTGATCGGGTAAAGGGTGATCAGATGGGTATGTTGGCTACCGTCATCAACAGCTTGGCACTTAGCTCTGCCTTAGTAGCACAAGGCGTGAAGGCAAAGGTGTTGACCGCAATCCGCATGGAGCCGATCGGTGAGTTCTATAACAAATGGCGGGCGATTGAGCTGCTGGAACAGGGTAATGTTGTGATCATGTCGGGTGGAACAGGTAATCCCTTCTTCACGACGGATACGGGTTCTTCCTTGCGTGGCATTGAGATCGAAGCAGATGTAATGTTGAAGGGTACCCGTGTGGATGGTATCTATACGGCAGACCCGGAGAAAGACCCGACAGCCACCAAGTTTAGCGAGATCACTTACGACGAGATCTACAACCGAGGCTTGAAGGTGATGGACTTGACCGCCACTACCATGTGTAAGGAGAATAACCTCCCCATCATCGTATTCGATATGGACACTGTGGGCAACCTCAAGAAGGTGATGAGTGGTGAGAATATCGGCACACTCGTGCATAATTAACAGATGCTGATCACCTACCAAAAACCTTACTACTATGCGACTGAAAGATTTCTGTTATTTCTCAAGGGGGGAGCGCAATGCCTTGCTTGTGCTCCTCTGTTTAATCGCAGGCACAGGGATAGCGATCATCCATACCGCTGACGAGGGTTCTCCTACACCAACAGCATTCCCTCCCCTATCTACACAGACGGACAGCTTAATAAGCGTGGTCACGGACAGTTTGCCTACCTGGCAAGAGTCGTCTAAAGAGAAGCCAACGGTCATTCCTCAACCAGCTAAAGCACCACAAACCTGGCCTCGGCTACCGCAACGCACCACCTACAAGCGGGCATCGGATAAGTTTCCTAAGGGTACAGTCATCGAACTGAATCAAGCCGATACACTCACGCTGCGAAAAATTCCGGGTATTGGCAGCACCTTCGCCCGCCGCATCGTCAGCTATCGGGAGCTCTTGGGCGGCTTCTACACCGTGGAGCAACTGGCGGAGGTCTATGGCATTGATGAGGATCGTTACAACGCCCTCTATCCCTGGTTTAAGACAGATACGACCTGCATTCAGCCGTTGCGTATCAACCACCTCTCCTTTAAGGAGCTGCTGCGCCACCCCTACCTCAACACCTCACAAGTGCGTCAGATCGAACGGCTACGCCGAAAGGCTCCGCTCAGCGGTTGGAACAACCTGATCCTGTTGGAAGAGTTCACCGACCTGGATCGCCAACGCTTGCAGCCCTATCTCTCTTTTGAGTAGCAGACGTATCGCTCCAGACATAGGTATTGTCGAGGCGATAAGATTGCTAATCCTATCGGCTCATCATTACTAATCCCTATTCATGGGCGATCCGCTGATCAGCGAATCGCCCATGATAAACAGGTTTGCTTAAGCTTTCTTCTTGGGGGGATAGTCGATCGTGTAGTGTAAGCCACGACTCTCCTTGCGCTCCATGGCTTGGCGAGTGATCAAGTAACCCACATTGATCATGTTGCGCAGTTCGCACAATTCCCGTGAGGCTTTGCAACGCTTGAAGAGTTTCTCGGTCTCCTCGTAGAGAATATCAAGGCGGTTCCAAGCCCGGATCAAACGGGTATTGCTACGGACGATACCGACGTAGGCCTCCATGATCTGGTTGACCTCCTTCATACTCTGTGTGATCAGCACACGCTCCTCGTTGGAGATGGTACCCTCGTCGTTCCATTCGGGGATGTCTTGCTCAAAGTCATAACGATCGAGTACACCGAGCGAATGCTTAGCCGCTGCGTCTGCATAGACTACCGCCTCAATGAGGGAGTTGGAGGCCAAACGGTTGCCACCATGCAGGCCGGTGCATGAGCACTCGCCAATCGCATAGAGGCGACGGATGCTGCTCTGACCGTCCAGATCAACCTTGATACCACCGCAAAGGTAGTGTGCCGCCGGCGCTACAGGGATGTAATCTTTGGTGATGTCGATGCCCAAGCTGAGGCACTTCTTATAGATATTGGGGAAGTGATGCTTGGTCTCCTCCGCATCTTTATGCGTCACGTCGAGATAGACATGATCCTCGCCTCGTTGCTTCATCTCGCTATCAATAGCCCGGGCCACGATGTCACGAGGCGCAAGGGAGAGACGTGGATCGTATTTCTGCATGAACTCCTCGCCACTGAGGTTGCGAAGCACGGCTCCATATCCACGCATAGCCTCCGTGATCAAGAAGCTGGGACGGTCGCCCGGATGGTAGAGAGCCGTCGGATGGAACTGGATAAACTCCATGTCTTTGACCGCACCCTTTGCCCGATAGACCATCGCGATACCATCGCCAGTAGCTACCAAGGGATTGGTGGTGTTACGATAGACCGCCTCACAGCCACCGGTCGCCATCACGGTGATGCGTGAGAGGAAGGTATGCACCTCACCCGTCTCCTCATTCAAGACGTAGGCTCCATAGCACTTGATGCCCGGCGTGTGACGGGTCACGATGATGCCCATGTGGTGCTGCGTGATAATCTCCACGGCATAATGGTTGGTATATACCTTAATATTCGGATGCGCATGTACGGCACGGATCAAGCTGGTTTGGATCTC
This sequence comes from uncultured Parabacteroides sp., assembly GCA_946055095.1. Taxonomy (GTDB): domain Bacteria; phylum Bacteroidota; class Bacteroidia; order Bacteroidales; family Tannerellaceae; genus Parabacteroides. Next base: position 5,296 of record CAMGEM010000114.1, on the reverse strand, counting down.
TGCGCCTGTATTATCGGCATGGTGCAAGATGCGGAACTCAGAGTGGCCACCCTCCTTGTGGAGGTCGAACTCGCCATCGGCCTTCTTATCGAACTGCACACCCCAGTCGATCAAAGCCTTGATCTGCGCCGGAGCTTCCCGCACTACTTTTTCCACAGCCGCACGATCGCTGATCCAGTCGCCAGCTATCATGGTGTCTTCGATGTGTTTCTCGAAGTTATCCACCTTCAGATTAGTCACTGAGGCAATGCCTCCCTGGGCGAAGTAGGTATTGGCTTCCTCCTGACCTGCCTTGCAGATGAGCGCCACACTGCGTCCCTCGTTGGCTACCTTCAGGGCGAAGCTCATGCCCGCGATGCCGGAGCCTATCACTAAGTAATCGTATTTCTCTACCATTTTCTTTCTATCGTTGTTTAGGCGCACAAAATTAGGAATTAACTGAAAACGTTGGCGTTTTTCCTCTTTATTTTTTGTGTATCTCAAATACCCTCGTTGCTCCGCCACACACTCAACGAGGCATCGAAATAGGGAGACTGGATACCTCCCGCATCCAAGACACTATGGAAAAGGTAGTCGGTGCGATAGGGACGGGAAGCGTTCCCGCGAAGAATCGCTAAACGGGAAGGGTGGGCTTGCTCATAGGCGGGTGAGAGCCAAACAAACCCTGCTGCTTGATGGGTATAAGGTGTTTCCGCCGCATGGAGCCAAACGCCCTCCTCACCCAACGCCTCGCCATGATCGGATTGATAAAGCAACACGGCTTTGCGGTCTCGCAAACGATTGATCACCTCAGAGAGGAAATAGTCGGTATAGAGAATCGTGTTGTCGTAGGAATTGATCATCTCCTCCTGCGTGCAAGAGGAAATCACCTTGCTCTTCACGATGGGTTGAAACTGTGCGTAATCGTCCGTGAAGTGGGAGTTATACCACCAATGTGAGCCTATGGTATGCAAGACGATCAGCTTGCGAGGACGCTCCACCCGCAGGGCCTCATCCAACAGGGGCAATAGATCGCCATCCACCCACCGATCAAACACATACGATGATTTGTCGATATTCACATGAAACAACGAATCACACTCGTTCATGAAATAGACGTAGGTATTCGCCGCCTCCTGATTCGCCAACCAGACCGTATAATAGTCACACGCCCGAAAGAGCGAGATAAACGATTGCTCCGTATAGGCCCGCTCATAGTCGCTACTGTCGGCCCGTGTCAGCAGATGGGGGATGCTGCGATTGGTATAGGTTTGCTCCGTATAGATAGCAGGAAAGGAGACCAGTGCCTCCTCCTTAGCCAACCGAGGAGTCGTGTTACGGCTGTAGCCATTCAACCCTAAATGGTCAGGACGTACCGATTCGCCCAGCACCACGACCACGGTCAGCTCCTCCTCCTCACAATGGGCTCCTGCCGTGAGGTCGATCCGCTCCTCTTGGGCGATTTGCTTCTCCTGCCAATAACGCACCGTGGAGAAATAGAGCGTAAAAGGGATCCGCTCTGAGATGGGTCGCCGCAAGGCGAAGACCTGCATCAAGCCCACTAAACCGACCACACCACACACAAAAGGAAGCAGTGGACGGCGCAGCGTGATTTTGCGCCAACGATAATAGACCAATCCTCCTGCCACCCATAGCGAAAGGAAGAGGCCACCCACCAAACCTACGGAGATCAGATCACCTGATGTGCGCCAATCATTCTCCAAAGCCGCATCCAAGATCATAGGGGTCAGCGTGGCGTTCAATGTCCAGCGAAACCAAGCCAACGTGGCACTCGCCAAGGTCAACAGCGGCAAACCGATCGCAAACAGCCCACGAAAGGAGGCCAATCCCACACAGAGCAGAAAAAGCGCCACCATCACCATCGCCCATTGTGCCGCAACGACCAAGAAATCTTTCACCCCGGCCACCGGAATCGCAAAGAAATCGGCCGACGTAAAACAAACACCTAAAAACAGCGTTACTATACATGTAAAAAGGAGAAAACGGATAAGCTCTTTTTTCATGAGAATCGAATGTTTGCGTACTTTCGCGCAAAAGTAAGAACAAGATAACAAAGAAACAAAAGATGGATACTTTAGTATTTGCGACAAATAACGCACATAAGCTGGACGAGGTGCGGAAAATCACCGAGGGATTGGTGCGCATCGTGAGCTTGGCCGACATCAACTGCCACGACGACATTCCCGAGACGGCCGACACCTTGGAGGGCAACGCCCTGCAGAAAGCCCGTTACATCAAGGAGCATTACGGTTATGATTGCTTTGCCGACGATACCGGATTGGAGGTGGAGGCACTCAACAACGCACCCGGTGTCTATTCCGCCCGTTACGCAGGCGATGGGCATGACTCGGAGGCCAACATGCGTAAGCTGCTGCACGAGCTGGAGGGCGTGACACACCGCCAAGCGCAGTTCCGCACCGCGATCGCGCTCATCTGGAAGGGGGAGGAGCATCTCTTCGAGGGCATCATCCGTGGTGCGATCACGGAAGAGAAACGGGGCAACAGTGGATTTGGCTATGACCCCATCTTCCAGCCGGAGGGTCACGACCGCACCTTCGCCGAACTGGGCGACGACATCAAGAACCACATCAGTCACCGGGCCTTGGCTTGCCAAAAGTTAGCCGCCTTTTTATCCACCTCATCCGCCGCGTTATGAGACGATTCCTCTTTTGCCTCTCGCTATGTACCCTGTTGCACACCCTCTTCGCACAAGGGTTGGGCACTTGGACACCCTACCTCTCCTATTATAACACGACGCAAGTCACGGAGGCCAACGAGGTGGTGTATGCCTTGGCTAATGGTTCGCTTTACAGCTATGGGAAGGAGGATCAATCCTTGAAATACTATTCCCGGGAGAATGGATTGAGCGACAACAACATTGTGGCCATCCAATACAATACGGCCGCCCAAAAGCTGTTGATCGCTTACAGCAATGGCAACTTGGATCTATTGGGCGAGAGCAGTACCTACAACCTGCCCTACCTCAAAAACAGCACCAACCTGCAAGACAAGACGGTCAATGCCATCTGCAACGACCAAGAGAAGGCCTACTTGGCCATGAACTTTGGCATTATCGCCATCAACGCAGCGAAAGATGAGGTGGCGGAGACCTATCGACTGAACCAAGCGGTGCGCTCCGTGGCTCGACAAGGAGAAACCCTTTATGCCGCTACGACCAACGGCTTACTGACGGCCTCCACGACCGATAACCTGTTGGATGCCACCAACTGGAAGGCTTACACACTGCAAACTACGCTGTTCGCTCCCTCACAGATCCAATCCATCGCCTTTTTCCAAGAGCGGCTCTGCCTCTTCGTGAAGGGGAAAGGCATCTATTACGAGGCTGCCGATCACACCGTGAAACCGCTTTGCGCGGATGCGTCATTAGTCGGCATGACCCTTCAACGAGATCAACTGCTGGCTTACACCAACAGCCATACCTATATCTGCACGGCATTAGACAAACAGACGAAAGTGGCGACAGGCACCACCAACGGCATCGCCTGCAACAATACGGCGGGCAACTACTGGGTAGCGGCAGGGGCGGATGGACTGATTGGCATGAAGCTGAAAACAAACCAGATGGAGCCATTCGCCGCACAGTTGGTGGCCTTGCAAGACAGCCCCAAGCGCAACTATTGCGACTTCATGACCTTCCAGCAAGGGAAACTCTGGGTGGCTGGTGGTGGCCGATGGACCGATCGCTACAACCGTCCCGGAACGTTGATGGTGAATGAGAATGGCCAATGGACCAACCTCAACGAGAGCGACATAGCCAAGCAAAGTGGCGTACGCTTCGCCGATGTCACCTCCATAGCGGTCGATCCGGCCGATCCGACCCACTACTTTGCCTCCACCTGGGGTGAGGGCGTGTTTGAGTTCAAGGAGGATGCCTTCGTGAAACTGCATAACACAAAGAATAGCACCTTGGCCTCGGCCATCACAGGCAACTCGCTCAACTATACCCGTGTGGAGGGACTTTGTTATGACAAAGCCGGCAACCTTTGGGCGACCAACACGGCCATCAGCAGCTGCATCAACGTGCTGAAAGCAGACGGCAACTGGTGTGTCTTGAAAGCAGACGACTACAATGTGCTCAACGATCAATCGGTGGTGGATAAGCTGTTGATCACCCAGCGGGGTCATAAGTGGGTCAACATCCTGCGTGGCACCAACATCGGTATCTTGGTCTTTGACGAGAAGGGTACGATTGAAGATACCTCCGACGATACCGTCAATTTCTTCTCCTCCTTCCCCCTCAACCGTGCCGGAGGGGAGGCGATCGCCGTGAGTAACTACTTCTGCATGGCGGAAGACAAGAACGGACAAATCTGGATGGGCACCAACCGTGGCCCGATCATCTGCCCAGTGCCCGACCGAGCCATCACCAACCCTGACCAGATCTATGCCACACGCCTCATCCGCACCGTGGAGGGCGAGAACAGCTATTTCCTCGACAATGCCAAGGTCACTGCGATAGCCGTGGATGGAGGCAACCGGAAATGGATCGGCACGGAAGGCAACGGCGTCTTTTTGGTCAATGAGGATGGCAGCGAGACCATCGAGAATTTCACCACCGAGAACTCTCCCCTGCTCTCCGACAACGTCCTCAGCATCGCCATCAACGACGCGACAGGCGAGGTCTTCTTTGGTACCGAGAATGGCATCATCTCCTACATGGCCGGAGCCAGCGAAGGGAAAGCCGACTATTCCGAGGTCTATGCCTATCCCAACCCGGTACGTCCGGAACAGGCCGATCAAGTGACTATCGTGGGATTGATGAGCGATTCCAACGTCAAGATTACCGACATCGCCGGCCACCTGATCTATCAAGCCAAATCGTTGGGCGGTCAGCTCACGTGGAACTGCCGCAACTATCGGGGCGAGCGTGTCGCCTCCGGTGTCTATCTCGTCTTGGCTTCTACGCCCGAAGGCCAGGAAAGCGTTGTTACGAAGATTATGATTGTGAAGTGAAACTGTACATATCCGTAGCGGAGCTAACTATATCTATCCAACCACGTCAGATGTAATATTCCACCAACTCGATCAAACCGGCTTTCAAGGCATACTTGGTGGCCTCATAGACGTTGTTGACCTCCAGTTTGCGGAAAAGGTTCTTCTTATGGGTGATGATGGTGTGGACGCTGGAGTTGCGCAGGGCGGCTATCTCCTTCACGGTCTTGCCGGAGGCGATCAGTCGCAACACCTCCCGTTCGGTGGGGGTCAAGGCCACCTCCTCCTTGGGTTGCGGACGACTGCTGAGAAGGCTCTCTATGGCATGACAGTGGAAGGGCTT
>CAMGEM010000113.1 GCA_946055095.1 uncultured Parabacteroides sp. | reverse complement strand
ACGGCAATGAAATCGCCAATACCGGGGAGGAAAACGAAAAAGCCGACCCAAGAGCCTTTCCCTTGGATCCAGTTTTGTACCTTCCCTAACTTGACGGGATCTAATTTCAGATATTTCTCGATCCATTCCATTTTGCCCAACATCCCTAACCAATAACAACTCATGCCGCCCAAGAAGTTGCCCAGTGTGGCGGCAATCATGCAGGGCCAATAGGACGCACCGGCCAACAGCACACCTGTCAGCACCACCTCACTACTAAAGGGCAAGACCGTAGCGGCCAGAAAGGAGGCGATAAAGACACCAATGAATCCGTAGGCAATCAGAAACTCCATAGATGAAAGATCAAAAGGGTGATAAACAGCAAGAGGGCTACATGGAATAACCCATAAATGTACTTTCCTCGTTTGACGGTGAAGAAATGGGCGGTCAGGATCGAAGCGGGCACACAGCCGATCGCCAGAAACTCTTCCGAGGATTGCTCGTAGAGGAAGAACTGCCCAAAAGACCAAGCCAGCAGCATGATCAAGAAGGAGAGGAACTGGCGGGTGCGCAAGTTATCCTCATATTCATGGGTCAGAATATTCATGGAGGCGATGACAGACAGGATGACGATCAACAGGATCTGGAGCCAGTCAATCCCAGCAATACCTACCACCGTCAACAGACGGATCTTGAAGAGGTTGGCGAAGGGCAAGGTGAAGGGGCTGAAATCATGGGCATAGACACACCAGCCCAACACGAACCAATAAACGGTGCCAACGCCAAACAGTGAGGCGAGTAGGGTACGCCATGTCAGGCTCCGAAAATTATACATCCCCAACCAAAACAGGGGTAAGAATCCTAAGATATAGACCCAGAGCAGGCTGCCTATGCCTATCAACAGGGCGGCATTATAGGCTTTCACCACCGCATCGGGATCGTGATAAGCGGTGAAAAGCTGGTAGAGTGCCAAGATGAGGCAAAAGACTCCCACAGAGGAGGCTTTCAGTGGAAAGAAATCGGGATTGGTACTGATAAACAGCGCATAGAACAGGAATGGCAGATAGCTTTTCTCCCGAATCAGCATCAACGCATAGTTGGCGCGATGCACAAAAAAAGCCCCACCTAACATCAATAACAGTCCAATGAGGTAAGTCCATGACTTACCTGGCAACACGGTGCAAAGGGCATTCCACAAGGGCGGAGCCGTCACCTCCCCATAGACAGGATACCCCGTGGAGGTAAAATAACCCAGCAGCCAACAAGCAAGGCAGGCGACAAACATATACACGTATGTCGCCTGTGTGCCTATTTGATAGCGTTGTCCGTAATGGGATGCCAAACTCATGGATATACCCGCTTAGAGATCAAAGCCTATATCACTACGGAAATACTTCTTGTCGAACTGGATCGCTTTGGCTCCGGCGAAAGATTTCGCCAATGCCTCCTCTTTGTTGGCGCCATAAGAGCTAACAGCGATCACACGGCCACCGTTGGTCACCAACTGCCCATCGGCCATCTTCGTGCCCGCATGGAAGAGGATGCTCTCCGGATCCACCTGGTCAATGCCACTGATCACCTTACCCTTCTCGTAGGCCTCGGGATAGCCACCGCTGACTAACATCACCGTCACAGCCGCCCGGGGATCCTGTTTCAACACACGGTTGGCTAAGTCGCCTGCGGCCACACCTTCCATCAGATCGACCAGGTCATTAGCGATACGCAGCATCACCACCTCCGTCTCCGGGTCGCCCATACGACAGTTATACTCAATCACCATCGGCTCCCCTTTCACATTGATCAAACCTAAGAAGATGAATCCTTTGTAATCAATACCCTCGGCTTGCAAGCCCTCGATGGTCGGACGGATGATACGGCTATCCACCTTCTCCATGAAGGTCTCGTCCGCAAACGGGACAGGTGATACCGCACCCATACCGCCGGTATTCAAACCCACATTGCCCTCGCCGATCCGCTTATAATCTTTCGCTACGGGCAGCACCTTGTAATCCTTGCCATCCGTCAACACAAAGACTGAGCACTCGATGCCATCTAAGAACTCTTCGATGACCACGGTCTTGCTGGCCTCGCCAAACATACCGCCCAGCATATCGCCCAGCTCTTTCTTGGCCTCAGCCAAGTTGTCGATAATCAATACGCCCTTACCTGCTGCCAGACCATCCGCTTTCAAGACGTAGGGAGCCGACAGCTGCTCCAAGAAGGCATAACCCTCTGCCAAGTTCTCGGCGGAGATACTCTTGTAACGAGCCGTAGGGATGTGATGACGCATCATGAACGCCTTGGCGAAATCCTTGCTTCCCTCCAACTGCGCACCCGCTTTGCTGGGGCCGATCACGGGGATAGCGGCCAACGCCTCATCCTGCTTGAAGTAATCGTAGATACCTTTCACCAAGGGATCCTCCGGGCCGACTACGACCATCTGTACCTCATGCGCCAACACAAAAGACTTGATCGCATCGAAATCGTCTGCCTTCATATCGACGTTGGTACCTACTAACGCTGTTCCCGCGTTACCGGGAGCGATAAACAGTTGATCCACTTTCGGACTTTGCGCGATTTTCCATGCGATCGCATGTTCACGCCCACCTGAGCCTACCAATAATATATTCATCGTACTGCTTTTTATAGTTTTTATTCCAATTGTTTCTATTTCAAATAATCGTCAAAGTAACGGGTGATCTTCTCATGCAGATGAGGCCGATCCTTGCCGACCACGTTGTGTTGATGACGTGGATAGACGAAATAATCCGGATAGGTGTTCGCATCGACACAGGCTTTCAAAAAGCCTAAGCTATGCTGCCAAACCACCACGGGATCGACATCGCCATGGATCATCAGCAGATGCCCTTTGAGGTTGCCCGCCTTTAATTTCAGGTTGGCATTCTTATACCCCTCTGGGTTGTCCTGTGGCCGATCCATATACCGTTCGCCATACATAATCTCATAATTGCTCCAATCAATCACAGGGCCACCTGCCACACCCACCTTGAATACATCGGGATAGGTCAGCATCAAGTTGGTGGTCATGAAGCCGCCATAGCTCCAGCCATGCACACCGATCCGATCCGCATCCACATAGGGCAGGGATTTGAGAAAGGCCACGCCTTGCATCTGGTCGGCCATCTCATTCACGCCCAGGTTGCGATGGATCACGCTTTCGAAAGCATGACCCCGATTGGCGGATCCTCTTCCATCGACCGAGAAGAGCACATACCCCCTCAAGGCCATGTAAATGTCCCATCCCCGCACACCGTGCATCCAATCACCCGTCACTAATTGCGCATGAGGGCCTCCATAGACATAGACAATTGTCGGATACTTTTTGTTCGGATCCAAATCGGGGGGCAAGGTCAATCGGTAGTTGAGCTTCGTCTTCCCATCCGCTGCGGTAAGCGTACCCGTTTGGATCTTCGGCATCCGATAGCCTTTATAGGGATCGGGCGCTGTCAACAAGGTACGCACCACTTTCGCCTCCTTCACTTGGATCAGATCAATCTCTCGGGGGACGGTAGAGGAACTGACATTGTCGAGGGCGTATGCGCCCGAAGGAGACAGCTTCCAACTGTGCACACCCACCTTCCAGCTGAGGCAGTTCATGATCTCCTGCTCCTTGAGGTTCACGGCCCACACATAACGGGAGAGGCCATTGCTGTGCATACTTGGGGAGACTGGATGCGGGGCGGTGCCTTCGATAATCAATTTATCGCCCGCTTCGCTGAATCCTAAGACACGAGTCACCACCCATTCTCCACCGGTCAGCTTACGCAACTCATTGCCATCCGTATCAAAGAGGTAAAGGTGGTTGTAGCCATCCGCCTCGGTTTGCCAGATGAACTTGTTCGGATCGTTCGGCAAGAAGAGGATCGGATGTTGCGGCTCCACATAGCGATGGTCGCTCTCGGTGATCAATACCGCCTCTCGTTCTCCGGTCTCCGCGGAATAGCGCACCAAATGCTGCTCGTTCTGCTCCCGATTCAACTCAATGAGGTAGATGCTTCGTTCATCGGGACTCCAGGCGATGTTGGTCAGGTATTTCTCCTTGGGCAACCCCGTTTTCAACCAAATGGTCTTTCCGGTCGCTAACTGATAGATACCTACCGTCACCTCGTGGCTCTTCATGCCTGCCATCGGATATTTATGAGGCACCAACGTAGCGCAACGACTGTCTATGTTGACCAACGGATAGGTAGTAACCATCCGCTCATCCATCCGATAAAAGGCCAAGGCATTGCCTTGGGGCGACCAGAATGTCCCTTTCGTGATGCCAAACTCCCGTTGATGCACCGCCTGCCCACAGACAATGCCCTCCTCCTGCTCGTTAGTGACAATCGTCGTATCGCCCTTGGGCGAAAGCAAGAAGAGGTTGTTGCCGTTGGTGTAGGCGAAGTATTGGTTGGCCGTGCAGAAATCGAGATTGCTCCAAGCGCTCTTCAACGCGTAATCCGCAGTCACCTTTTGCTTCTGATAGTCGAAATGAATCTGGTGCGCATGACTGTTGAAGGCCAAGACCGTGCTGTGCGTATCTTGCGCGAAAGGCACCTTGAAGGTTGGCAGCTTACCCACCGTGGGCAAGCCAGCCTGTGTGAGTGCCTGGTTCAACTGCTCACGGGTGAAAAGCACCTGCTCCTTTCTCTCCGGTTTGGCACCCCACACGCTATCGCCCTTCACATAGAAATAGCGCTCTCCACACCAATTGAGCTGTTTCAGCTCTTTCGGCACGAATCGGCTGTAATTCTTTCCGCCGGGAATGAGCTCTTGCAGCGTCAGCTCCTTATCTTGCGCAGAGACAGACATGGCCAATAGCAACGTAGAGATAACCGTGAGTAAACGAATCCACTTAATCCTCCTCATCCTCTCTGAAATCCTTTTTAAAATTCGATTTTCCTCCACGCTTATCGAACGGACGCTTACCGTCTCGTTTGTGATCTCCCTTCTTATCGCGCTTGAAGCCGCCGAACGCCTTTTCCCGATCACCGAAATCCCGCTTGCGATCCCGATCGCCAAACGATTTCTTGTGGTCACCCCGCGGCCGCTCCTCCTCGTTGCGATAGCGCATCTTGGCCGGACGGCTATCGTGTCCACGGCGGAACTCGGAGTCTCTCTCCTGCTCCTCTCGCTGCCGACGACGGCCAGGCATAGCGGCCAAACGCTCCTCCTCATTCTCGCTGTGTGCCGCCGCAAACCGACGTTCGGGGCGATCCATCCGACGGGTAAAGTCCGGACGATCCGTCTTGTTGAATTTCGGTCCCCGCTCCGGACGACGTTCCGGCTCGCCTTCCTGCTCGTTGAGGGCCTTCTTATAATCCTTGTTCTTTCCTTCGAACAACTCGTAGCAACGATACTCACATTCCAACGAGCCATTCATCAGTTTCATCTTCTCACAGGGACGCAAACCGATCTTCTCGAAACACTCCTCCTTGTAGCTAATGATCCAAGCTTGATAACCGGTGAAGACATGTTTCAACCGCTCACCGATGATGGAATAAAGTCCCATCAAATCATGCGACGAGATACGCTCGCCATAGGGCGGGTTCATCACCAAGATACCCGGTTTCGGTGCCTCCTGGTATTGTTGGAAAGGCATTGTTTTCAAGTTGATATACTTCACCAACCCAGCACTGCGGATATTCTCCAACGCGATGTCGATCGCTTGCTGGGAGATGTCGGAACCGTAGCAAAGGAAATCGAACGTACGCTCTTGGCTATCGTCGTTATAGATGCGGTCAAACAGCTCCTCGTCATAGTCGATCCACTTCTGGAAAGCGAACTCCTTGCGATAGACACCCGGCGCGATGTTGAGCGCGATCAGGGCGGCTTCGATCAGCAACGTACCAGAGCCACACATCGGATCCACGAAGTTAGACTCACCTTTCCAGCCGGTTTTCAAGATCATACCGGCCGCCAATACCTCGTTGAGGGGTGCCTCGGTTTGATCCACCCGATAGCCGCGCTTGTGCAGAGACTCGCCAGAGCTGTCGATGGAAAGTGTACAGTCGTTGTGGGAGATATGAATGTTGATATACAAATCCGGATTATTCACACGCACGGAAGGCCGTTTCTGGAACTTCTCGATGAAGTAATCCACGATCGCATCCTTCGTGCGGTAGGCCACGAACTTCGAGTGGTTGAAGTCTTCTGAATAGATGACAGAGTCGATGGCGAAGGTCTTGTCTAATGACAAGTATTTCTCCCACTCGATCTTCTTCACCTCTTTATAAACCGTATCGGCGTCTTTTGCCTTGAAATGATAAATCGGCTTTAGAATACGGAGAGCGGTACGGCAACAGAAATTCGCCTTGTAAAGCAACTCCTTGTCTCCGGTAAAAGATACCATGCGCCGACCGATTTGCAGGTCATTGGCACCCAAGGCTAACAATTCTCCGGCCAAGATCTCTTCCAATCCGTATAGCGTCTTAGCCACCATTTCAAATGTCTCGTTCATTTTAATGTATGTAGTGATGAATAATAATGATTCTTACATGAGTTTATACTTTCTCTCCGGCTGGCTGACTGTGGCTCCGGCCGGTACATCTTCCGCCACCCAAACGTTACCACAGATAGTCGCTCCGTCGCCGATATGGATTTTGCCAATCAACGTCGCGTTGGAATAGACCGTCACATGATTGCCCAAGATCGGGTGGCGAGCAATTCCTCGGATCGTGTTCCCCTTCTCGTCGGGAGGCAACTTCGCTCCGGCCAAACTGACTCCTTGGAAAATACGTACATAATCACCTATCACGCTCGTCTCGCCAATGACAATGCCTGTGCCGTGGTCGATCGAGAAATGATGGCCGATCGTCGCTCCCGGATGGATGTCGATGCCCGTTTCTGAATGGGCCATCTCCGTGATCATACGAGGAATGAAGGGCACCTCCAACCGATAGAGCACATGGGCAATCCGATAATTGCAGATCGCCCGGAAACCGGGATAACAAAAGATGACCTCTCCTGGATTTTGCGCGGCAGGATCACTGTCGAACATCGCTTCCGCATCGGTGGCTAACAGACTGCGCAACTCAGGCAAACTGCTGATGAACTCCTCCGCGATGCGCTCCGCCGTAGCTTTAGCCGCCTGAGAGGAGGTCGTTTGTGAGGTGTTCGCCAAGCATAACCCAGCATAGATCTGTTTGGAAAGTTCCTCGAACAGCTGCTCGATAGATACCCCCGTATGGAAACGGATGGTTTGGCCGGTGATGCGTGCTTGACCGTAATAGCCAGGGAATAGGATGGCACGGCACAGCTCCACCAAGGATTGCAGCACTTTGCCCGAAGGTAACTCCTCCTCTTCGCAATAGGCATGAAACAATTGTGCATAAGAGCCTTCGTCCGAAAGCCGCTCAACCGCCTCACGCAATGCGTCGTTATGCCTTTGTCTCTCCATGTTATAGAAACCCTTCTATTTCGATGGGCAAAAATAACATTTTATTTGTGAAAGAACGGTGTGAATCGAACATGAACATTGAAAAATGCCAAAATAGTCTTTACGCGACCAACAAACGGAGGGGTGGGAACGTTATATACACGAATGAATAATTGAAACACATACCTAAAAACGAAGAAGTAATATGATGAATTTAGAGATTATAAAAGAGAATAGCAAGGCCGTCTATCAGGTGATCCGTCAGGCTTACAGTTGTACCTTCAACGAGTTGCAACGTCTTACACGATTAAGTAGCACCGATCTCTGTCTGGCACTGGCTCAGCTATTACGAGATAGTAAAATTGAACAAGGGAAAAACGACCTCGGGGTCTATTATCAATTAGCCGCCTGATAGATTGGCGGCTCACATTTCTTCCACTTTTCAAAGGGACGTATCTTTTCAAGCATACGCCCCTTTTTCATTCCTGATCATTGTTTCATAGGCTATGGTTTGCCCTTGTGCTGCTTCTTCAACTTGTTGACAGCGTTCTCCAATGATTCGGTAGGCTCAATGATGTTGTAGGCTCCCCAGAAATGTTCGTCGGCAAAGTCGAGCACCTTATCCGATAGGGATTGATCGGCCTTGAAAGACATGCGATAGGGAATCCCGCTCTGTGCCTCTCGCCCATCGGTGACCACCATCTCTGAAACGACTGTATAGTTGGTGGAGAAGAGTTTGCGCTTCCAGTCGCACTTGAAACGCACCTCGTTGCGGATATA
>CAMGEM010000112.1 GCA_946055095.1 uncultured Parabacteroides sp. | reverse complement strand
TAAGCCTTCTTGCCTTCGTTCTCACGCATCACGTTCGCGATCCACTTGAAGCCGGTATATACGTCGTAGATCTCCACGCCATTCTTCTCGGCGATCGCCTTGATGGTCTCCGTGGTCACGATGGTCTTCACGATATACTCCTTGCCTTGCAACTTACCCAACTCTTTCCAACGAGTGATCAGGTAGTAAACGAACATCAAAGCGGTTTGGTTACCATTCAACAGCACCCACTCGCCCTCGTTGTTCTTCACAGCCGCACCGACACGATCCGCATCCGGGTCGGAAGCCATCACGATGTCCGCATCGATCTCTTTCGCCTTCTCAACCGCCATAGCCAACGCTGCCGGCTCCTCGGGATTCGGAGAAACAACCGTGGGGAAGTCACCGCTTACCACATCCTGCTCCGGTACATGAATAATATTGGTAAAGCCGAACGCCTTCAAAGCGGCGGGCACCAACTTCACACCTGTACCGTGGATCGGTGTGTAAACGATCTTCATGTCGTGGTGACGTGCGATCGCCTCCTTTGACAAGCTGATCGTTGTCAAATCTTGGATATATTGATCGTCGATCTCCTGGCCGATGATCTCGATCAACTCCTTATTGCCATTGAACTTGATGTCGGCTGCGCCATGCACCTTGTTCACCTCTGCGATCGTGTTCTTATCGTGCGGTGCGATCATCTGCGCACCATCGCTCCAATAAGCCTTGTATCCGTTATACTCTTTCGGATTGTGAGAAGCCGTCAAGATGATACCGCTCTGGCAACCCAACTTACGGATCGCGTAAGACATCTCCGGTGTCGGGCGCAAGCTCTCGAACAAGTAAACCTTGATGCCATTGGCAGAGAAAATATCCGCTGAGATCTCCGCAAACTTACGGCTGTTGTTGCGGCAATCGTGTCCAATCACCACCTTGATCTGCTCCAAGTCGGCAAACTCCTGCTTCAGGTAGTTGGAGAGACCCTGTGTAGCCGCACCAACTGTATAGATGTTCATACGGTTGGAACCCACACCCATGATACCACGCAAGCCACCCGTACCGAACTCCAAGTCTTTATAGAAGCACTCGATCAGCTCTGTCGGATCCTCACTGTCCAACAATGCCTGTACCTGAGCACGTGTTTCTGCGTCATAACTCTCCGTAAGCCATACTTGAGCCTTACTTTTCACTAATTCTAACAAGTCCTTGTTTTCCATGTTTGTAAATCTATTTTGATGTTTTGATTGTCGGTTTGTTATCGACCCAGGTTTCCCTATGGATTAACGACTAACAAAAGTACAAATTTCTTTCTGTATTGCAACTAAACCTCCTTATTTTTGCTCAAAAAGCGTCATTTTAGTGCGCAGCACTCACCAAACAAAGGTTTCTGTATGCACCGCCTCATTGCCACAAGCATCCACCACGGTCAGTTTCAACTGATGTTTACCCCTTGCCAAGCGATCGGGATCAAACCGATAGGTGATGACCGATTTGGCATCCATCTCAAAGAGGGCATAGTGGCCATCTATCTCTCCCCGATAGCGTTCCACGCCACTGAGATTGTCGGTCAAGCGGAATTGCAAACGCCGGGCAGCCCCTCCCTGCTTCGGACGTAGAGGGGTGATGCGAGGCGGCTGCGTGTCTTGCCGAAGGGTATATTCACCCAGCTCCCGGATCTCCGCATCGATCCATCCTTTGCGATAGGTGCCCCCTATCCATGTGGCTCTTCCCTTTTGCAACCGTACCACCCCATATTGCCGTTTATCCGCCAACGTATCGTGCTGTAAGAAGAGCGACAGTCGAGCCCGTTGATGCAAAGCGACCGGTTTGTCGTGCAGACGATGGATAGCGGCCAACGCATTACTATCCCTCTCCACGCTATACCGGAAAGGCACATCATTATATAGGTTCCCCCTCGGGATCGTCAGCCGGATGCCCTTCGCCCCAAAACGGTTCTCACTCTGCCAATGAAACCATTCCACACCGGTGGTATCCGGCTGCGGGATGGCTTGCGGCTTGCCCTCGATCTGAAAGGAGAGGTGGGTCGTGTTGCCTGCCAAGTCCGCCAACGTATAAAGCACTTGATAGGTTCTTGGCTCATCAATGCGCAGGATGCCTCGCTCCTCCGCCTCCAAAAAGCGCAAGCGGTTGCCCGGCTCAACGAAGCTGCGCATATAGAAAGCATGGTTGGTTTGCCACTCCTCATAATCCACCAAGCTGTTGAGGTAGCGTGTCTCGCTGAAGGCGAACCGATCTAAATCGCTATGGAAGATCTCCGTCGAATCCACGCTGAGTCGGATCACCCGCACCCCATACACATTCGTCGTATGATCCATATAGTCGTTGGCTCTTACCGCCAAGCCGATCTCTCCCCAAGCCTCGATACGCCCCTGTACCTGCTGTTTCCCGTTCTTGGCCGTAACCAAGGTCGGCTTCAACTTCCGTGCGCTCCCATTCACGACACCTTTGCCCGGCATAGGAACCACTAACAAGCCTTGGATGCTCGGGGGGCGTGTATCGGTCACTTGGTCGATATAGCGTTCGAGGGGATCAAGCACCTCCTCACTCTCGGTGTCACGCACCTCGAAATGGAGATGAGGGCCACCGGAGCTGCCCGTATTCCCGCTCCATGCCACCACCTCTCCGGCCTCCACCGGAATCTGATCGGGTGTTAAAGAGAGATCCACCTGAAAGCGTTCCTGCGCATATTGTTGCTCCTTCAAATAGGCGGCGATGCGTGCATTGAAGCGTTGCAAATGGCCATAAACGGTTGTCGTGCCATCGGGATGCGCCAAATAGAGCGCATTGCCATATCCCCACGGGCTGACCGCAATACGTGCCACATAGCCTGCTTGCACGGCATGAATGGCCTTTCCCTCCGCTCCTTGCGTCTTAAAATCAATACCGGAATGGAAATGATTACTGCGCAACTCACCAAAGCTACCACTCAATAAGATGGGAAAATCAAAGGGATTCAGTAGTGCCTGCGCCGCTATCGAACCCGGCAAAAGGCTCAGCCAAGCCAACACCCCCACTTGTAACGTTCTTATCCAATTCATTCTGTGTCTTTTTCCTTTTCTGCCGACAAATGTAAATAAAAATCGACAATCAAGGGTAAATGGTCGCTAAATCCCCCTTCGTAGGTGAAGCCATAAAAGGTGCGCTTGGGCCGACGACCGAGATAGGTCTTATCGGGTGTCCACAAGAAATCGGCATCAAAGATGCGTACCCCCTCCGGACGTAAACGAAACGGTGCGTCTCGCCTCAACAGCGAGCCATCCACCAAGCAATGATCCAACTGGCTCCATGCGCCTTGGTATTTATGCGAGCCCTCCGGTTGTCCGGGGCGCTTCCTGGCAAACAGGTTATAGAGCGTGAGGGTATCAGTCATAGAAGGGTTCAAATCGGACGCATAGGGTTGGGCTTTCAACCCCTCTACCAAACTCCGATCGGTGGGTGTGTCATTCAAATCGCCCATCACCAACAGATGGGGATGGCTACGACACCGATAAAGCGAATCGCACACCCGCCGCACATAACGGGCCGCATCCAACCGAAACGGCTCACTCTCCAACTGACCGCCGGAGCGGGAGGGGAAATGACAGACAAACACATCCAACGTATCGCCGGTTCCGACACGCCCCCACACATGCAACAGCGGGCGACTCCGCTTCTCCCCGCCTCGAAAAGGGATCCGCAGCGACTCATATCCCACCAAAGCAAACTGATCCCGCTGATAGAGCAAGGCTACCCGGATGCCTCTCGGATCGTCGGTATCACTACATACATATTTATAGGCTTGGGCACGCAAAGGGGTATGGTGACAAAGCTGATAGAGGGTCGAATCATTCTCCACCTCACACAAGCCAACCAAGGCGGGTTCCGTCCATTCGCCGGCCGCCGTGATGACCTTCGCTATTTGCTGCAACTTGTGATGATACCGCTTGGGTGTCCAACGGCGTTGGCCTTGCGGCAGGAACTCCGCATCATCCGCCAAGGGATTGTCTTGCGTGTCGAAAAGGTTCTCTACATTATAACTGATCACCCGAAAGAGCTGTTGCCCATAGGCCGATGGTACCCCTATAAAGGCACACAGCACGAACAGCACCAGCCGGAAAGTCATCACGGCTGTTTTGCCTCCTCCGCCTCTTTCGGCACAAACTCATAGGCACCGATCGTAGGGCCATTGGCGCTCTCTAAGCGGTTCACGCCATACCGATCTAACGGGTACAAGCGACTGATCGCCACATCCGCCTGACCTACACCCGGTGCAGCCACCGTATCTAACCGGAAGTCATAGGCATACTTATTGGCTTGACCTCCTGTCGCCCGATACAGCGGGCTTTCCGAGACGAAGAGCACCTCGTTGAAGCGGCTATCATCCGATGGCTTCGCCTTGAGCACACAGTGGTTGAAACGATAGTCATAATCGCCCGCCGAAAGCTGTATCTCGCCACCCGTCAACAGATCGCCCGCACCAAAGCTACCGTCAATCAAACAGTTGTCGAAGTAGGCCTGCTGGATGGGATAAGGGCCTTGCCCGTTCACGGTCGCCTCATGCAGCAGATAGAGGCATTTGCTGTCCAAGGTGTTCTCATCGCTGATGCTCCGCCGGGCGGTCAAGCTCATGTAATTGGCTAAGGTGCAATGCGCAAAATAGTAGGTTCCTCCAACGAGGGTCGCTACGCTGCCCCCCGCATTGCTAAACTCCGTATCCGTCGCCTCCACATCGCTATTCACCGCCACCAACAGGTCGTTCGCCATGTTCGTCACCTGCGCATGGCGCAACCGCAACTTCGGTTGATCAGGGGTGGAGGGCTCACACAGGATGCCATTCGTGCCATTTCGTACGATCGTATAGGCCAACAGGTTCTGATAGCTGGAGGCCCGGAAACAGATACCGCCCCATTGCCCCGGCGTACGGTCATACGGCAGCACATCGTTCAAGATATAATCCAGTCGATCCCCCCGCAGCGTCACCGGGTTGCTGGGCGTGCCTTCCGCCCGCAACGTGCCATATACGATCAGATTGGCTTGGTCGTGCATATAGAAAGTCACCCCTTCACCCAAGGTCAAGGTAGCCCCCTCGGCCACCACCAAGCTGTCATAGATCAAGTAGGGGCGGTCAGCGGCGAACAGGGTATCTTGCGCCAGGGTCACTCCCCCCTTGCAGAGATGCACATCCTGCCCGTAAGCCTCCAACAGCACCGACTGCCGGATGCCATTCACATCGAACAGCACGGAGTCTTGAATCAACAGCGGTTGGTTTTGCCCGTTCGGATTCACGGTGACCTCCACGAACACATACATACTGTCATGTGCCGCTATGCCCACCCGATCGAAACGACTGCCCTTGCGCCCATCCAGGTTCATCCGGAAACCAGAGGCCTCTCCGCTGGCCAGCATCACCTGCTCCATCTCCAAAGGCTCGTTATTGGGGTTATACACCATGAACTGACGGGTGGTCGAACCCACGCTACTGAACACCGTGTCAAAGGCTAACGTATCCATCGAGAAACTCAACCGATAGGCGGGATTGGTGGAATAATGCTCCTCTAAGCCCTCGCAACCCAAGAGAAGGCTCATCCAGCCGATCAGTAAACAGCACACTATGTATGTCGATCTTTTCATCTTTCCTTCGCTATAAAAAAAGAGGAATGGGCCATGGGTGGCAAACCATTCCTCTTTGATAACGTATAAGCGATCCGTTTATTATTTCGCCGGAATACTTTTCAGCAAATCAACCAAGTGCTTCCACCACAGCTCCACCGTCTTGATCTCGATGCGCTCGTTGGGCGAATGCACGTCACGCAGCGTAGGACCGAACGAGATCATATCCAAATGCGGATACTTGGTCAGGAAGAGGCCACACTCCAAGCCGGCATGGATCGCCTTGATCTTCGCCTCCTTGCCAAACAGACGCTTGTAGCTCTCCTGCGCCACCTTCAAGATCTTTGAATCGGGGTTAGGTGCCCATCCGGGATAGCCATCGCCGTGGCGCACCTCCGCGCCCGCCAACTTAAAGGTAGCGGCCACCTGGTTAGCGACCGCCAACTTGCAAGACTCGATCGAGCTACGTTGGCTGGTGCCTACCAAGATCGTGTTCTCCTCCTTCATCTTGATCGAAGCCAAATTGGTAGAGGTCTCCACCAAGCCCTCGATGTCGTGGCTCATGCCAATCACGCCGTGCGGGCAAGCGTGCATCGCCAAGATCACCTTCTCCGCCGTCTCGTCGTCAATCTGGAAAGCCGGACGCTCCACCGACTCCATGATCAACCGCACGTTCTTGTCCACATGCTTCAGCTCATTCTCCACGTCGGCCGCGAAATGGTTCAGCAAGACACGGGCGGTCTCCTTATGCGTCGTCGGCACACCGATCACCGCATGGGCCTCACGGGCGATCGCATTGCGCAAGTTGCCACCGTCGATCTCGCAAAGCACGAACGGGCACTGCTGACGCAGCAGATAGAGATAGCGCACCAAGATCTTGTTGGCGTTGCCCAAGCCCTTATGGATCTCACCACCGGAATGGCCACCGTTCAACCCCTTCACATCCACACGGACATAGTGCAAGGCATCCGACGTGGGAACCGGCGTATAATGGAAGGTCGCCTGCGTGTCCTTACCGCCGGCGCAACCCATAAAGATCTCACCCTCATCCTCGCTATCGAGGTTCAACAGGATATCACCCGTCATGAAGCCCTCCTGCACGGCCTTCGCGCCGGTCAAGCCGGTCTCCTCATCCACCGTGAACAGGCACTCGATCGGGCCATGCTCGATATCCTCCGAAGCCAACAGGGCCAACTCAGCGGCCACACCGATGCCGTTGTCCGCACCCAGGGTCGTGCCATTCGCACGCAGCCACTCGCCATCGACCACCGTCTCGATCGGGTCGTTGTCGAAGTCATGCTTCGTATCGTTGTTCTTCTCGCATACCATATCCATGTGCGACTGCAGCACCACCACGGGGCGATTCTCCATACCCGGAGTGGCCGGCTTCGACATCAAGATGTTGCCAACGGCGTCTTTCTTGATGGCGATGTGATGCGCCTCAGCGAAAGACTCCAAGAAAGCGATCATTTTGCCCTCCTTCTTCGACGGACGGGGCACTTTTGTTACCTCATGGAAGTATTTCCATACGATGTTCGGTCTTAATTCTGTTATTTCCATTTCGTTATAATGTTTTGTTGATACTGTATCTACGTTAATAAATTTGCAAAGAGAAGCGTCGAGTTTGAAAAAAAGTAGAATAAAATGCCCAAAAGGCACTTACTAATCACTTAAACGCTTATATTTGCGTCCACAAATATAGAGAAAATGCTTACAACGTTATTATTTACGGTCATAATTCTTTTTGTCAGCGTCCTGCTGCTGTGCGTAAAGATCCTTTTCGTGAAAGGAGGGCAATTCCCCAATACGCACATCGAAGGCAACCGGGCCTTGGGCAAGAAAGGCATCTATTGTGCCAAGACGATGGATCGGATAGCAGCAAGGCAGCAGGGGCTCTATGACTTAATGCGAGAAACAAAAGGATAAAAAACATAAGAATTAAATTTCACTTTATGAGGAACATCAACTACGTTATTAACGGTGTGTTAGCTGTGGCTGTCGTAATTTTGTATGTCATGCAATTTTCCGACAAGAAGGAATCTGGTGTAACAAGAACTTTCGCTCCTACGGAAGACCAAACGGCCTTGTTGCCGATCGCTTATGTCAATGTGGATTCCTTGTTACTCAACTATAACTATTCCAAAGACCTGAACGAGATCATCCTGAAGAAGCAGGAGAACTCCCGCGCCAACATCACGCAGAAAGCACGTAGTTTGGAAAGTGAAATGCAGGAGTTCCAACGCAAGATCGAGAACAATGCCTTCCTGACCCGTGAGCGGGCCCAACAAGAGCAGCAGCGCCTCATGAAGAAACAGGAAGAGCTGCAGAACCTCGACAACCAGTTGGCACAAGAGTTGATGCAAGAGCAACAAAAGCTGAATGAGCAGCTGCGAGACACGATCGTTTCCCAGTTGCGTGCCTTCAACCAAGACAAGGGCTTCCAAGTCGTATTCAGCAACACGGTGGGCGACAATATCCTGTTGGCCGGTAACTCTTACGACATCACCGCAGAGCTGTTGGATTTCCTGAACAAGAACTATTCAGCCCCGGCTAAATAA
>CAMGEM010000111.1 GCA_946055095.1 uncultured Parabacteroides sp. | reverse complement strand
AGAGAGGGAGTCAGTCCAAAAGATTGACTCCCTTTTTTTGTGTGTATTTGAACAATAAAGCCCATACGAGATGGGCTTTACTTTTATTTGCCACCAGCGGGCAGATGCTTTAACCAGTAGTCAGCCATCGTACGACGTAAATGCAAGGTTGTGCCCTTACGTTCGTTGATGCTGTGGGTACGCATCGGATAGCTGATCTGCGAGAAGATCTTACCGAATTCCACCAATTTATTGACCAACATCTCACAGTTTTGGTAGTGAACATTGTCATCACCAGTGCCATGGATCAATAAAAGATTACCTTTTAGTCCTTCTGCGTAGGAGATGGGTGATCCTTTGCGGTAACCCTCTGGATTGGCCTGTGGGGTGTTCATGTATCGCTCTTGATAGATCGTGTCATACAGCCGTTGATCAGCGACAAACGCGATAGCGATGCCGGTATGGAACACCTCTGGATAACGAAACATGCAATTCAGGGTCTGACTGCCGCCTCCACTCCAGCCAGTGATACCAATGCGACTGGCATCAATGAAGGCATATTGGCGAGCTAAGTCTTGAATGCCTCTGCTTTGATCCTCGGAAGCGAAAGTACCCACTTCACCATAGATACATTTACGCCATTCCCGACCACGAGGCGCTTTAGCACCCCGGTTCTCGATACTGATAACCAAATAGCCTTGGTTGGCCATGTATTGTTGCCACAGGTCTCCACCTCCCCATACATCTTGTACGGTTGCGCTGGCCGGCTCTCCATAGACCTCAATGATGACAGGATACTTCTTGGAGGGGTCGAAACCACGTGGTTTGATGATCCAAGCATCCAGCGTCAAGTCTCCGGAATGCGCTTTCACAAATTCTTTAGCATTGACTTCCAAGGCGGCATATTGCGCTTTGGCATTTGCGTTATCCTCGATGACTCTTACCGATGTGTGTTTCGGGAAAGCGACCATATCAATGACGGGAGGAGTAGCGGCATTGCTAAAGGTATGCACCGCCCATTCGCCTGTGGGCGACATCTGGTAACTGTGCTGCCCATCTTGTCCATCCGGGGTTACACGCTCCACCTCGCCATTGCCAAACAGCTTAGCCCGATAGAGGTAACGCTGCGTATAATTAGCCGGTGAAGCGATGAAATAGGCATAGCCACGTTTCAGATCCGTGCCGACCGGAGAAATGTAATCAAAATCCCCTTTGGTAATCGGTATGATCTGCTGTCCATCCCTGCTGACCCGATAGAGGTGACGCCATCCGTCTCGTTCACTTTCCCAGGTGAAGAAGCTATTCCCTTTCAGCCACTGCACATTGTCGTTGGTGTTCAGCCAAGCGGCATCGGTATCGGTAAAGATATTCTTCAGCGAGTTGTCTGAGAGTTTAGCGATCCACACCTTATTGGTATTTTGTGGGCGGTTCAACTGTTGGATGAAAAGCTCGTCACTACCGGGGATAAACTCCATGCGGGGAAGATAGTTCTCCCGTGGATCTCCTGGGATAGCCAGCCAAGTGGTTTGTCCGCCCTCGGCGGAGACATAACCAATCTTCACGGCGGAGTTGGTCGTGCCTGCTTTGGGATAGGGAAAATGGGTGATCTTCGCGTAGATGGAATCGACATTGTTGATGATGTCGAACACCCCTGTTCCCTCCGTGTCGCTTTGCCAATAGGCGATGAAGCGACCGTCAGGGCTCCAACGAAAACCATCCCGGCAAGCGAACTCCTCCTCATAGACCCAGTCGAAGGTACCATTCACGAAACGCTCGTTGCCATCGGTTGTCAACGGCCAGATTTTTCCAGTAGCCACCTCTTCCACATAGATGTTGTTCTGACAGACATAAGCCACCCGTGAGCCATCCGGCGAGAACTTGGCGAACATCAGTGAGGCTTCGGGCATCCCTTTGCCTAATTGACGCAACGCTCCCGTTTGCCGATCGAGTACCCAGTAATCACCTCGGGTATCGTACCGCCACACTTTACGGGTGTTGTTATAAATAAGGAGTTTCTCGTTGTCCGCACTCCAGGCGATGGATCGGATGGCTAATGGTTTGCCAGTGGTTTTATCGATCAGTGCGGTAGAGGGGATGAGTACTTCACGGGCGTTGTCTTTGGCTTTGTAGGCGACAATATCTGTGCCTCCGGTCTCGGCATTCCGTTCAAAGCTACTGTATCGTGTGCCATCTTTTAGCCAAGTCACGCTTCCTGCTCTCTTTGTCTCAATCACTTTGCCGGCTACGATCTCTTCCAGATTCAACGGCTTCTGTGCGTAAGCCGTTGAACCGAAGAGGAGTGTACAGACAGCCATACAAAGAATAGGCTTGATACACATCATACTTGAAAAAGGAATTAGAGTTTCAGTTTGGACTTAATGGACTTCGGCAGCGCGTCTTTGTGCACCACGATGTTCATCGTTTTGTATTTCACGAAAGCCTCCGAAGCATACCAAGTGCCTTTGTATTTGCTCTCCGTGCCCCATGAGTTCTTGACCATATAAAACTTCTTGCCCGTTTGATCCTTGGCGATGCCATAGATGTGCATACCGTGGTCATCCGTGGTCTGGTAGTTGTCATAACCCTTTTGACGCATCTCCTGTGTGATGTTCAATTCGGGGCAAGGCTTCTCGATCAGCTTCTTGATCTCATCCTCTTTCTCCTTTTGGCTCAAGCCTAACCAATGATCCTGGTCTGATCCACTGCGCTCGATACTCTCAACATCGGGCACCACGGCGATTCCATTACGGGTAAAGCCCTGCTCGCTGACATCGGAGGCCCAAGCGATGCTGTAACCGGTCTCGATGGCATTGTCCATCACGGCGATCAACTCCTCGATGGGTAAGTTATACGACTCTGCCCAGAGCCAGTTGTCTTGCACCTCGATAGCGAACTTGTCATAGAAGGGATGATGCGTGAAGGAGGTCAGGGAAACATAATCGTCCGGATTCAGGCCTAAAGAAGCGGCATAGCTCTTCGGGGTGTACTCCTTGCCTTGATAGGTGAAGGTCTGCGGAGCCTCGCCTAAATAAGCGTCAATGATTCCGTCGAATCCCTGTTTCCAAGCGGTAGTCAGCTTGCGGTTCGGATTCTTCACGATGGCCTTCAGGTATTCAGCGGCGGCTGACTCCATCTCGCCATGTACGTGCATCGTCTCGCCGTAGTTCAATCCCTTCATCACCTCTTCTGGCACCATACCATATTTCTTCCAGACATAGAGCGGGTCAATGAACGAACCTCCTTGTGCGAAGTTCAGATAGCCGTGCAGGCGGACATACTTCTCAGCCTTATCTTTGTAGGCATAGCTCACTACGAACATCTCGGAGAGATCTTGCTCGCCTTTGCCCATACGGATCAATTCTGATTCCAAGAAGCTGAGCGTAGAGAAGCACCAGCATGTACCGGTACGGTTTTGATTCTTTACAGGCGTTACTTTCAACTCCTTGACAGGTGTGAATTGGTAACCCTCATTCTTGTCTTGCGCATAAAGGTTGGCAGACATCGCCAGCAGCAGGCTGGCTGCAATAATCGTTTTTTTCATGTGATAGTTATATTATAAATGAATAATTAGTTGATCGTTTACGCTTTGCGGCTGTAAATGTACGCTTTTTCATAGAATTATACTACTTTTGGGCGCAAGAATGAGCCTAAGGTTGTTAATCGGAGGGCGTGAGAAACATAAATCAGTGATATATAGTAAATACATTTAAAAATGATCATCATAGCGGATAGTGGTTCAACAAAGACCGATTGGTGTTTGTTGGAGGGAGCGAAAGCGGCGTGCGTGCGCACGGTTGGGATGAATCCCTATTTCCAAAGCGAGGAGGAGATGGCTCAAACCCTTCAAACGCAATTACGGCCAGCGGTAACGGATGCAAAGGCGGTGGAAGCCGTCTATTTTTATGGAGCGGGCTGTGCTTCTGCGGCGGTGAATGAGAAGGTAGCACGGGCAATCGCTTCTTTTTTCCCGGTAACGATTGAGGTACAAAGTGACTTGATGGCGGCTGCACGGGCCTTATGTGGTCGGGAGGCAGGCATCGCTTGCATCATGGGGACAGGCTCCAATTCCTGTGCGTATGACGGGAAACAGATCACCGCCCATGTGCCTTCGATGGGCTATATCTTAGGCGACGAAGGCAGTGGAGCCGTATTGGGGAAGCTGTTGGTGGGCGATGTGGTGAAGCACCAGCTGCCTCTGTCGGTGGAGGAGGCCTTTTACCAAGAGACCGGTTTGAGCGAGAGCACGATTTTGGAGAAGGTGTATCGGCAACCTTTCCCCAACCGCTTCTTGGCCTCTTTGGTGCCTTTCTTGAAGGCGCATATCGAGGAGCCGGCTGTGCGGCAGTTGGTGGAACGGAGTTTCGAGGCCTTCTTTGTGCGAAACATTGCGGCTTACCACCCTCAGAAGGGAAGTGAGGTGCATTTCGTGGGCTCCATCGCTTACCATTTCCAGCCACAGCTGAGTCGTGTGGCGGAGGCGCAGGGATTGCGGATCGGTCGGATCATGCAGTCTCCCATGGAGGGATTGAAGCATTATCATACCACTTTAGCATGAGGAATTAGAAGTTAGGAATTAGAAATTGGATATATGGCATTTCAAAAGATCACGGAGCAAGAGTCTCTGTATAAAGACCTGGACAAGAAACCAGTCCGGGAGTTGTTGGAAGATATCAATCGGGAAGACCGGAAAGTGGCCGAGGCAGTCGGGAAGGAGATTCCCAAGATTGAGCAGTTGGTAACCGGCTTGGTGGAGCGGATGCGCCGAGGGGGTAGGCTTTTTTACATCGGGGCTGGTACGAGCGGACGATTAGGTGTGCTGGATGCCTCTGAGATCCCACCGACTTATGGGATGCCCAACACATTGGTGATTGGGTTGATCGCTGGTGGAGACCATGCCTTGCGCAACCCGGTCGAGGCGGCTGAGGATGATCCCGAGAAGGCGTGGGCCGAACTGCAACGGCATGGAATCAACGAGAAAGATACCTTGGTGGGCATAGCCGCTTCGGGTACGACCCCCTATGTGATCGGGGCTTTGCGTCGGGCTCGTGCGGCCGGTGTGTTGACCGCCTCCATCAGCTGCAACCCCGATTCACCGATGGCGGAGGCGGCAGAGATCGCCATCGAGCCGGTGGTTGGGCCGGAGTATGTGACCGGTAGCACCCGTATGAAGAGCGGTACGGCTCAGAAGATGGTGCTCAACATGATCACCACCTCCACCATGATCCAGCTGGGGCGTGTGAAAGGCAACCGCATGGTCAACATGCAGCTGACCAATCAGAAATTGGTGGATCGAGGTACCCGCATGATCATGGAGGAGTTGCGTTTGGGCTACGACGAGGCCAAGCAGTTGCTGCTTTTGCACGGCTCCGTGCGTGAGGCAGTTGATTCTTATCACAGGGAGTGGCGGTTGAATCAGTAACTTTTCGTACCTTCGCCGCTTGAAAAACGAATTTAAGCTAAAACAATGGGTTTCTTTTCAAAACTATTCAAGAAAAACAAGCCGGAGGTAGAAGAGAACACTACCAAAGGAACGGTTGAGGAGTTTGTCTCTCTGATCCGTGTGTATTATCAGGCCTCCATGGCGGTTAATTTAGGCATTTCCAACTTGAACATTCTGCCGGATATGGCACTCTTCAAGCGTATGCTGAAGATCCCGACACAAAACAACAAGCTCGGCGTGGCCGAAAAGTCAAGAGTGCGTAAGGTGTTGATGCAGGATTATGGCCTACCGGAGAGCTTCTTCAAGGAGATTGACTCCTCGGTGAAGAAGAACTGCCGCAACCAGAACGATATCAAGAGCTATTTCTTCCTGTTCCAGGGTTTCTGCAACGACCTGTTCAACTTGTTGGGCAACTTGATGCAGTGGAAGTTCCGCTTCTCCATGCTGTTGAAGAAGTTGCTTTACAACATGACTACGAAGACAGTACACGAGATCTTGACCCGTTCG
The DNA here is from genome assembly GCA_946055095.1 of uncultured Parabacteroides sp. GTDB lineage: Bacteria > Bacteroidota > Bacteroidia > Bacteroidales > Tannerellaceae > Parabacteroides. The sequence continues at coordinate 2,363 of CAMGEM010000111.1, read as the reverse complement.
GAATGGAAAGATGTCAGCGTGCAGAAAGCCGCTTGGAGCGTACGTAAGTATGCGGCCACATTAGGCTATTCCGAGCAATGGATCGTTGATTTTGTCTATAACGTGGTGTTGTTGGCAAAAGAGGATCAAAAGAAGGAGCTTCAGCGTCAGCGCAAGGCATGATGACGGAGCTGCACCCTTTGGGCTTCTTTTTGCCCCCTTCGGCGAAGCTGCTTATGCTGGGCAGCTTCCCGCCTCCCAAGGCACGCTGGTCGATGGATTTCTATTACCCGAATATCCAAAACGACATGTGGCGTATCTTGGGATTGCTTTTTTACGGGGATAAGGATCATTTCTTGGCTACTCCCAAGGCCTTCAGTCGGGAGAAGGCGGTGGCTTTTTGCGAGGAGAAGGGGTTGGCCTTGGGCGACACCGCTTGCGAGGTGATCCGCTTGAAGGCGAACGCCTCAGACAAGTTCTTGGAGGTGGTGCGCCCGATTGACTTGAATCGGGTATTGGCTCAGCTGCCGCACTGCCAAGCGATCGCCGTGACCGGGCAAAAGGCGATGGACACCCTGCTCTCGCTCCTGCCAGACGTAGAAGAGCCGAAGGTCGGCGATCGGGTCCTATTCACTTATGGAGATCGCTTACTCCGGCTCTATCGTATGCCCTCCTCCTCACGGGCCTATCCCAAACCTTTGGCCGAGAAGGCGGCTGTCTATCAACGCATGTTCGAGGAGTTGGGGCTTATCCACAATGGAAATAGGTGTTGACCAACTGTAGCATGGCCTCTGGATCGTTGGCCAATTCTTGCCGCAAGGAACCGTCATTGTAGGCTTCCAACTTCCGGATGATGCCGTCAATCATATTCGGGCTGAATACGTTGTATTGCTCGAAGACGGCACGTTGCGCCTTCAGGCATTGCGCGGAGGCCATGCAGCTATCCGGCAGTTGGGCCAGGTTTTTCAAGCGATCTTGGTGCTCGGCTTGATGGATATTGACATCCACATAGCAGCGATCGGCGATCTCCAACGCATTCTCCACCTCGAATCCATGGCGGCAGGCTACGGCCAAACCCGCCAATAGCTGATAAATATCGGCTGATCCATCCGGTGAACGCATCTCTACCGTTTGCTTCAGGGTGGTGTCGATGTCCCTTGCCCGTTCCATCGGGTTGACTGCGGCGCACATATCCTTTTTAGCGGTCCAACCTAACGGCACACGTACCAGCACGGAGCGGTTACGATCGCCCCAGCAAATATTGGTCGGTGCCTCCTGATGCGGCACCAAGCGGAAGTAGGAGGTGGGGTTGGTATTGCCGAAGGCCGTGATCGAGGGGGCCAAGAGCATCATACCGGCGATAGCCTTGCGAGCGGTCTCCGAGAGCTGCCCGTCGGCGAGCATCTGGTTCTTGCCCTCCTTCATGATGCGCATGTGGACATGCAGACCCGATCCCGCCTTGCCCACGGTGATTTTCGGAGCGAAGGTGACGTTGTAGCCATATTGATGCCCTAAGTTGCGGATTGCCCATTTCGCCAACATCAGTTGGTCTGCGGCCTGCTCGGCGGGGCAGGGAAGAAACTCGATCTCGTTTTGCTCATAGATCAACCCGTTCAGCGTGAAGTTACCCACCTCGGAGTGGCCATACTTGATCTGCCCACCCATGCGTGCGATATAGAGCATACACTCCGTCCGGAACTCGTTGAACTTAGCGTAGGGAGCCGACTCGTGATAGCCCCTCTGATCCGTAGCCGGGAAAACGTGGCTATCGGGTGCGATCACGTAATACTCCAATTCGCCCATCGCCTCAAACTCCATGCCCGTCACCTGCTTGAAAGCTGTGCAAGCCTTATGTAAGGTCTGTTCGGGTGCGCTCTCCAACGGCTCGCCATCTTTATTGAAGAAAGAGCAGAGCAGCGTCAGTGTCGGCTGGATGGCGAAGGGATCCTTGAAAGCTGTGCTGAAACGGGGCACCACGTAGAGGTCGCTACTGCCTGCCTCGATGAAAGAGAAGAGGCTCGACCCATCCACTCGCTCGCCGAGGGTGAGGATCGTGTCTAAATAGGCGGCATCGTTGATCACGAAATTCAGTGTCTTCAGTCGCCCGTCTCCGGCGGGATACATGAAATTGACCATCTCGATCTCATTCTCCTTGATGTAGCGGATGATGTCCGCTTTCGTGAACTCGGCCGCTGGCTTCTCCAAATAGGCAACCAGCTCATTCCGGTTCATGCTTGCTGTGTTGTTCATGACAGTTTTGTTTTAATGTTGATTGTTGTGTTTGCGGAGGCAAAGATAGTGCACTTTCTTTTTGTTTATAAATGTTTTTTCTATTTTTGCGAGCAACTAAGTGTAAACACAATGTCTGAGACCGTGGAAAATAT
>CAMGEM010000110.1 GCA_946055095.1 uncultured Parabacteroides sp. | reverse complement strand
TGGATTGCGATTGGTAAGACCGACTTCCTCTATCAGTCGAATGCCGACTACCGTAAGTATCTCGATTCAAAAGGATATAAATATGAGTATTTGGAGACTGATGGCGGTCACATCTGGCGCAACTGGCGTATCTATTTGACGCTCTTCTCGCAGAAGATCTTCAAGTAATCAATAGGCATTATCATTTAGGCTGGACATTCGTGAGGAGGAGATGGAGATCCTTACGAATGTTCAGCTTTTTTTATTGTGTCCGGATGGAGATGTTGTTTCCTTTACGGGTGCAGAGCAAGCAATAACGATGGAGCTTGCAAGTGCTGAAATTGAAGACCATATTGGGGTTGAAATGCTCCCCGTTGAGGCGGGTCTCAAAATGGAGATGGGCGGTAGTGGCACGTCCCGTGCGCCCAGTCAACGCAATGGGTTGCCCTGCCTTGACCCGGTCACCCGGTTTGACGAAGTTTTTGGAGTTGTGGCTATAAATGGTCTCTAAACCGTTGTAATGCCGGATAACAATCACGTTGCCATAAGCCGCGTAGGGTTTGGCCATCCGTACAATGCCATCAAAAGCAGCCACGATCGTGTCGTTGGGCTTCGTCTTGATGTCCACGCCAGAATGGTGCCTGCGTCGGCCTCCGTAGGGTGAGATGACCTTACCGCCCGGCAAGGGGAAGGCATACTCCTCTTCCGGAATCAAGGAGAGGTCGATGATTTCCGTGTTACTCTCCGCGAACCGTTTCGGATCCTTTACGCCGACATGGTTGCGATCTCTGTCATTCAGCTGTTCGGTGATGGGTTTGCGAGGGGCATGTACGGTCTCCACGGTGGGGGGAGGGGGCAGCAACCACTTGAAATTCTCACAAGGCAAGGGGATATTTTGCTTCGGTAAGGAGGCAGTTTCCTCCACCGACGGTGATGCGGGTAGATTGGTTTGTACCCTGCATGACACCAGGGTCATCAACACACACAAGAGGATGGTTTGCTTATTTATTATTTCGGATTTTCTCATTGCCCGGCAAAATTAGCGAAAAATGTGCCCGATCGGGCTGATTAAACTACATTTTTATACTAATTTTGACCCCAGAAGCATTTTTTCCATGAAAAGACTCTTTAGCATTTTTACCTATTTAAGTTGCTGCTGGCTGCTACTGGGCTGCGTCGGAGGAGGCGAAGGAGCCAGGGTGTTGAAATTAGCGCATGGCCTACCGCCCAGCCATTCTGTGCATAAAGGATTGGTCTATATGGGTGAGCGTCTGCGGGCACTATCCGACGGGAAACTGACCGTCGATATTTATTCCTCTGCACAGTTGGGTTCGGAGAATCAATGTATCGAGTTGCTTCAGATCGGTAGTTTAGACATCACGAAGGTCAACTCTGCCGCCTTGGAGGGTTTCGCCGATCCTTTTAAGGTGTTTGGCATTCCTTATCTCTTTCATTCGCGCGAACAATTCTTTCATGTGTTGGATGGCCCCGTAGGAGAGCGCATCTTGGCCTCCACCGTACCCTATTGGTTTCGTGGGTTAGCCTATTTTGATTCGGGTGCCCGTAGTTTCTACACGGTGAATAAACCGATCCGTAGCCCAGAGGATCTGAAGGGTGTGAAGATCCGTGTGCAGAAGAGCCCGATTGCCGTGGAGATGATGAAGACTTTTGGAGGCTCCGCCACACCCGTGGATTGGGGTGAGCTCTACACGGCTTTGCAGAGCAATGTCGTGGATGGCGCGGAGAATAACACGCCCTCCGTCACGACCGCCTTTCACCATGAGGTGGTGAAGTATTATTCAGTCAATGAACACACCATGTGCCCTGATGTGATCATCATCAGTTTGGCTACGTGGAACAAGCTGAGCGAGCAAGAGCGTGGTTGGCTACGCACCGCCGCCGAGGAGGCTGCCCGCTATCAACGCCAACTGTGGGCGGAGCAAGAGCAGGCTTCCATGCGGGAGATGCAGGAGAAGGGCATGGAGATTATCTATCCGGATAAGCAACCCTTCATCGACGCGGCGCAACCGATGCTGGAGAAATACAGGAACGATCCCCTTTTTAAGGAACTAATCACAGATATAGAGCAAACGAAATGAGAAAGCAGATTGACAAAGGATTGGAGTTGCTGCTGATCGGGCTGATGGCCCTCTTGGTGGTGGATGTGTTATGGCAAGTGCTCAGTCGCTATGTATTGGCATCGCCCAGTTCGTTCACGGATGAGGTAGCTGGATTTCTGCTGATCTGGGTGGGTCTTTTGGGTGCGGCCTACGTGTCCGGACGGGAGGAGCATTTGGCGATCGACCTGTTGCTGCGACAGGCGAGCGAGCAAGGACAGTATCGCTTGAAGCTGGTCGGTTATGGATGCGTCTGCCTCTTTGCGTTGGCCGTCTTGGTGGGGGGAGGCAGCTGGTTGGTTTATACCCGTTTCCATTTAGGCGTTACCTCCGCCTCCTTAGCGCTCAACTTGGGGTATGTCTATCTGGCCCTTCCACTCAGCGGTCTGCTTACGGCCTATTATGCCTTGGATAGTCTTTTCAACATGTTTAACGAGCAATCAAAGAAGTAATAAAGCCTTATGGATATCATCGGAATTGTGGTCTTGGTGGTCAGCTTTTTCTTTTTGCTGACCGTGGGTGTGCCCATTGCGTATAGTATAGGTGTGGCAGGTGTATTGACGATGTTGGTGCATATTGATTCGCTCCCAGCCTTGACCACCTATGCCTTGCGGATGGCCTCGGGATTGGATAGTTTTGCGCTGTTGGCGATCCCTTTCTTTATCTTGGCGGGAAACATCATGAACAGTGGAGGCATCGCCTTGCGACTGATAGATTTCGCCAAGGTGCTGGTCGGACGCTTGCCGGGAGGCTTGGCGGTAGTCAATGTGGTGGCCAATATGCTTTTCGGGGCGATTAGTGGATCGGCCGCCGCCGCTGCTTCGGCTATTGGCAGCATCATGACCCCCGAGATGCGTAAGGCGGGTTACGATCCCCATTTCAGTGCGGCGGTGAATATCTCTTCCGCTACGACCGGCATGACTATTCCACCCAGTAATGTGTTGATCGTCTATTCCTTGGCGAGTGGGGGCGTATCGGTCTCCGCCCTGTTTATGGCTGGCTATCTGCCCGGTATCTTGACCGGTATAGCCCTCATGATCGTGGCGGCACTTTTTGCGGCGAAGGCGGGCTATCCGGTGGGCGAACGGGTGCCTTTTAAAGAGGCGATACGCTGTTTCTTTCGGGCAGTACCCAGCTTGATGCTTTTGGTGATCGTGATTGGTGGTATCTTGGCGGGATGGTTCACCGCTACGGAGGCTTCGGCGATCGCTGTGCTCTATGCGCTTTTGCTCTCCTTCTTCTACAAGGAATTGACTTGGAAGGAGCTGCCGGAGGTGCTGCTCCGTTCGGCTCGTACGACCGCCATCGTCCTGTTGTTGGTGGCTACCTGCACCGGCCTCTCGTGGATCATGAGCTATGAGAACATCCCGCAGACGGTCAGTCGCCTGCTGTTAGCCATCAGTGATAATCCGGTGGTGATCTTGCTGTTGATCAATGTGATCCTGTTGGCGGTGGGTATCTTTATGGATATGACACCGGCCGTGTTGATTTTCACGCCTATTTTCTTGCCGATTGCCACGCAACAGTTGGGCATGGATCCAGTGCATTTTGGCATTATGATGGTGCTAAACTTGTGCGTCGGGTTGTGCACTCCTCCCGTAGGTTCTGTACTTTTCATCGGTTGTAGCGTGGCCGGTGTACGGATTGACCAAGTCATTCGCCCGTTGGTGCCGCTCTTTGTGGCGATGGTGGTGGTGCTCTTGATGGTGGCCTTCTTGCCCGATCTCAGCCTGTTGATTCCACGTTTGTTCGGGCTCTAAAAGCAAAGAGGGCATCTCCCTGTGTGGAGACACCCCCTTTGTCTTATGATGATCATTAATCGTTCCTTAGAGAATACCCTGTGCCATCATCGCTTTAGCCACCTTCATGAAGCCCGCTACGTTCGCACCCTTCACATAGTTGACGTAACCATCCGGCTGCTGACCATACTTCACGCACTGCTCGTGGATGTTCTGCATGATGCTCTGCAACTTCTGATCTACCTCCTCAGCGCTCCAGCTCAGCTTCTGTGCGTTCTGGGTCATCTCCAAACCTGATACAGAAACACCACCTGCGTTAGCCGCCTTACCCGGTGCGTAAAGGATCTTCGCCTTCAAGAAGGCCTCGATCGCCTCTGGTGTAGAGGGCATGTTAGCTCCCTCAGATACAGCGAAACAGCCATTAGCTAACAACTTCTGGGCATCCTCGCCGTTGATCTCATTCTGCGTAGCACTCGGCATAGCGATGTCGCACTTCTCACCCCAAGGACGTGCGCCCTGTACGTACTTGCAACCGTATTGCTCTGCGTACTCACGGATACGACCTCTGTAAAGGTTCTTCAACTCCATGATGTAGTCTAACTTCGCACGGTCGATGCCATCCGGATCGTAGATGTAACCATCTGAGTCAGACATGGTGACAACCTTCGCACCGAGTGAGATCAGCTTCTCAACCGTATATTGTGCTACGTTACCTGAACCAGAGACGCAGACCGTCTTACCTGCCAGCTCAATGCCACGAGTCTTCAACATCTGCAACAGGAAGTAAACGTTACCATAACCCGTTGCCTCCGGACGAACCAAAGAACCACCGAACTCCAATCCCTTACCTGTGAATGTACCTGTATTCTCGCGGGCCAACTTCTTATACATACCATACATATAAGCCACCTCACGGCCACCTACACCAATATCGCCGGCGGGAACGTCCGTGTCTGGGCCAATGTGGCGCCACAACTCCAATACGAACGCCTGACAGAAACGCATGATCTCCGCATTGGATTTACCTCTCGGGCTAAAGTCTGATCCGCCCTTGCCACCACCCATCGGCAGGGTAGTGAGTGAGTTTTTAAACGTCTGCTCGAATGCCAAGAACTTCAAGATGGAAAGGTTCACTGAAGCGTGGAAACGGACACCACCTTTGTACGGGCCAATCGCGTTGTTGTGCTGGATGCGATAACCCATGTTCGTCTGGATCTGTCCCTTATCATCCATCCAAGTCACACGGAAAGAGAAAATACGATCGGGAATACACAGACGCTCGATCAAATTGCTCTTCTCAAACTCAGGGTGCTCGTTGTAAGCCTCCTCGATGGTGGCTAACACCTCTGATACTGCTTGATGATACTCCGGTTCATTGGGGAATCTTCTTTTCAGATTGTCTAAAACTTCACTTGCCTTCATAATTGATTTTTCTCTTATTTAAATGTTATACCTATTGTTATACCAAATTGTCACTCGGACCTTCTTCCTTTTATGACGGGGCAAAGGTAAGTTAAATTTTGGTAGTAGCAAACATTTGTAAGAAAAAATGCAAGAAAAATACCAATTAGTTTGTTTTTGACGTTTAAACTTACGAAATGTTATTCGCTGCGATGCCTGAAATTCTTGTAGAGCGGGACAAACACAATGATAGCGGAGGCTACCAGCGTAAAGATTACATCTGTCGTTATTTTTTCACTGTTGGACAGGAGTATATAACAAAGAAATCCCCACAGGAGCGTGATACATACGGCTTGACTATTTGTTATTTTTCTACGTGCCATGCTTACTTATTGCTATTAGAGGTTAAAGGAGGTGGCTCTGCTTGGACGAGATCCACCTCCGGTATATCCAGTCGCGAAGGTAAGCCAAAAAAGGCTTACCTCAAAACGCTACACTGACTTCCGCTCCGATCTGGAGGGGTTTACCCAATTGGATGTAAGGTTTGTGGAAGGACTCAAAATAGAAGGAGGCATAGTGGGTATTGGTGAGGTTGCGGCTCCACAAGTTGACGCTCACGATGCCTTTACGGGCACCGATCTTGGCATTGAGCGTGCCGTAAAAGCGTTGGTAAATGTCATTAGCCTCGGTCCAAAAGATCTTACCTGCTCCACCGTACTGGGCGGAGGCCGTGATCTGGTCGATCCAGCAGCCTTGCAGCAATCGGGTGTAATACAGGCCGATATTCAACGTGTGGCGAGGGGTGTAGGGAATGGCATTACCGGCAAAGTCCTGCTCGCCATTGTCATAATCACGGAAGGTGGCCCGGGTGAATCCGTAGTTCGCGTCCGCTGTCCATCCATTGGCGATCCGCCAGCGTAAAGAGGCCTCGATACCGTAGCTCTTGGCCTTTCCCGCGTTGGTCAGGATGCGGCCGTTGCCGCTATTCACGAACTTGGTCAGTTGCAGGTCCTGGATATCCATATAGAAACCCGTCAGCTCGGCGGTGAGCACACCCTCTTGCAATTCGCTGCGGATGCCGATCTCGTAGTTCCAGCTTTTCTCTGGTTTGTAGGCAGCCACCTCGTCGATGCTGGAGGGCTCTGTCACGGGCATGGTGGGGATCAATGCTTGAAACGTCTTCATCATGTCATAGCGCATCTGCTCCTGCATGACATCGGCCGACATCTGTACGTTATAACCTCCAGTCTTATAGCCCTTGGCCACGGATAGGTAGGTGAATGTGCTGGGATGACATTCATATTTCAAGGAGACTTTCGGGAGCACCTGCCAAAAATCCTGCTTCACGGTGGCATCCACCACGGAGGTAGGGATGGGAAGGAGCTTGTCAATCTCAATGAAGGGACCTTCTGCCTTGAAGCCAAAGCCCATGTTCATCTTAGCTTCTGACTCGTAGGTCATTTGTTGCTTCTCATAGTCGAGACGGATGCCTGCGGTCAGTGAGAGTCCCTTGATCAACAGATTATTGTAGGTGGATTGGTGATAGAGAGCCAATCCATAGGTGGGCGTATCAAACGAGCCAGGGATATACAGTTGCTCATCCAGGATCTTCAGATAGGGCATTTTGGGATTGTGTGCCTTCAATTGGTCGAATACCGGTTGAAGCACCTCTTGGATGCCGTCTTCCTTAAAGGTCACAGGTCCATCTGTGTGTAAATCATTATAGAAGCCGTAAAGGCCGAAAGTCCATTGGTAATTGCTTTGTGTTTGGTTGCGCAGGGCGAACTCCTGGCTGACGGCATGTTGTTTTTGCTTTTGGTTCAACGTGAAGATCGCCTTTGGCGAGAAATCTTGATCCATCTTCATGTCATCGTTCAGGTATTGATAGCCAGTGGTACTGGTAAAAAGCACCTTCTCATTGCGATAGGTCAGCGAGAGATTCTGACTGAGCACCGTGCGGCGATAGGCGCTGGGGTCATTGATGTTGACTGGGTTGACCTGTCTATAGTCTATATGGTTTGTGCCGGTAAAGAGTCCGTAAGGGAAACCGCCCTGATTGACATAATCGCCACTGAAAGTGTAGGCCGCTTGGAAATGCGGATTGAATCGGCCCTCAATCTTGAAACGTCCGCCTACATTGTCCTCCTTGTCTATCTGCTGCCCGTTATGGGTATTGGTGAAGAAACCATCGTTATGCTCATAATAGGCGGCCGCCGTAAAGCCGATCTTTTGGCTTAGTTGCGCATAATGGGAGGCCTTGACCTTATATTGTCCGTAGTTGCCTGCGGAGAGAGAAAGCTTCTTCCCTTGGAAGTCGAAAGGGGAGAGGGTATATATATTAATGATACCGCCCATGGCGTTGCGGCCATACAGCGTACCCTGCGGACCGCGTAGCACCTCGATACGCTGAATGTCGGTCAGCTCAAAATCAAAGGTACTCTTATCTAAATAGGGTGCGTTATCCACATAGAGCCCGACCGATTGACCGCTGCTGCGTGCGCCAATACCACGAATGTAGATGGCGGAGGTCAGCTTCGCCCCGTAGTCAGGCATATAGAGGTTAGGCACGAAAGAACTGATGTCCTTGAGTGCGTCAATTTGGCGACTGGCAATCTGTTGGGGAGTCAGCATAGAGACAGCTCCCGGCAGGCTGTGCAGGGCATTGGTCTCTTTGGCAGAGGAGGTGATGATGATCTCATCCATCATATAGCTTTTCAGCGTATCATTCTCGAAAGTATGGTTGTTGTCTGCGAAAGTCGTTTGGAGCGTACATGCGCCAAGCAGCAGGGGAAATACGTATCGTCTCTTCATATACTATCTATTCATTTTTTTTCGGGTGCAAAGTAATTAGGAAAAGCGGAGGTGGACAATCACTATATGTAGTGATTTCATGGAGGCAGGGGCAACGGATTTTCGAAAGCACTTTCATCAGCCACTGAATATACTTTCGTAAGCCGATGAAAGTACTTTCGCAGGATGTTGAAAGTGCTTTCGTGTAATTACCCAGATTTTTCTCCCCAGTTAGGAAAAAATATTTCCCCAACTGGCGGAAAATATTTCTCCAATTGGCGACGGTATCAACA
>CAMGEM010000109.1 GCA_946055095.1 uncultured Parabacteroides sp. | reverse complement strand
CAAACCACAATCCGTTGCCCAACGAACTCCAATCCTCTCGGCTACGAACTCCAATTCTCTCGGCTACGAACCACAATCCTTCCAGCAACGAACAATAACAAAACAAGAGGAGACTTTTTCGCCAGTTAGGAAAAAATATTTTTCCAACTAAGGAAATTTTTTGCGCTAACTACAAAGTTTTTACCAATTATTACCTCAATTGTTCAGTAATTGACAAATAATACCTACCTTTGTCCCCGTGATAGATTGATAAACGATTGCGAACAGAACGTTTCTAAATAAAAATGTAACAGACAGCATGCGCCCATGTATGTATGACATCATGCCTGTAGGGGGAGCTATACGCTTACTCCTAAGATTGCTGGTAGGGATTTTCCTACTCAGCCAATCCGTTTCGGCTCAACACTATTCGTTCAGCACAGTGACGCAAGATGCTGATGCTGAGTTCCCGTCACGCCTGAACTACATCATGGAGGGCAGTCGCGGTTGCCTTTGGATCGCTACTCGCTCCGGCTTAGGACGTTACGATGGGAATATTTTGAAGAAATACTTGCACGATGACGCAGACACGCTTTCACTGCCCGGCAATGATGTCTATTCGTTGGCGGAAGATGTGGATAAAGACCTTTGGCTATTCACCGTGGCTGGCATCACCCGTTTTGATTACCAAACAGACACGTTTCATCCCCTCACCGACGAAGCGGGCAACAAGCTGAGAGGCTATTCGGGAATCGCCTGGCGAGAGGGCATTCTCTTTAGCACCGGATTAGGCATACTATACTACAACAAGCGAGACAACAGCATGAAGACGATTGCGAAGATGCCTGGGTCTTACTGGGTAGAGAAGATGCAATTGCTGGGCGACACGACGTTGCTCCTGCAATGCCGTTCGCACCGGATTTGGCGTATTCCCCTCAGCCAAGCGGGAGATAGCATCCCTGTAGGTGAGAGCGAGACCTTCAACTGTGGACAGCGAACCACCGATATATTGATGGACAGCCAGCAGAGGGTATGGATTGCCACCTTAGCCGATGGCCTTTTCTGCTATACCCCAAGCGGAGAGCGCATTGCCGCTTATACCAAGGAGAATGGACTGCTACCCACCAACCACATCCAATCGCTGGCCGCCAAAGGGGAATATATCCTTATCGGCACACGCAGTGAGGGCCTACTGATCCTGAAGCCGGAGAGCCAACAGGTTTGGCAATTCAAGCATAAACCCGGTGAGGGACAGTTCACCATTCCCGGAAATTTGGTGAACGAGCTCTATTGCGATAAATATGGTAATGTGATGATGGGCATCGTCGATCACGGCTTGGTAGCACTCGACAAGGTGTTTATACGTAGCTATACCCAACAGGGCGCTGGTTTTGGCAAAGGGCCTATCGGAGGCTCTATCATGAGCCTCTACGCCGAGGGCAACAACATTTGGGTAGGCACCACTGAGTCGGGACTGAACCTGTTCAACCCGGCCGACAACACCTTCAAGGCCATTCCCTCCACACAAGGGAAGCAGATTTTCTCCATAACAAACTATGCCCCCGGCAAATTGCTCCTGTCCATTTACGACGAAGGGCTTCGTATCTTCGACACCGCTACTGGTAAACTGACGCCGCTCACTTTGATGAACGAGGCAATCAACAGGAATGTCTTCCGATCCGGCAATGGTGTCTATGTATGGAAAAACAGCGAAGAAACCATCTTGACGATCGGAGATTCCCTCTTCATCCATCATCTGAAAACGGGTCACTTCGATCGCGCGATTGAAGAAAAGAAAGGGCTGCTTTCCAGTGGTACCTTGAAAATTGTGGGGACAGTGGGTGATGTCAGCTATTTAGCGGATCGCACACATCTGCTCCGTTTCGACCATGCCTCCAGAATGCTGAGCGCACTCTTTCAAGACACAACCACGAACGAGGGCATCAATACCGCCACAATGACACCGGATGGCTGCTTCTGGTTAGGCACCAATTTCGGATTAAAGAAGTTTGATCCGACCACAAGGGAAGCCACGCCTATACTCAATGACCGCTTCACGGATGTCATGCTGCTGCAAGCAGATTCTTTGGGACGCATTTGGATCGGCACCTACTACGGGTTGTTCTCGTATGATCCTGCCACCGAAAAGTTTATCGCCTATAACCAGCAAGACGGGGCATTGCCCAACGAATACATCCGTACATCCTCTCTGATCAGCGGTGGCCACCTCTATATGGGCGGCGTGAAAGGCTTGACACAAATTTCTTATACGCACGCCGTACCAGCACATGATATACCCACCTTTGATGTGGCAGAGTGTACGCTCGACGGGCAAATAGTAGGCAATCCCTTCTACCATGCCAAGAAAACATTGGAGCTTCCCTACGAAAGCAATTTCTTCCTGCGTGTCATGACAACCGAGAAAAGCCGCTTCCGCATCCGGGAATACCGTTACCTGATCCCGGAATATACGGAAGTACCCATTGAAAGGTCTGGTGCGGAGCTACGTCTCTATAGACTGAGCGCCGGCAGCTACACGGTGCAAGTCTCTTGCACCTTGAACGACGGTTCCTGGTCACCTTTCCAAGAATTGGTGAAGTTTGAGGTAAGTGCTCCTTGGTATAAAAGCGGTTGGTTCTTCACGGTCATTGCCCTCTTGGTCCTCTTGATCGTAGGAGGTATCACAGCCTTCATCTTATTCCGGAAGCAGCAACGGATGCAACAGGAGCTGGCCCAAAACAGACGGCGCATCAACGAGGAGAAGATTGATTTCTTGGTGAATGTGAGTCATGAGTTGCGCACGCCATTGACCCTGATTTATGCCCCCTTGAACCGTATGTTGCAACGGACAAAACCCGACGCTTGGAACTACCGTATGCTACTCACGGCCTGTCGGCAGTCTGCCCGCATGAGAGACATTATTAATATGGTGCTCGATCTGGAAAAGATGGAACGAAAGAGCGTGCAGCTCCAGTTCTTACCCCACCCGTTCAACAAATGGGTGGAAGACAACATGAAGGATTTCGTGATCGAGGGAAAAGAGCGAGGCATCCAAGTGGTGTTAGAGGCTGACGCACGCATCAAGCAGGTGGATTTCGACATCCAGAAATGCGACATCGTGCTCAACAACCTTCTCATCAACGCATTGAAGCATAGCCCTGAGCACACGACCATCACCGTCAAGACGGAACTGGACACGGAGCATAAACAGGCCTGCGTCCGCATTTCAGATGAAGGAATCGGCTTGGCAGCGGTCAACCAAGAGGAGCTCTTCACCCGTTTCTACCAAGGGGCGAAAGAGAAGAATGGTACCGGACTGGGCCTGGCTTATTCCAAAGTGCTGTTAGACCAGCATGGCGGAACCATCGGTGCGTATAACAACGAGACAAAGGGCGCCACCTTCTTCTTTACCTTGCCGTTACGGCAAGCGGCCGTTAAGGAAGAAGAGGCTGTGTCGATCCTATCACGACCCGTCGCACAGCCCGCTCTTGCCGAGACTGAAGCGGTTACCGCTGAAGAGCAGATGGGAACAGCCGCAGGTCGGCCCGCATCGCTCCTGCCCTATACCCTCTTGGTGGTGGACGATCAAGAGACGATCACCCAATTCCTGCAAGAGGCGCTTCGGGAAAGCTTCCAAGAGGTACTCATCGCCAAAGATGGCGTAGAGGCCTTGAAGGTGCTCGGCAAAAACCGCCCGGATGCCGTGATCAGCGACGTGATGATGCCGAGGATGGATGGCTATGAGCTATGCAGCAAGATCAAAGGCGATTTAACGATCAGTCATATTCCGGTCATCCTGCTTACCGCCAAGACCGACGAGCAGAGCATCTTGATCGGCTACAAGACGGGAGCCGATGCCTACCTGCCCAAGCCGTTCGATCTGGAGACCTTGAAGCAGGTGGTCATGAACCAGCTGCAGTCCCGTCAGCGCATACAGGATAAATATGCGTCGCAGGGTGCCGTGCCCCTTCCAGAGGAGGTCACCATCAGCTATGCCGACGAGTCATTCCTCACGAAGCTGAACCGACTGATCGAGCAGCATATTAGCAATACCGCCTTAGACATCTCGCTTTTAGAGGGAGAGATGGGCATGAGTCGTGCGTCGCTCTTCAACAAGATGAAGGCGATCACCGGCATGGGGTGCAACGAATACATCACCAAGATACGTATGGAGAAGGCGATCCAATACATCAAGGAGAGCAACCTCACCTTTACGGAAATCTCGGAGAAGGTGGGCTACAACACCGCCTCCTATTTCAGCTCCGCCTTCAAGCAGTACACCGGTATGACCCCCACCCAATACCGGAAATCACAAAAAAATGGGTAACTTTAGCGATTTCTATAAAAAGAATAGACATATCTGATAGCGGTGAGAGACGATTTTGATGCACCTTTGCACTAAACAATTAGTGATTGAATAGCTAAATCGTTTACACATCTATCACAACTTTTTAGATGTCATTCAGTAAAAAAAGGAAGGAGATACGTCGTGAGACGATATCTCCTTTCACGTTATAAGGCCAGCCCCGAAGGCACAGACCTATTTCTTCAAATCGAAACCTAACATCAAGCCGTCATACTGATTCGCCAATTGGCTTAGCGATTGCAACGTGCTATTGCTACTCAATGAAGCGACCTTCGTCAGGAACGAGAGCAACTTATCGGCATTGAAAAGCAGCGTGAGGTTGTCGCCTGCCAAGACGGTAGTGGCGGTCAAGGTATAAATCGCACGGTTGGACGTGCCGGCCGTATAAGTAAAGGCGATGCTCTTGTCCGCCTCGTTCACACTGTACGTCCCTTTCAAGGAACCCTTTTTCAACGCACTCGTAAAGGTGCTATCCGCATTGAAGGTATAGTTGAATACACCCTCCACAATGCCTACCTTCTCGCATTGCTCCTTCAATTTCTTCTCTAACTCTGTCGTAGCGGCCGCCCCTGCGATCTGCTTCAAGGCATTGTCGCTACCCAACTGAACGGCCGGATCCACATAGGTCCATGTCCCCTGCAAACTGGTCGCCGTCACCGACTGTCCACCAGTCACCGAAGAGACCACTTTCTTCACCGTCTCGGAGTTCAAAATATCTTTTAAGGATTGCGCTTGCGCCGATGCGGCACAAAGCCAGAGCCCCATAAAGGCCAGGGCTACATTCATTAGTTTTCTCATATTCTCTTGTTGATTATTTCCCTACAATTTTTTATATGTCTTCCTGACAAAAAAAGAGAGTGTCGAATAGCGCACCCGACACTCTCTCCTTTTCTATGTATTGTCAACCAAACGCGTTGATTACAACTTGTCGTTAGAACCAAGTACGTTGATGATCTTGTGCTTGTACAGCTTCTCCATGTTGTCACGAGCCGGACCCAGATACTTACGCGGGTCGAACTCAGCCGGCTTCTCAGCGAAGACCTTACGGATAGCAGCTGTCATAGCCAAACGAGAGTCAGAGTCGATGTTGATCTTGCAAACAGCCGACTTAGCAGCCTCACGCAACCACTCCTCGGGGATACCGATAGCAGCCTTCAATGCGCCACCGTACTTGTTGATGGTCTCAACCTCATCCTGGGGAACAGAAGAAGAACCGTGGAGCACGATGGGGAAGCCCGGCAACTTCTCCTCAACAGCCTTCAATACGTCGAATGCCAAAGGAGGAGGAACCATGCGACCTGTCTCAGGATCAATTGTGCACTGCTCCGGAGTGAACTTGTAAGCACCGTGAGAAGTACCGATAGAGATAGCCAAAGAATCGCAACCTGTACGAGTAGCGAAATCGATTACCTCCTCAGGATCGGTGTAAGTGTGGTGGTCTGCGGAAACCTCATCCTCAACACCTGCCAATACACCCAGCTCACCCTCAACAGTAACGTCATACTGGTGTGCGTACTCAACAACCTTCTTTGTCAAAGCGACGTTCTCCTCATAAGGCAAATGAGAACCATCGATCATTACAGAAGAGAAGCCCATATCTACGCAAGACTTACACAACTCGAAGCTATCACCGTGATCCAAGTGCAAAACGATCTGCGGATGCTCGCAGCCCAACTCTTTCGCATACTCAACAGCACCCTCAGCCATATAACGAAGCAATGTCTGGTTAGCGTAGTTACGCGCACCCTTAGACACCTGCAAGATCACCGGAGACTTCGTCTCTGCAGAAGCCTTGATAATCGCTTGCAACTGCTCCATGTTGTTGAAGTTGAACGCAGGGATAGCATAACCGCCCTTGATTGCCTTAGCGAACATCTCTTTCGTGTTCACCAAACCTAATTGTTTGTAACTTACCATAATGTTTAATACGTTATTACGTTAGTAATTTAAAACTTGCGCAAATATACATAAGTTTCATTACACAATGCCGTTTTAGGCCCATAATTTATATCAAATTCTGATTCGACGAAAAAAAGAGGGCATTTTGCTTTGTTTATTGGTAGTAAAGCTATACCTTTGCCGCTCGAAAATACCGGTTACCAATTATAAAGTAGTATAAATTAAAAACAGAAATAAAGCAATGAAAAAAGGAATTCATCCTGAGAACTATCGTCCTGTGGTATTCAAGGACATGTCAAACGATGATACATTCATCACTCGTTCAACGATTAACGCAAAAGAGACGATCGAGATCGATGGCGTTACTTATCCGTTGGTAAAGGTCGAGATCTCTAACACTTCTCACCCGTTCTACACTGGTAAGTCTAAGTTGGTGGATACAGCTGGTCGTGTAGATAAGTTCATGAGCCGCTACGGTAACCGTAAGAAGAAATAATTCTTTCGTCCACAACGATACAAGAAACAAACAGGAGGGAAAAGCGACACGCAAGCAGCGTGGCTTTTTCCTCCTGTTGTTTTTCTGGGCCTCGCACTTAATGACTACGCTCCCGAAACTCAGAGGGTGTCACATTCTCCCTCCGGCGGAAAAAGGTAGAGAACTGGCCGGAATTGTCGAACTGAAGCGCATAGGCGATCTCAGAAATCGAGAGCCGTGAGGTAGTCAACAACTCCTTGGCACGCAACAAGCGTTGCTGCGCCTGGTATTGGGCAGGCGAAGAGCCGGTATATTCCTTGAACATCCGACGAAACCAAGAGTAGCTTAACCCTAAACGCATCGCGACATCCTCCGGACGCAACGGATTCTCCACATGCTCTTTCATCAAAAGCCGTGCCTGGTTGATCTTCTCCACCACGTAGGTATCGGAAAAGGCATTGTTCTTTTCCTTATAATAGATGTCGCCCAAGATGTGCAACACGATGCTGGAGATCATCTGCTGATAACCACTCCGCTCCTCGCGGGCGAACCGCAGGATATCCTCATAGAGATTGAGGATCGTCGAGCTGACCCCGATACGATGAATCGGCTCCTCTTTACAAAAGAAGCGCTTCTCCACACGCCTATCTATGTGAGGTCCCCTGAAACCTACCCAATGCTCCTCCCAACCGGTCTGTACGTCGGGGTAATAGCTATGCCACTCTCCAGGGAAAAGCAAGATGATCGTCCCGGCGCTGATGGCCCTACGCTTACAGGATTGAGAGGAGAAATAGCCCTGTCCACGTGTGATATAGACCAACTGATACTCGTTGAGCACCCGCCCCTCTTGCGGATGGAACGTATAACTATCGGGATGCCGAGAAGGAGGATAAGCACTGCCGGCTTGAATGGCTTGATGTCCCACGGTAGTCACCACGATGCCCCAGTCCTCATCGGTCGGGCTGATCGTCAGATAGCATTGAACATCCTCTTTTATGCAATTCATGTCAGAAATCAAAGGTTTAAAATCATTTTGTGAAGCAAAGATAACAAGAATGGTCATACTTTTGCCCCCATCAATACGAATAAGTTTTGCGAATATCATGAAAGCCTTTCATTTTTTAGCGTTTGATATTGGAGCTACCAGCGGCCGGGCCGTATTGGGTAGCCTACAAGAGGGATCGTTCACGATGCGTGAGATCCATCGTTTCCCTACTCCGATGGTCGCCCTGCATGGACGTTACTATTGGAATGTCTTCAACCTATACAGTGCGCTTTTGGAGGGACTCTCCAAATGTGCGGCTGAGCAGATCCCCGTCTGTTCCATCGGTATAGACACTTGGGGCGTTGACTTTGGCTATGTAGCGAACGACGGGACGCTGCTGGGTATGCCCCGGGCCTACCGAGATCCCTACACGGAAGGCGCACCGGAGGATTTCTTCGCACAGCTTCCCAAACGGGAGGTCTATGCCCGCACAGGCATACAGGTATTGCCGTTCAACAGCCTGTTCCAGCTTTTCCGCACCTATGAAGATGTGTATGTACCCCAAGAGATCGCCTCACGCATTTTGTTCATACCGGATCTGTTGACCTATATGCTCACCGAGCAGCAGGTGTGCGAATATACCATCGCCTCCACTTC
>CAMGEM010000108.1 GCA_946055095.1 uncultured Parabacteroides sp. | reverse complement strand
CAGACATCTTGTTCAAAGGAATACCATCGAACAACACCTTCATGTTCTCCAACGAGCAGATAGATACACCGGCTTTACCCACGTCACCTACCACACGCTCGTTGTCCGCATCGTAACCACGGTGAGTCGGCAGGTCGAACGCTACAGACAGACCCTTCTGGCCAGAAGCCAAGTTACGACGATAGAATGCGTTAGACTCCTCAGCGGTTGAGAAACCAGCGTACTGACGGATGGTCCAAGGACGCATCGGATACATGGCGCTATACGGGCCACGCAAATAGGGAGGCAAACCAGACACATAGTTCAAGTGCTCCATGCCCTCCAAATCTTCTTTGGTATATACGGGTTTCACCTCGATATGCTCAGGTGTCTTCCAGTTAGCCTCAATACCATTGGCCTTTGCCCATTCCGCAGCGTTTTGAGCGGCGAATCCGGCACTTTTGATATCTATATCTTTAAAATTTGGTCTCATGATCTCAGAAAAATTATGAATTATGAAACGTCATAATTCTTAGTTGATTCCTAATTTAGCGTTGAATGCCTTCAAAGTCTCCAGCACATTGCTCTTCACGTTAATGAATTGCTCGATGCCAGCAGCCTTCAAATCCTCCATGCAAGCCGGAGCACCCGCTACTACAAACTCTGCACGTCCTGCCAAAGCCTTGAATGCCTCCGGTGCGAATGTTGCATACTCATCATCGCTTGAGCACAATACAACCACCTCAGCACCAGCCTTCACCGCTGCCTCAACACCAGCCTCAACCGTCTCGAAGCCTAAGTTGTCGATGATCTTATAACCTGCGCATGCGAAGAAGTTTGCAGAGAACTGAGAACGAGCCAAACGCATAGCCAAATTACCAATGGTCAACATGAATACCTTCGGAGTCTTGCCGCTCTTCTCGGTTGCCAAGCGCAATGCCTCAAACTCAGAAGCACCACGAGAGAAGTCGAGCGCCGTGATCGTAGCCTCACCACAGTGACCACCACCGCAGCAGCCAGATGCCGTCTCCTTGATCTTCTCGGCAGCTACCTCTGTGAAGTTCGGATATTGGTTAGAACCTAACAAGATCTCACGACGAGTAGCGACGTTCTTATGACGAGCCTCGTTAGACGCATTGACAGCCTTCTGGATCTCACCTGCGTTAGCCAACGCTGCGAAGCCGCCCTTCTCCTCTACATCGAGGAACAACTTCCAAGCGACATCAGCCAAGGAGTTGGTCAATACCTCTACATAATAAGAACCTGCGGAAGGATCAACAACCTTATCAAAGTGAGACTCCTCCTTCAACAGCAACTGCTGGTTGCGAGCGATACGCTCAGAGAAGTCATCCGGGGTCTGATAAGTCTTGTCGAACGGACGAACCGTGATTGAATCTACACCAGCGATAGCGGCAGACATAGCCTCTGTCTGTGAACGCAACAGATTCACGTGAGCGTCGAAAATCGTCATGTTCCATTCAGATGTCTGCGCATGTACATGCATCTTGCAAGCGCAATCGCAAGCCGGCGCATAAGCCTTCACGATCTCTGCCCACAACCAACGTGCGGCACGGAACTTCGCGATCTCCATGAAGTAGTTAGAGCTGATACCGAAGTTGAACTTGATGTTCTTCGCTACCTCATCTACCGTGAAGCCAGCCTCTGTCAGCTTGGCGAGCAACTCGTTACCCCAAGCTAAGGCATAACCCAACTCCTGTGTGATGAACGCACCCGCATTGTTCAAATTGAACGCATTAACCGCTAACACACGATACTTAGGCAAAGCCGCGCCAGCCTTGAGCACAGCCGCAGCGCTCTCTACCCAGTTCTGATTCTCCTTACCCTTGATCAACGGTTTCTTGAACGGATCGTAGTTGACAGAGCCATAGCACTTCTCCAAGTCCGCACCCTTGCTCTGGAATACCTCAGCCAAAATGCCGATCAACGCCTCCGCCTTGCACAAGCACGTGTTGAAGTTGAGCTCTACTGCTTGCGGGCAGATACCCTCCAGCAATGTGGCGATATTCTCCTTGTTCACGTCATCGCCTTTGATCACGAAGCCCAGAGCGGTCACGCCCTTGTTCAGGATGTCTAACGCTTTCTCATTCGCCGCCTTGAAGCAACAAACCTCGATGTTCTGGCGCACCTTCCAATCGTTGTCCTTCTTCGTTCCACGCACATAGGGGAACTCACCGGGGAGTGACTCAGTCGTTTTCAGACCCTCAATGTCCTCCAAACGATAGAAAGGATTCACATTAAATCCTTCGCCTGTCTTCCAAACAAGCTTTTTCTCAAACGGGACTCCTTTCAAGTCGGCCGTAATCTTCGCTACCCAATCCTCCGTAGAGACCGGAGCGAATTCAGAGAAAAGTTTTTCTTTTTGTTCTGCCATAATATTAGTTATTTATTAAATGGTATTAGTACCTTATCATACTACTCATATACAGGTGGCAAAGTTAGATAAATAAACAGAGGCAGCAATGAAAAGCAGACGAAAAAGCAACCTAAAGTCGCAAAAAAGCACGATCTGGAGCATTTTTTTGCTCCCAACTCTTGCAGATTCAAAAAAAAGCCTTACCTTTGCAACGTCAAAATCAATCAAGGTTGACAGCTAACTGGTGGATTCGTCTAATGGTTAGGACACATGCCTCTCACGCATGCAATACGAGTTCGATTCTCGTATCCACTACAAAAACCAAGGTTGATGACAGCTAACTGGTGGATTCGTCTAATGGTTAGGACACATGCCTCTCACGCATGCAATACGAGTTCGATTCTCGTATCCACTACAAAAACTCTCAATCCCCTCAAGGAGGTTGAGAGTTTTTTTGTACCTTCGCTCCCGCAATAGGCAATAGACGTTTTCTATACATATATTATTATAGCATGAAAAACAAAAAGAGGATCTTTTTGACAGGTGCCACCGGCACGATGGGCCATGCGGGTCTCTTGGAATTAGCGCAACGGCTGGATCGCTTTCAAGTCACGTTATTGGCCAGACCCAGCCAAGTCAACAAAAAGAAGTTGGCGGAGTTTGAGCACATGGAGGGCATTCGTATCGTTTGGGGTGATTTGATGAACTACGACGATGTGTTGAGAGGCGTAAGCGGAGCGGACTATGTGCTGCATGTGGGCGGAATGGTCTCGCCAGCTGCCGACTACTTCCCGAAGAAAACTTTGAAAGTCAATACGACAGCAGCCCAGCATATCGCTAAAGCGGTGTTGGCGCAACCCCATGCAGACCAGATCAAGGTGGTTTACATTGGTTCCGTAGCACAGTTAGGCCATCGCAATGCCCCGGTTCATTGGGGACGTACGGGCGATCCGATCAATATCAGCATCTATGATCATTATGCCATCTCGAAGACCATCGCTGAGCGTATCTTCGTGGAGTCTGGCATCAAGCATTGGGCTTGCCTCCGTCAGACCGGCATCCTTTATCCGGAATTATTGATGAAAGGTTCCGATCCCATCACCTTCCATGTGCCGTTGGATGGCGTACTGGAGTGGGCCACCGCACAAGATTCCGGCCGTCTGTTGGCCAACGTATGCGAGGACTGGGTGCCCGACGAGTTTTGGAATCGTTTCTACAACATCAGTAGCGGTCCCTCCTACAGACTGACCAACTATGAGTTTGAGGAGAAGCTGCTGAAAGCCATCGGCTGCCCACCCGTAGAGAAGATCTTTGAGCCCAACTGGTTTGCGATCCGCAATTTCCATGGACAGTGGTACACCGATAGCGATGTGTTGGAGAACTACTTGCATTTCCGCAGCAATACCCCTTGCGAGGAATACTTCGCGTGGATGGCTCAGCAGGTACCTTGGTATTTCCATTTGGCCAAGATTGTGCCGCCTTCGCTCATCAAATGGGGCATGGGGAAAATCGCCCAGACTCCTGGCTTAGGCACCCGCGATTGGATCAAGAAACGGAACGAGGCTCGTATCTCCGCCTATTTTGGCTCCTTCGAGGCTTGGCAATCCATCCCCGAATGGAATGACCTCCTGAAAGTGCGTCCTTCGGAGAAACCTACGCTGCTGGATCACGGCTATGACGAAAGTAAACCGCTCTCCGCACTCACCATCGAGGATATGCGGCAGGCTGCCGCTTTCCGTGGAGGCAAATGCCTCTCCTCGACCATGAAGGAGGGTGATATGGCCACCCCCTTGGAGTGGGAGTGCCAGTTTGGCCATCGCTTCCAGGCCTCTCCCGCATTGATCTTGCAAGGAGGGCATTGGTGTCCGGAGTGTTTGCCTATGCCGTGGAACTACGATGCGATCGCCAAAGGCAATCCCTTCTTCGCACAGGTCTATTATCCTTTCCACAGCAAGGAGGAAAACCGGGTGTATGACCAGTCGATCTATGCGGACTACAAAGAGAAATAACAGTTTATTCACAATTAAAAAAGATAAGACATGAACCCCATATTCGGCTGTTCCATTCTCTCTTGGATTCCACCTATGTGGACTCCGGAGAGTGGATTGTATGCCATCCAACAAACCGCAGCAGCGGGATTCGACCTTTTGGAGATCCTGCTCCCGCCCAGTATGGAATTTGACGCGCCAACCGTAAAAAAGCAGCTGAAGGCGCACAACCTACAGGCCACCTGTGCGCTCAACCTGCCTCCTGAGGCGCATATCCCGACACATCCGAAAGAGGCTGTTCGCCTGTTGAAAGCGGCTGTTGACAAGGCGGAAGCCTTAGAGACACACTACATTGGCGGCGTTTTGCATGCCGGTATCGGTGTGTTCAGCGGCAAACAGCGTACTGCGGCGGAGGAGGACACGCTTTGTGAAGTATGGTCAGAAGCGGCTGCCTATGCCGCACGAGCGGAAGTGAGATTGGGCATTGAGCCCATCAATCGCTACGAAACCTATATGTGTACCTCTGCGGAAGAGGTGCTTCGTTTCATCGAGCGTGTAGGAGCCCCCAATCTTTCCCTGCATCTGGACACGTTCCACATGTGTATCGAAGAGACCAGCTTTTATCAACCCGTGATCGCAGCAGGCACACGTTTGCAGCACATTCACATGACCGAAAGTGATCGTGGCATGCTGGGCGAGGGAAATGTCCGTTGGGATGACCTGTTCAGAGGGCTTCAGGAGATCGACTTCAAAGGTCGCTTGGTCTTGGAGAACTTCTCGAATTCCATTCCAGGCATGGCGGAGGCTGTCTCTTTGTGGCGTCCCTCCAAATATCCGGCAGAGGAGTTGGCCAAAGGTAGTTTAGCGTTTATGCGCCAGATGGCCGAGAAGTACGCTTAGCCTTTCTTCCGTCGGCGATAGTATTTAGCCAGCTTTTCATGCTGTGCCGCAGATAACGCATCCCCCAACCGATTGTAGGTCTCCGCTAAGTAGGCGTGCAGGTTGGGGTGATCTTTATGATCGGGAAGCACCGTCAGAAAATCGGCCAATGCCTCTTCCTCATTTCCCATTTTCAACAAACATTTTCCCCGGTTGTAGCGTGCCTTGAACCCTTTAGGAGACAGCTTCACGGCGTGGTTCAAGCAGCGATACGCCTCCTCGTCCTCATCCAAATCCAAGAGTGTTACCCCTTTACGTACCCACGCATCCACAAAGGTAGGATTCAGTTTCAAAGCCTTGTCAAAACAACGCAACGCTGCCCGTGGGTCATGTGCCTTCGTGATACACTCATTCCCCATCAGGTAATGCTCCTTGGCATATTCCTGCAAATCCTTTCGGATCGCCAACAGCTCCCCTTGCAACGCTTTGATCTGCTCACGTTGGCTATTCAACTTCGTCAACTTCAAGCGCAGTAGCCGTTGAACAGCCGGATTCGCTAACTCATTCTGTTTCGCTACCGCTGCCACAAAAGCCTCTACCGCCTCTTTCATCGCCCCCTTCCGAAAGCTGACCGCCGCTCGCCCATACAGCAACTCAGCCTCGCTCTCTCGCAAACTCCGCTCGATCAAATGCGGGTCGTTGAAGGCTTGGCTAAACGAGACGATCTCCTTACGCACGAAAATATCTTGCTGCTTCACCGGGCTTCGCAACACTAAACCCTCCAACGAGGTGCAACGGCTCAAGGCCACATAGGTTTGTCCGCCTGCGAAAACACCGCCCGTCAGATCTACCACCACCCGGCTGAAGGTCAATCCCTGGCTCTTATGGATCGTGATTGCCCAAGCCAACCGCAACGGTAACTGTTCGAACGTACCGATAATTTCCTCCTCGATGCGCTTCTCCTCCTCGTTGTAGGCGTATTTATAATTCCGCCAAGTCGTCGGCTCCACCAAATGTTCCACACCATTCTCCAATAATACATATACCTTCCCGTCTGCATCTATGCCCGATACCATACCAATCGTTCCGTTCACCCAACGGCGATCGCGGTCATTGTCGATGAAGATCACCTGTGCTTGCTCCTTGATGGAGAGCCGCAACTGGGTCGGCAAAGAGGACTCCGGAAATTCTCCCTCCAATTTACCAACCGACACAAACTCCTCTCCTGGGAGCTCCGCTAACTTTTTCTCATTGATATGATCCACTTGGTCACGTCGTGTGGCCAACGTCACAAACATGTCCTCATTCTGTGGCTCGAAAGTCGGGAAGCAACGGGTGTTGAGCGCACGCAGCTCCTGGGTTGATGCCTCATTCGCCCGAATCCGATCCAAGATCTGCACAAAGTGTGAATCACGCTGCCGATACACCTTGCGCAACTCGATCGGTACTAAATTGATCGCTTGGAACACATGCGCCGAAAAGAAAAAGGGATTGGGATAAAAACGGGCCAGGATCTCTCGCTCGTCCACCTTCACCACGGGTTCTAACTGAAACACATCCCCCACAAACAGCAGTTGTTTCCCGCCAAAAGGCATCCGGGCATTGCCGGAAAAGACACGCAGGATCTTGTCAATGCAGTCAATCAGGTCGGCACGCACCATCGAGATCTCGTCGATGATGATCAGCTCTACCTCCTGCAAGATCTTTCGCTTCTCTTTGGGATACTTAAAGAAATCGTAGATGCGACCACGTTGCGTGCTTAGATCCGGGTCATCAGGCAACATCGGTCGGAATGGGAGTTTGAAAAAAGAATGTAAAGTGACACCGCCCGCATTAATCGCCGCAATGCCAGTGGGAGCTAACACCACATACTTCTTCTTCGTATGCTGACAAATATATTTCAGGAAGGTGGATTTACCCGTCCCGGCTTTACCGGTAAGGAATACCGATTGATGTGTATGCGTGATTAAATTCAGCGCATCCTGAAACTCCAGGTTGTCGGTGTCTAAGGTGAAGTCCATTACTTACTAATGAACAGCCATGCATCCTTGTAACGATCGGTCTGCCGCAATTGAGCCAGCTGACGCTCTGCCTCCGCACGGTTATCAAATCGTGCCGCATAGACTCGACATTTTCCCCCACGAGTCACTTTACCCATCTGGCGATACTGCTTCCGATCCACGGTTCCCATGAATTCATCGGCTTGATCCTCCGTTGGAAAACTGGCGATCACTAAATGATACATCTTACGGGGAGTAGCGGGCTTATCCACCATAGGAGCCTTTGGCTGTACCGGTTCTGGCTTTACCGTTGTCTCCTCTACCAAAGACTCCTGATCGACCGGCTTTTCCTCGGCTGTCGGGGAAGCAGGTGGTGTAGAAGAGGGTGCCTCTCGCAAAGTGGTCGTGATTTCTGTCGGTAAGAAGCTGGCGGTATAAGCCGTACGGCTTACTTCAGTCACAGGTGTAGAAACGCAGAAGAACAGTAACACAGCCGCTGCCGCACCCGTCAAACCTTGTAACGCACGGCGATGAATCGGGATGTAATAAACCGATCGTTTTTGGGTCGGTGCAGCCACAGGTTGAGCTACAGCTTGTTGCTCCTCCAATAAAGGCAAAGGCACACAGGTGAACGCTTTCAAACCATACGAGTCCGCATTCAACCATGACTCATCTCCCGGTGTAAAGATCAGTTGTTCCTCATCACCTAAGGAGATTGTACCCAATCGGCCCAACGACACCTGACGCTCGGTCTGTAACTGGTTACGCAAGGCCTGCAAATCTTCCTCCACAAGCAATTGCGCTTGCGGATAGTCCACGCTATATGCCTTGCGATAGGCCTCCGTGAGCAAGCCGTCTGTATGGCGCAAAGTGGCGTTAAACGTTAGCTCCTTATGTGCGGGGCAAAAAGAATGCGTTACCTTATTATATGTCGCCGGTTGGGTCTGACGCACAAAGCCGCCCCATTCCGGCAGAATTACGCAATCCTGCGTCCACAGCAAACGCTCAATATGTGCCACTATCCTTAACATGGGAGCAAAGGTAACGATATTCATAGAAAAAACAAAATATCGAGCGTATCTCAATCGTTGTAGCTCCTCCGTCGTTCCTCTACTCTTCCTCTAATGTAACGCTAAAGTTCCTCCGTAGTAACTCTAATCTTCCTCTAATCGGGAATTAGAGAAAGATTAGAGCTGGATTAGAGAAAGATTAGAGGAAGATTAGAGAA
>CAMGEM010000107.1 GCA_946055095.1 uncultured Parabacteroides sp. | reverse complement strand
GCCCGTGTCTCATTCACCCACGACTCCTCATAGGGACGCTCCACCTTGATATAGTTCTCTGTGAAACCCTGCATCATCTCCCCCTTGCGGGTGTGTTCGAAGAGCACTTTCGCCTCCTGCCCAACGTGTGCCTCATAGAAAGCACGCCACTTGCGATCCGAGAGGTCGAGTAACTGTTGGCTACGGGCATGTTTAGTAGCCGGATCAACCACATAATCAATCTTCAAGGCTTGCGTACCGGGACGCTCCGAGTAGCTGAATACATGCAACTGCGTCACATCCAAGCTGTCAATAAACTGGCGAGCCTCCTCGAAATAGGCATCCGTCTCGCCTCTTGTGCCCACGATCACATCCACGCCAATAAAGGCATGAGGCATGGCCGCCTTTACGGTCTCGATCTTGTGGCGGAAGAGTGCCGTATCATATCGGCGACGCATCAGCTTCAGCACCGCGTCGCTGCCACTCTGCAAAGGGATATGAAAATGAGGTGCGAACCGACGGCTATGCGCCACGAAGTCAATGGCCTCATCCGTCAGCAAGTTCGGCTCGATCGACGAGATACGATAACGGGAGATGCCCTCCACCTCATCCAAAGCCCGGATCAGGTCAAGAAAGCACTCTCCCGTCGTCTTCCCGAAATCGCCAATATTTACACCGGTTAATACAATCTCTTTACCGCCCTGCCGAGCCACCTCCTCCGCTTGCGCCACTAAACTGGCGATTGAGCCATTACGACTCCTGCCACGAGCAAACGGAATGGTGCAATAGGAGCAAAAGTAATCACAACCATCCTGCACCTTCAAGAAATGACGTGTGCGGTCGTCCGCCGAACAAGAGGGGGCAAACGTCCGAATGTCCTTGGTAGCCGAGGCAACCACAGCCCCGCCCTCCGGTCGCTTCTCCAACGAGTCTATGTATTGCAACAGATCCAACTTATGCTCCGCACCAATCACGAGATCTACCCCGTCTATATGAGCCACCTCCTCCGGTTTCAGCTGGGCATAGCAACCCGTTACGACTATAAAAGCACCCGGATGCTCCTTCCCGATGCGGCGAATCGCCTGCCTACATTTCTTATCGGCCAGCTCTGTCACCGAGCAGGTGTTAATCAAGCAAATATCCGCCCGCTCACCTGGACGAACCTTGCGGACACCCTGCTCCGCCAACATTTTGCCTAACGTGGAAGTCTCCGCAAAATTCAGCTTACAGCCTAACGTATAGTAAGCCGCTTTCTTATCTTGAAATACCTGTTGATCAATCATACCTCTCCTTCCTTTAAAATGGTACCTTCTCCTCTTCACTGCCCGCCTGCAAGAAGTCGGGAGTCGCTGAGGGAATCGGCTGTGGCTCATTCCGGTTCATCTTGGAAATCACCTCCTTCAACTCCACATCATCCTCGATGTTCATGAATTTCGCAAACTCGCTCTTAAAACGCAAGCGCACGTCGCCCACCGCACCATTACGATGCTTGGCGATGATGATCTCCGCCAAGCCCACCAACGAATTGCCCTTCTCATCCTCCAAGATCTTGTAATACTCTGGTCGATGAATAAAACAAACCATATCGGCATCTTGTTCAATGGCACCAGATTCACGCAAATCGGCCAACTGCGGACGCTTTCCCTCCGCTCCTTGGCGCGCCTCCACACCACGGTTCAACTGAGAGAGGGCGATGATAGGGATGTTCAGCTCCTTCGCCAGTCCTTTGAGCGAGCGAGAGATCGTGCTGACCTCCTGCTCACGGCTGCCGAAGTTCATACCGCTGGCATTCATCAACTGCAAATAGTCGATGATGATGCACTTAATATCATGTTCCCGCACCAATCGACGGGCTTTCGTACGCAACTCAAAAACAGAAAGACTTGGCGTATCATCCACATAGATCGGGGCATCATACAGTTCCTTGATCTTGAAGTCGAGCTGTTCCCACTCATATTTCTCCAAGCGACCACTCTTGATCTTCTCGCCCGGTATCTCGCAGACATTCACGATCAAACGGTTCACCAACTGCACATTGCTCATCTCCAATGAGAAGAGGGCCACCGGAATCTTAAAGTTGACCGCCATGTTCTTCGCCATCGAGAGCACGAAAGCGGTCTTACCCATCGCAGGACGCGCCGCGATGATCACCAAGTCGGAGTTCTGCCAACCAGAGGTGATCTTATCCAATCCATCAAACCCACTGCGAAGGCCGCTCATACCGCCCTCTTGGTTCGCTGCCTTTTCCAACATCGTGAGCGCCTCCTTGATCACAGGGTTGATCTGCGTCACATCCTTTTTCACGTTGCGCTGCGAGATCTCGAAGAGCGACCCCTCCGCCTCCTGCATCAAGTCGTCCACATCCACCGTCTCGTCGAACGCCTTGTCTTGGATGGTCGCCGTGAAGCGAATCAACTCACGAGCCAAGTATTTCTGGGCGATAATGCGGGCATGAAACTCCAAGTGCGCCGTACTGGCCACCTTACTGGTCAACTCAGAGATATAGGGGGCACCTCCCACTTCATCCAAGGCCCCCATCCGCTTGAGCTGCTCCGTGACCGTGATCATATCCACCGGCTCCTGCCGCATATAAAGATCACGCACAGCCGTGAAGATCAACTCATGCGCCCGCTCATAAAAGCACTCCGGCTTCAAGATGTCGCTAACGATCGAATAGGCATCCTTTTCCAACAGGAGCGCACCCAGCACCGCCTCCTCCAATTCCCTGGCTTGCGGCTGCAAACGCCCCATCTCAGGCACCACCTGTACCGTCGCCCTCTTTCGTCCCCTTCCGGAGTTTCTAACCTCTTCTGCCATCGTCCTTACTGTTTTGAGCCGCAAAAATACAAAATGTTTCTTTGGTAGTTCTGCTGGGGTGGCTATTTTTACCCCATTCACAAAAAGCGCAAAGCTGCGCAGCGGCAGCTTTGCATCCGAATGAAAAGAGCAAAGGAGAGGGAAATGTCGTTCCTTTGCTCGACCGGCTACGGAAAGGATTAGTGAATTTCCACCTCAATCATCACCGGGAAATGATCGGAAGGGACACGGGCATCGTATTTCTCCATTGACACCTCTTTGGGGAAATTGGCATCCTGCTCTTTCTCGGTCCTCTCCTGTTTTTTTGCCCGATAGGTATCGGTCAAGATACCATAACGCTTAACCTTGAACTCCTTGGTCAGGAAAAGGTGGTCGATACGGCTCTCGGTGAAACGATCCGGATGGAAGCTATTGAAGGTACCATTCGGCGCATAGCGGAACTCAGCGATCTGGTAGGAATCACGCATGATGCCGGATTGATCCAGCAGCGTGTAGGACTCATTGTTCTGATCCACGTTGAAATCGCCGGTCAAGATAGCGGGAAGATGCTCAGGGAACTCCTTCACCTTCTTCAAGATCAGCTTCGCGCTCTCCGCACGTGCCTGCACGCCGATATGATCCATGTGGAGGTTGAAGAACAGGAAGGTGAAACCGGTCTCCTTATCACGGAACTTACCCCAGCTACAGATACGCGGCAAGGCGGCATCCCACCCCTTATTGGGATGATCAGTCTCCGTGGAGAGCCAGAAATCGCCATGATCGAGCACCTCAAACTTCTCCGTACGGTAGAAGATGGCGGAATACTCACCACCCTGCTTGCCATCGTCACGCCCTACGCCGATGTAGTCATAGCCCGGCATCATGCGCTTCAGGTCTTGCAATTGATGGTATTTACCCTCTTGCGTACCAAAAATATCAAAGCCATGGAATTGTACCAATTGGGCGATGTAGGGGCTACGCTGTCCCCAGCCATTGCCATTGATGGAGTCACCCTTGTTCGCATTGCGAATGTTATACGTACCGATGATCATATGCTCCGCCGCACTCAAACTTAGCGCACAAAGCAAACATAAAAAGGAATAAATAATTTTCTTCATTGAGCAGTTGATTTTATAGGTTATGGCCTACGGCGCACCATGCAGCCGCAAGCCATAACACAGATTTGACCTATTTAAAATTCAGTAATTTACCAGCCCGGATTCTGCTTCAAGTTCGGATTGAACTGGATCACCACCTCAGGCACCGGATAGAGATACTGACGTGCCGGCCATTGACGACCTGCATAGTTATACTTCATCAAGTAACCACCGTTCACCTTCTCTACATTCAGCACGTTGTTCTTACCCGTTCCGACATAGACACCGATTGAGGCGTAAGTCTCGTCAGCAATCTTGTCCGTATCATAGAAGTAAGCGTCATACGTACCGTCGCCATTCATATCCAACGGCGCATTCAACGCAGGAATCAAGACACCCTGCCAAGGATCGTTCACCCAAAGGTCGCAAGCGTTCCAACGCTTCAAGTCGTTCAGACGCAAGCCCTCCAAGGCCAACTCGATCTCACGCTCACGACGTACCTCCAGCACAACCGGATTGGAGACACCGGGATAGTAAGCGGCGATGTAAGGCTCTACGGAGGTCGGCTTCGTGGTCAACGTACCTGTTTGTGCCGTACCACCCGTGATGCCTGCGCGAGCACGCAAAGCACCGATTGTCTCAGCCCACTCGGCATCCGTCAGCTTACCCAACTCAGCCTGTGCCTCGGCATAATTAAGCAGCACCTCAGCATAGCGCATCAGCGGTTGGTCGTTGTCGTTGTTCTCACCATCGTCGTAAGCCACGTCATCCATCACCCACTTCGTGAACTGGTAGCCTGTCAAGGAGTGACCCTGGAAGTTAGCAGGTGTAGCCACGTACGCACCGGATGCATCCTTACGGGTGTAGTCCGCACCACGCACCGTCTGGTTGAAACGGAGATCACGGCCCGTGCAATCCTCTACGAAAGTTTTGTAACTACCATCCGCATGCTTGTCACTGTAGGGCGTACCGTCAATATTCAAATAGGTATTCATGAACTTACGACTCATACAGAGGTGAGGACCGTAAGTTGAGGAGTTGTACCACCAGTTGGCCTGACCCATACCGAGTGTCTTGTCCGTAGCGATGGCGAACATCACCTCGGTGGTCACCGTGTTGTCGGAAATAAAAAGATCACGATAAGCGCCACGTCCCTCGCTGTAGGGTGTGCCGGTATGCAACTTATACGGACCCTTGTCCATCACCTCACGAGCAGCAGCGGCAGCCAACTGATAGAGTTGCTCCGCAGAGTACTGTGAGCAACCTGTGCGAGCCACGTCTAACTCATCGTTCGCATGATACTTACGCCAAGCGGCCTCGAACAAGCAGACACGTGACTTGAAAGCCGCAGCCGTCCACTTGTTGACAATCGTAGAGTTGAGTGTTACGTCAGACTGGGTAATATGCTGGTAAGCATAGTCCAAGTCATCGATGATATGGCCAATAATCACGTCGCGACTGTCCTGAGAATTATAGAGGTCTGGATCCTCCGCATCATTGAACACCTTGTCGATCCAGGGCACAGGACCATACGTCACCAACTTATCGAAATAGAAACGGGCACGGAAAAGGCGTGCGATACCGTTGTAATTATTGCGGATACCCTCGCTCACCTTCTCATTGTTGTTGTTCTCCAAGAAGAAGTTGATGTTACGCAGGTCACTCCAACTCCAGCTGGTAGCTGAGTTAACCGTGTAGGCACCTACCTCCATGCCACTCAAAGAGTTCTTCACACCATAATCGAGCGTTTCGCTGCGATGACTTGCAGAGGCACGCGAAGGCAATACATTATAGAAGGAGTACGCATAGGTTTGCAAACCCTTCTCGGCGCTGAACACCATATCTACGGAAGCCGACGACTGCGGTTCCTCGTCCATGTCACAAGCGGTAAAGCCTGCACCCAAGGCAAATAATGCGCCTAAAATGATATATTTCTTTTTCATATCTGAATTAGCTTTGAATGATTAGAATGTTACGTTAAGACCTAAGCTGATAGACTTCATCATCGGATAGTTGTAACCATCACCACTACCGGTTGTCAAGTCGGGATCAGATACACCAATGTTGGACACGTTGATGTCCTTTGTGCGCTTGTAAAGCGGAGACCAGGTGAAGAGGTTCTCGCAAGAGAGATAAATACCTACTTTATTCAGATGCGCCTTCTTGGTCCATTCCGTCGGCAGGTTGTAACCAATCTGCAAGTTCTTCAAACGCAGGTAGGCCACGTTCTGCAAGTAACGGGTGTTAGCATTGGTGTGACCACTGTAGAACGGACGATAGTAACCAGCGTAACGAGGCATGTAAGCATCCGGGTTCTCCGGTGTCCAATAGTTATCCACGTGCCAAGTCGGCATCTGGTTATACGGACGGTTATATTGACCCCAGAAGGTAGAAGCCTCGTTGGAGGGATACCAATCCTGTTTACCTACACCTTGGAAGAAGGCGTTCACCCAGATATTGTTCCAATCTGCAGAGAGCGTGAAGCTATAGATGTAGCGCGGCTCCTCGTTACCGATGATCTTGCGGTCACCCGGATCATCCACCGTGTTCTTGCCACGGTCGATGTAGCCATTACCATTCAAGTCCTCAAACTTGACGTCACCCGGATAGAGCTTGTAGGTCTTTGAGGTCTGCATCAACGGGTTGTAGTACTTCTGACCCGCTGCGAT
This sequence comes from uncultured Parabacteroides sp., assembly GCA_946055095.1. GTDB lineage: Bacteria > Bacteroidota > Bacteroidia > Bacteroidales > Tannerellaceae > Parabacteroides. Next base: position 1,916 of record CAMGEM010000107.1, on the reverse strand, counting down.
AGCTCCTGCCTCAGCCGCATCAATGCTGGCTTGATCTTGCCACAAACCATTAGAGACGAAGCCCCACAACTCACCAATGCGCATTCCCTCGTAGTAGTTGCCCGCCAAAGACTGGTTGGCGTTTGTCGAAAGGGTATAGTTCGCATTGTTAAACTTGTCGATCACGGAGTAGTAGTCAGCCAACGTAGCCTTGATGCTATAATTGAAGGGCTTGCCGGCCAAATCCAAACGATCATGCCACTCCAAGGAGATCTCATAACCACGGGTGGTCATGTCGGCATAGTTACCCTTCGGAGAGCTGGCACCAAATACATCGGGAACCGTCGGGCCCATCACGATCATATCCGTCGTCTTACGGATGTAGTAGTCGCCACTAACCGTCAAGCGGTTGTCGAAGAAGCCTAAATCAGCACCCAAGTCCCAAGTCGTAGCCGTCTCCCAAGTCAAGCTACCGGGCAGAGCGGCGGGTGAGGACATGTAGTTCTGGCGCAAACCGTTCAAGATAAAGCTGGAGGTCGAGATGCCCAAAGTTTGCTTATATTGATAGTTGCTCAAACCAGCGGCGTTACCCAGCGAACCCCAAGAGAAGCGCAACTTCGCGTTAGAGACATACTTTGACTCCACGTTGAACCAAGGCTCCTCAGAGATACGCCAACCTGCGGAGGCAGAGGGGAAGAACGCCCAACGCTCGTTCTCGGGGAAACGAGAAGAACCATCGTAACGACCATTCACCTCCAAGAGGTAACGATTGTCGAAATCATAATTCAAACGGAAGAAAGCACCACCAAACTGGTAAGCGTTCCAGGAAGAGGTGATCTTACGGTTGTCCGTACCCAAAGCCAAGTTGATGTTCTCCACATCCTCTGTAAGCAAATCATCGTTGTAACCGTAGATCTCTTTCGCCTGCGATTTCTCGTAGTTCCAACCACCCATCACCTTGAAGTTGTGTACCTCGTTTAAGGTATCCTCAAACTCCGCATAGATGTTCGTAGCGATATAGCTGGTGCTTCGTTTGCTCTCTGCCAGGTTAGAGCGTGTACCGGAGATATACTCAATGATGCTCTCACCGTTGGCATCTACCGAACGCGCGTACGGAGAACGTACCTGTTTCTTCGTGCGGTCGTAGGTGGTCTTCTTGTAGGTGAAGTCACCATTCACACGCAAGCGGTCGTTCAAGAACTTCGCATTGAAAGAGGCCGTATTCTTGAATACCTCATTCGTGGTCGTCATACCGCTCTTACCGTAAAGCAGGTCACCCACTGTATAAACGGCGCAATAGGTCAACGTGCCATCGGGGTTGAACATCGGTGAAGAGGGGTGTCCCTCATCGGCGATGTTACGCCAGATCACACCGGAACCCTCTGAATAGGTGATCGGGTTATAGTATTTGTTCTGCGAGAACTCAAAGTTGTTGCTGATCTTCAACCAAGGCGTAGCTTGATAACCACCCTTGAAACGCATGTTGTAGGTCTTATACTTATCGGTCTGCGTATCGTTATCAAAGAGACCATTGTATTTGTAGAAACGACCAGAGAGGTAATAGTCGAACTTACCATCAGAACCGGAGATGGAGAGATTCTGGTTGTGGCTGAAGGTATGATCCTTATACAGCAGGTCATACCAGTCGGTACCTTCCGGATAATAGACGTAGCGTCCCTTCGTACCAATGGAACCGTCGGAGATCACCGTACCGAAGTCACCTGTCTCGTGGCGACGCTTGTACTCCTCCAACCATGCGACAGAGAACTGCTGTGTCTTGTTGATACCAGAGGGATTAGACTGGTTAAAGCCATAATAAGCATCGTAGAAGTGCTGTGCCCATACATAACCGTCGGAAACCACGTCAGGCACATTCTGCGGAGACTGGAAGTTGTAGCTGGATGAATAAACCACCTGTGGCTTGCCCTCCTTCGCGT
>CAMGEM010000106.1 GCA_946055095.1 uncultured Parabacteroides sp. | reverse complement strand
GCTTTTGCGCAGAGCTTGATTCCCCGTAGCTATCTGTTCGATCAGGAGGGAAAGGTGATCCGGGCTACTAAAGGTTATACCGAAGAGGAGTTCGCAGAGTTGATGCAGCTCATCGAGCAAACCTTACGCTGAGTCAGCCCTCTTGCTGTCGTTCGGTAGCGGCGATAATGAGTTGCCCAACAGCCACCCCACTGTCGTTACAAGGGATACGCTTGGGTATATACAGGCGGATCCCTGCGGCTTGAAACTGTTTGCGTACGGTTTCTGTCAGCAGTTTGTTTTGGAAACAGGTACCCGAAAGGACTACCTGTTTTGTTTTTGTTTTCCGGATTAGCATCCGTGTCTTTTGCACCAGCACAGTAGCCAATGTCGTATGGAAGCGCGCCGCTAAGAGGGAAATGGGCACATTGTTGGCGATGTCATGCAGCAAGGCCTCGAACAACGGACGGAAAGAGATCTCTTTTCCTTCAGCCGAAAGGGGATAAGCATAGGCGTTTCGCTCGCTCAGTGCCGTTTGTTCCAAAAGGATAGCTGCCTCATTGCGGTAAGAGGCTACATCGCAGATACCCAAAAGCGAAGAAATGGCATCCAGCAATTTCCCAGCGGAGGCACTGCAGAGATGGCCCCCCTCCTCCAAAGTGCGCTCTACTCTGCTCAATCGCTCTTGGCCTATGCGGTTGACAAAGTCGGCTGGATAGGGCACACCTGCAGGCTCATCTTGGAAATAGTGCCAGAGATAAGCCACCGCCATTCGCCAAGGCTCGATAGGCTCTCCTCCGGGAAGCGGAATCGACTCAAAATGGGCCAATCGTTGGGAATGTTGACGATCACAATGCAGAAACTCGCCACCCCATTCACTGCCATCCTCTCCCAATCCTTGGTCATCCAAGACTAAGGCGATGACAGACTCTCGTAAATCATATTCAGCCATGCAGGCTACCGCATGGGCATGATGATGCTGCACACGTAAGAGTGGTAAAGCCTGCGAGAGGGCCCGATGCTCCGCCTCCTGACTGGAGAAGTAATCGGGATCCGCATCACAAACCAATTGGGTCGGGGTGAAGTGGAAAAGGGTTTCCAAATGAGCCAAGGTCTCTTTGTAGAAACGAGCTGTTTCCCGATGGGTGAGATCTCCTATGCAAGGGCTGGTGAGGATGGTATCCGCTTTTCCCAAAGCGATGGTACAGCTACGTTCAGCCCCGAATGCTAAAATGCCATCTGTTGGCGTATCTACAAAGAGCGGTTCGGGCACATACCCCCTGGATAGACGGAGCATACAAGGTTGCCCGCCACATACCTGCAGGATTGAATCTTCAACACGATTATAGATAGGTAGGGTATGGTGGAGCCATAACGCTACCTCGCCACCCCAATGAGCCTCCCACTCAGTGGTGTCGATACGAATCGGTAGATTGCGTTCGTTGACACTGGTCATGACCAAGGCGGGCAGACCTGTGCGGGAGAACCAGTCGTAGTGAATCGGCAGATAGGGCAGCAAGCAGCCCAAGGTGTGCATACCCGGATTGACGGAGGCCGCTAAGTTTCCTCTTTGACGAAGCAATACGATCGGACGTCGCCAAGTGGTGAGGCATTGCTCCTCCATCGGTTCCGTATAAGCATAGACCTTCAAGTGATCCAAGTCACGAAACATGACGGCAAAAGGCTTTCGCTCCTGCTGTTTCAAGCGACGGATCTTCTCTACGGCCAAGGCTTGTGTCGCGTCACAAGTCAAATAATAGCCACCCAACCCCTTAAAAGCCAATACCTCTCCCTTGAGCAGCAGGTGTGCGGATAACCGCAATAACTCCTCGTAATCGGTGATTGTCCGTTCTTGGTACGTCGCGTAATAATGGGGGCCGCATGTATTGCAACCGATAGGCTGTGCCAAGAAATGGCGGTTACGCAGGTCGTTGTATTCGCTTTGGCAGGTAGCGCAAAGCGGGAAATCGGCTAAGGTCGTCTGCGAACGCTCGTAAGGCAAGGCCTTGGTGATCGAGAAACGAGGACCACAATGGGCACAGTTGACAAAGGGATTGTTGAGGCGATGGGGTTGTGTCAGTCGATCGCGTAAACAATCGGGACAGACAGCGATGTCAGGTGGCACCTGTGTCTCTTCCTCCGAAGTCGCCTGGTTGGACTGAATGGTGAACTGATCGAAATCGTCCTCGTCTAAAGAGGTACGTTCATAGGTGAGCTGTGTGATCGTCGCGGCAAAGGGATGCTCGGTGCGTATGCGATTGATGAGAAGGTCTCGCTCTTCCGAAGAGGCGGCTACTAAGAGGCGGATGCCCTGTTGCGCGTAAGAGACGCTCCCTTTCAATCCTAATTCGTTTGCGATTCGGTGGATGAAGGGACGAAAGCCGACCCCCTGCACCAAACCACGAATCGTCAACGCATACACTTTGTTTTTTGCCATACTGCAAACGTACAAAAAAATTTTGGGTTTTTAAGGGATAATCCACCCGTATCGCAGAAAAACGCTACTTTTGTGCGTACATAGAGTATTGAGACAATGATTAGCTACCTGCAGATAGATAAATTGACCAAGAGCTTTGGTGATTTGGTCCTCTTCGAGAACATAACATTCGGTGTTGCCCAAGGGCAAAAGATCGGCTTGATTGCCAAGAATGGATCGGGTAAGACTACCTTATTAAATATAATAGCCGGGAAAGAAGACTACGATTCGGGCGAGGTCGTGTTTCGCAAAGATTTGCGTGTAGGCTATCTGGAGCAATCGCCCTCCTACCCGGAAGAGTTGACCGTGTTGCAGGCATGCTTCTATTCCACCAACGAGACGGTGCGGTTGATAGCGGCCTATGAGGAGGCGATGGAGAAGGGCGATCACAGCCGATTGGAGGAGTTGCTGACCCGTATGGATAGCCTGAAGGCTTGGGATTACGAGCAGCGGGCGAAGCAGATCTTGGGAGAGTTGAAGATCCATAATTTTGATCAGCGTATCAAAGAGCTCTCGGGTGGGCAGCTGAAGCGGGTGGCCTTGGCGAATGTCTTGATCACCGACCCAGAGCTGATCATCTTGGATGAGCCTACCAACCACTTGGATTTGGAGATGACGGAATGGTTGGAGGATTACCTGAGCCGTTCGACGATCAGCATCTTGATGGTGACGCATGATCGCTATTTCTTGGATCGGGTGTGTAGCGAGATCTTGGAGATTGATCGCCAGCAGATCTATTCCTATAAAGGCAATTATAGCTATTACTTGGAGAAACGTCAAGAGCGTATCGAGGCGATCAACGCCGATGTGGAGCGGGCGAACAACCTGTTGCGCAAGGAGCTGGATTGGATGCGTCGTCAACCGCAAGCCCGGGGTACGAAAGCGAAGTATCGCATTGATGCCTATTATGAATTGGAGAAGCGAGCCAAGCAGCAGCGAGAGGCTGGCCAGGTGAACTTGGATGTGAAGGCCTCTTACATTGGCTCGAAGATCTTTGAGGCAGTGCATGTCTCGAAGCGTTTTGACGAATTGAAGATCACGGAAGATTTCAACTATATCTTTGCCCGCTACGAGAAGTTGGGTATTGTCGGCAACAACGGTACGGGTAAATCTACCTTTATTAAAATGTTGATGGGAGAGGTGGCACCCGATAGTGGCCACTTTGATGTGGGCGAAACCGTGCGCTTTGGTTATTACAGCCAAGAGGGGTTGCAGTTTGATGAGCAGATGAAGGTGATTGACGTGGTGCAAGCCATCGCGGAATATGTCGATCTGGGCAATGGCCAGAAGCTGGGCGTTTCTCAATTCTTGAGCTATTTCCTCTTTACGCCCGACAAGCAACATAATTATGTCTATAAGTTGAGTGGAGGAGAGAAGCGTCGCTTGTATCTCTGTACGGTACTGATGCGAAGCCCCAACTTCTTGGTGCTCGACGAGCCGACCAACGATTTGGATATTGTGACGTTGAATGTCTTGGAGGAGTATTTGCGCAACTTCAAGGGGTGTGTGATCATCGTCTCGCACGACCGTTACTTCATGGATAAAGTGGTGGATCACCTATTGGTATTCCGTGGGCAAGCGGATATCAAGGATTTCCCCGGCAACTACTCGCAATACCGGGAATGGAAGGCTGTGCAAACCCAAATGGAGAAGGAGGCGGAGGCCGCTCATCAAGCCAAAATGGCTGCTACCACGCCTGCAAAAAATTGTCGCGTCACGACGGAGCAAAAAAAGAAGCTGACATTCAAAGAGCGGAAGGAGTTTGAGGCATTGGAGGAAGAGATCCCCCGTTTGGAGCAAGAAAAGGCCGATTTGGAGACAGCGATGAGTAGCGGTACGCTCTCTCCTGACGATTTGTTAGCCAAATCCAACCGTATTGCTATCCTGATGGAAGAGATTGATGAGAAAACCATGCGTTGGTTGGAATTGAGCGAGTGGGCTTAGCTTACTAATTTTTTCCAAAATAAGCATTTTATGTCAGTTTTGGTAGCAGATTTGTAATATCTGTTGCAAAATGTCGCTCATTTTCCTTGATCAATATCAAATCCGCAAACGATTAGCACTTATTAACTATATCGAATAACTATGTTTTAAAACATACGTATATCTTTGCATCAACAAAAAGAAAGAGTAAAGACAACGCATTTAGCGATGCGTTGGAAGTTAAGGTTTAGTTTTAGGTTTAAAGTTTTAAGGCATTATGAGACGTTTAGGTTTATTGGTAGCTGTAGCACTGATGATGGGTGCGACTACGAGTTTTGCTCAGGGAAACAAAGAGGCAAATCAGGCAAGCTTCGAGCGATTGAGTAAGTATTTGCGGTTGACAGAGGCACAGGTTTCCGAGGTAGCGGAGATCAATGCGTACTTGGAGAACCAGCTGGGTCAACCGTTGTCTGCGGAGGCATTGAGCCAAAGCGAGCGCGCAAAGGATGTGCAAAATGCTTTGCTCTGCAATTTGAAGTTGATGAAGCGTGCGTTGACCAAGGAGCAATACGGCAAGTATGTAGCGTTGATTAATGTGACACGTGCTAATCAACCGAAGGCTATTAGCAGCCCTGACTTGGAGGCTTATTTGGCTGAGAAGTAGGGTTTAAGGCAAGAAGATTCATTTTTTATACAGTTTTAGGTTTAGGTTTTTAAGTTAGGTTTAGGTTTTTAAGGTTTATTGATTATGAAAAAGTTTGGGTTTATTGTCGCTGCTTTGTGTATGTGTGCGACGGCAAGTTTTGCGCAGAAGCCGAGTTTGAGTAAGGCGCCGTTCATTGTAAGTACGGGTAAGCTGGCCAGCTATTTGCAGTTAAACTCTACGCAGGTAGATGAGGTAGCAGAGATCAATGCTTACTTCATCGAGAAGCAAGAGGAGAGTGCGAAGGCATGTGCCAATAAGCAAGACCAGAAACGTTATGAGGCGGTGTATGGCAATCTGAAGTTGATGAAGAAGGCCTTGAGCCCGGAGCAATACCGCAAATACGTGACGTTGCTGAACATCACTAACAACAACAATCGTTCATTAGAGCAGGCTTTGCCTGATGTCTATTTGGCAGATAATAAAAGTAAGTGATCAATAAATAAGCGTGTGTTGTCCCGCTTTTCCCTGATGATAGGGAGCAGCGGGATTTTTTTCGTCATTTTGTAGGAAAAATTGTTATCTTCGCGACGATTTAACAAACAAACAGATAGTAATGCCTAACATTTCACAACGAGGAGTCGATATGCCGGCTTCTCCTATTCGAAAATTGGTACCGTTAGCCAACAAGGCTAAAGCAAAGGGAATCAAGGTGTATCATTTAAATATCGGTCAGCCTGATCTGCCCACTCCAGACATTGCCTTGGAGGCGATGCGTGCTATAGATCGGAAGGTGTTGGAGTATTCTCCCAGTGAAGGCATTCGTAGTTTCCGCGAGAAGCTGGTCAAGTATTACGACAAGTTCAATATCCATGTCACGGCTGACGATATCATCATCACGACAGGCGGATCGGAGGCTGTCTTCTTCTCGTTCATGGCCTGCTTGGATCCCGGTGATGAGATTATCGTGCCAGAGCCTGCCTATGCCAACTACATGGCCTTTGCCATTTCCAGTGGTGCGGTAATCAAGACCATCCCTTCTACGATTGACGAAGGTTTTGCGTTGCCTTCGTTTGAGCGTTTTGAGGAGTTGATCACACCTCGTACGAAAGCCATCTTGATTTGTAACCCCAACAATCCTACCGGTTATCTTTACACCCAGAAAGAGATGAACCAGTTGCGAGATTTGGTGAAGAAATATGACCTTTTCCTCTTCTCGGATGAGGTCTATCGCGAGTTTTGCTATACGGGTGCTCCCTATATCTCGGCTTTCCATCTGGCAGGTATCGAGAATAATGTCGTGTTGGTCGATTCCGTGTCCAAGCGTTACAGTGAGTGCGGTATCCGCATCGGTGCCTTGATCACGAAGAACAAGATGGTGCGTGAGAATGTCATGAAATGGTGCCAGGCACGTTTGAGTCCTCCCTTGATTGGCCAGATCATCGCTGAGGCCTCCTTGGATACCTCCGACGAGTATATGTTAGAGGTCTATAACGAATATGTGGAACGTCGTAAGTTCTTGATCGATGGCTTGAACCGTATTCCTGGCTGTTACTCGCCCATCCCGATGGGTGCCTTCTACACGGTGGCCAAGTTGCCCGTGGATGATGCCGATAAGTTCTGCGCTTGGTGCTTGAGCGAGTTTTCCTATGAGGGACAAACGGTCATGATGGCACCTGCCTCTGGATTCTATACGACCCCTGGCTTAGGCAAGAATGAGGTGCGTATGGCGTATGTCTTGAAGAAGGAGGACTTGGCGAAGGCGTTGATCGTGCTCCGGAAAGCCCTCGAAGCCTATCCCGGAAGAACGTTGTAAATGAATGTAGCGCTTTTCATCGCACGAAAGATACATTTCAGTAAGGAGGGGAGCCGACAGGTTACTCCTCCTGCTGTTCGTATAGCCATGATAGGCATTGCCTTGGGATTGGCTGTGATGCTCCTTTCGGTGGCGATAGTCATAGGCTTCAAGAAGGAGGTCCGAAACAAGGTGATCGGTTTCGGCTCCCATATCCAGATCACCAATTTCGATAGCAATTCTTCCTATGAGTTGCAACCCATAGCGGTGAGCGATACGTTGATGGCGCATTTGGACAGTGTCGCCGGTGTGCGTCATGTGGAACGCTTCGCCACGAAGCTGGGTATCTTGAAGACGGCGAAAGATTTCCAGGGCATTGTCTTGAAAGGCGTGGATCAAGGGTATGATTGGACCTTCTTTCAGGCCAATCTCAAAGCGGGTCGATTGCCTGATTTTACGGGTGAGAAGACTTCGACAGAGGTGTTGATCTCTCGTTATTTAGCCGATCTCCTGGGGTTAGCCGTGGATAGCACGTTTTTGACCTATTTCGTGCAAGATGAGGTGCGTGCCCGTAAGTTTCAGATCGTGGGCATCTATGAGACCGGCTTTATCGACTATGATAAACTGTTTGTGATGGCCGATTTGCGTCAAGTGCGTCGATTGAATGGCTGGGAGGCTGATCAAGTCGGTGGTTTAGAGGTGCAGGTGGATGACTATGAACAGTTGGATGAGGTGGCAGAAACCCTCTATTTCGATTTGACGGAACGTCAGGATCGCAACGGTAATACCTATTATACCCGCTCGATCAAGGAATTGAATCCCATGATATTTAATTGGTTGGAGGTGTTAGACATCAACGTGGTCGTCATCTTGGTGTTGATGTTAGCGGTGGCGGGTTTCACGATGATCTCCGGCTTGTTGATCATTATCTTGGAGCGGACCAATATGATTGGGATGCTTAAGGCTTTGGGCGAGACCAATCGTCATATCCGTGAGATCTTCCTCTATGTCTCCTTCTTCCTGATTGGGAAAGGGATGCTGTGGGGCAATGTGATTGGCTTGGCTTGTTGTTGGCTGCAAAGCCATTTTCATGTGGTGAAGTTAGATCCAGCGGTCTATTATTTGGAGGCTGTGCCTATTGACTTGGGGGTAGGGGCATGGCTCCTGCTCAATGTGGGTACTTTGTTGATCTCGATGGCCATGATGTTAGGCCCCTCTTTCTTAATCACCCGTATAGATCCAGCGAAGAGCATTCGTTTTGAATAGCCATGACCGATTTGATTTCACCGGAGAAGCGTAGTCACATCATGTCGATGATTCGGGGTAAGAATACCAAGCCTGAATTGATCGTGCGTCGTTACCTGTTTCAGCATGGCTTTCGTTTCCGGGTCAATGTGCGTCGTTTGCCGGGTACCCCTGATATCGTCTTGCGTAAATACCATACAGCCATCTTTGTGAATGGCTGTTTCTGGCATGGTCATGAGGGCTGCCCCGATTTCCGTCCGCCTCGTTCAAGGGTGGAGTGGTGGACGGCGAAGTTGCGTCGTAATCAAGAGCGAGACCTGCGTGTGCGAGAAAAGTTGCGGGCGATGGGTTGGCAGACCATGGTGATCTGGGAGTGTCAGCTCAAACCGAATGTGCGGGAGGCCACCTTGGAAGAGGTGGTTCGTCTCTTGCAGCGTAGTTTTGTGGAAACGCATTACCAAGCCCATTTCTCTCCCTATACCTTGCCCGATACCGATGACCTGCCCCTTGCGGCTGAAGAAAGT
>CAMGEM010000105.1 GCA_946055095.1 uncultured Parabacteroides sp. | reverse complement strand
TCGCCTTGTCACGAAGCATGCGCTTCACGGCCCAATCAAATCGGATGTATTTCTCGTTCACCTCCATGATCCATACGTTTTTATGCCGTGAAATTACGTATAATTCTTAGGTGGATGCTTGTTGTTTTGGATATTTAACGCTTTGAGTGGCCTGAAATTTTCCGTAGGCCTGATTTTTGGGAAGGCATACTATTTCCAGTTAGCGAAAATATTTTTTCTAACTGGGGAAATTTTTTGCGCCAGTTAATGACATTGGCGTATGTTGTCCGTGGGTTTCACCTGTTCCGTGAGGGTGAAAGGTACTCACGCAAAAAGGTTGCTGTGGAGCAATCTGCAGCGACTCTTTTTTTATGCGAGCGGGGGAATTGCCAATTATCGTGCGCTTACTTTCCGTAAACAGAAAAGTTTTGGTACTTTTGCTGACAAAACAGAAGAAGAATGCGCGTAGAGATAAAAGAAGTTACTTCCAAGAAGGAATTGCGAAAATTCGTGAAGTTTAATATCGACCTGTATGCGGGTAACTCCTACCATGTGCCGGGATTGATCGATGAGGAGATGATGACGTTGGATCCGAAGAAGAATCCGGCGTTCGAGGTGTGCGATTCGGTCTGCTATTTGGCCTACAAGGATGGTAAGGTAGTGGGACGTATCGCCGGTATCGTGAATCGTCCGAGCAATGAGATCTGGCAGCAGAAGCGTGCCCGCTTTGGCTTTGTCGATTTTATCGACGATGATGAGGTGGTGGATGCCCTGTTTGGTGCGGTTGAGCAATGGGCACGGGCGAAAGGCATGAAGGAGTTAGTCGGTCCTATGGGCTTCACCGACATGGATCATGAGGGCATGTTGATCGAGGGTTTTGACCAATTAGGCACGATGGCTACGATCTATAACTATCCTTATTACCCGAAACAGATGGATCGCATGGGCTATGTCAAGGACAAGGATTGGCATGAGTTTAAGATCTATATCCCAGAGGGCGTGCCTGAGAAGCATCTGCGTATTGGCGAGATCGTGAAGAAGAAATATGGCTTGAAGGTGATGAAATTCAAGTCTGCCAAAGAGATTATGCCTTACGCACATCCCCTGTTCCATACCTTGAATGCGGCCTACGCCCCCTTGTATGGCTTCGCTCCGTTGACCGAAAAGCAGATCGATTACTATATTAATATGTATATCCCCATGTTGCGCTTTGACATGGTGACCTTGATCGTGCGTGAGGCGGACAATCAGGTGGTGGGCTTTGGCATTTCATTGCCCAGTTTGTCGAAAGCGATGCAGAAGGCGAACGGTCGCCTGTTGCCTTTCGGCTGGTTCCATTTGCTGAAGGCCTTGAAGAGTAAGCCAAAGATCGTGGATCTCTACTTGACCGGTGTCTTGCCTGAGTATCAAAGCAAGGGAGTCAATGCCTTGCTGTTTAATGACTTGATTCCTGTCTATCGCAGTTTGGGTGCCGTGTATGCGGAGAGTAATCCGGAGTTGGAGACTAACAATGCGGTGCAGGCACAATGGGACTATTTCAAGCGCGAGCATCATAAAACCCGTAGGGCATTCATCAAAACATTGTAAGGGGATATGGAAGAGCAACACACAACGGTACTCCCATCGGCTGATTACAACGATGAAGATATCAAGACATTAGATTGGATGGAGCATATCCGTCGGCGTCCGGGTATGTACATCGGTAAGCTGGGCGACGGCAGTTATGCCGACGATGGCATTTATGTGTTGCTGAAGGAGGTGTTAGACAACTCCATTGATGAATATATGATGGGGTTTGGCAAGACCATCGAGGTGACCATCGAGGAGGGAACGGTGGCGGTACGCGACTATGGCCGTGGCGTTCCGCTCGGTAAGGTGGTGGATGTCTCCAGCAAGATGAATACCGGGGCGAAGTATGACAGTAAAGCCTTCAAGAAGTCGGTGGGTTTGAATGGCGTGGGTATCAAGGCCGTCAATGCGTTGAGCAGCTATTTCTTGATCACCAGCTATCGCGATGGTGAGTGTAAGCGGGTGGAATATAGCAAGGCGGTGATCACCGAGGAGGCTGCTATCCAACCGACGGAAGAGGCCAACGGCACGCAGGTCTTTTTCATCCCCGACAAGGAAATCTTCAAGGAGTATGCCTATAAGGAGGAGTATGTGGAAGCGTTGCTGAAGAACTACGTCTTCCTCAACTCCGGCTTGACTATCTTATACAATGGTAGGAAGTTCTATTCCCGCAATGGCTTGGTCGATCTGTTGAATGAGAACATGACCACCGATCCGCTGTATCCAATCATTCATCTGAAGGGAGATGACATCGAGGTGGTCATTACCCACAGCAACCAATATGGCGAGGAGTATTATTCGTTCGTGAACGGACAGCACACCACGCAGGGAGGTACCCATCTGTCGGCTTTCAAGGAGTCGGTAGGCCGTGTGATCAAGGAATACTACAACAAGAATTTCGAGTATTCGGACATTCGTTCCGGTATTGTGGCCGCCATCAGTATCAAGGTGGAGGAGCCGGTCTTCGAGAGCCAGACCAAGACAAAATTGGGCTCGAAGGATATGGGACCGGAAGGGCCTACGGTGGCGAAGTTCATTGGCGATTTCATCAAGAACGACCTCGATAATTACCTGCATAAGCATTTGGATGTCTCCGATGCGCTGTTGAAGAAGATCTTGGAGTCGGAGAAGGAGCGTAAGGCTATCGCCGGTGTGACGAAGTTAGCGCGGGAGCGAGCCAAGAAAGCCAACCTCCATAACCGGAAGTTGCGCGATTGCCGTATCCATCTGAACGACACAAAAGGGGAGCTGTTGGAGGAGAGCAGCATCTTCATTACGGAGGGTGATTCGGCCAGTGGCTCCATCACGAAGAGCCGTAACCCCAATTTCCAGGCGGTGTTCAGCTTACGGGGTAAGCCGTTGAATAGCTATGGCTTGACCAAGAAGATCGTGTATGAGAACGAGGAGTTCAACCTGTTGCAAGCCGCCTTGAACATCGAGGATGGCTTGGATGGACTCCGTTATAACAAGGTGATCATCGCAACCGATGCCGATGTGGATGGCATGCACATCCGCCTGCTGTTGATCACCTTCTTCCTGCAGTTCTTCCCCGACCTGATCAAGCGCAACCATGTCTATATCCTGCAAACGCCGCTCTTTCGTGTGCGCAACCGGCAGCAGACCTGGTATTGCTACTCCGAGGAGGAGCGGTTGGCGGCTATCGAGGCAGCGGGCAAGAACCCGGAGATCACCCGCTTCAAAGGGTTGGGTGAGATCTCGCCGGATGAGTTCAAGCATTTCATCGGGAAAGATATGCGTTTGGATCCTGTCACGCTGAAAAAGGAGGATTTAGTGAAGGATATGTTGGAGTTCTACATGGGCAAGAATACCATGGAAAGACAGAATTTTATTATTGAAAACTTAGTGGTAGAGGAAGATGTGGTCAGCTGAGCAACGACGGATCGCCCTCTTTCCGGGCACGTTCGATCCCTTTACCTTGGGGCACCAATCTTTGGTGAAACGGGTCTTGACTTGTGCGGATGCGGTGGTGATTGCCATTGGTATTAATGAGAAAAAACAAACCTATTATACGCTGGAGCAACGGGTTTCGGCCATTCGTGCCCTCTATGCGGAGGAGCCGAGGGTCAAGGTGATTACCTATTCCGGCTTGACCGTGGATGTGGCACAACAGGAGCAGGCCAGCTTCATCCTGCGTGGGGTGCGTTCGGTGATTGATTTTGAGTATGAGAAGGCGATTGCCGATGTCAATCGGCAGTTGACTGGCATAGAGACCCTGTTGCTCTTCACCGAGCCGGCTTATGCCCATATCAGTTCCAGCGTGGTGCGCGAGTTACTCCATTTCGGGAAAGACGTTTCCGCTTTTCTTCCCAAATAGACACAGTTGTATAGATATAGTCACAGAAAAGAGATGAGAAAGATTGTTTTGAGTTGTTTGCTCGTTTGGGGTATGAGCCTGTCGTTGTTGGCTCAGCCTGCGAATATAGATGCACGAAAGTTACAGTTGGCCCTGTTTGCCATTTCCAATTTGTATGTGGATTCCACTGACGAGACGAAACTGGTGGAAGATGCGATCGTCGGGATGCTGGATAAGTTGGATCCCCACTCCACCTATATGGATCCTGAGGAGACGAAGGAGATGAACGAGCCGTTGCAAGGCAACTTCGACGGTATAGGTATTCAATTCAATATGCTGACCGATACGGTGTATGTGATCCAGGTTATTCCCGGAGGCCCCTCGGAGAAGGTCGGCTTGATGGCGGGCGACCGGATCATTGAGGTAGAGGATACGTTGATCGCTGGCGTGAAGATGAAGACCACGGACATCATGAAGCGTTTGCGTGGCCCGAAAGGGACGGAGGTCCGGGTGAAGGTGAAGCGTGGGGATAACCCCAACCTGCTGGAGTTTCGCATTATCCGGGGAAAAATCCCGGTATATAGCTTAGACGCGGCTTATATGGCGGATAAGCATACGGGGTATATCAAGCTGAATCGCTTCGCAGCTTCGTCGGCGAATGAGTTCCGGGAGGCGTTAGAGAAATTGCGCAAAAAGGGATTGAAGAACCTGATCCTGGACTTGCAAGGGAATGGCGGTGGCTATCTGAATATCGCGATCGAGTTGGCGGATGAGTTCTTGGAGAAACAGCGTTTGATTGTCTATACGAAAGGAAGCAAGCAGGCACGCGAGGAGGCCCGTTCCTCTTCTCGTGGACAGTTCGAGGAGGGACGCTTGGTCATCTTGGTGGATGAGTCTTCCGCTTCAGCCAGTGAGATTGTGACAGGGGCGGTTCAGGATTGGGACCGTGGTGTCGTTATTGGCCGTCGTACCTTTGGGAAAGGATTGGTGCAGAAACCGATCCCGTTGCCCGATGGCTCAATGATCCGTTTGACCGTTTCTCGTTATTACACACCTACCGGTCGTTGCATCCAGAAGCCCTATGAGCAGGGCAACTTGGAGGCCTATCGCCATGATTTGATCGACCGTTACAACCGGGGTGAGTTGATGACAGCAGACAGCATCCATTTCCCCGACTCCATGAAATACCAGACCTTGGTCACCCATCGTACGGTCTATGGGGGAGGAGGCATCATGCCCGATGTCTTTATCCCGGTGGATACCACACGCTATACCGATTATCACCGGAAATTGGTGGCTTCAGGCATCGTGAACCGGGTGGCCATGAATTACATTGATCGACATCGTGTGGAGTTAAAGGCTGCCTATCCCACCTTTGCCGCTTATAAACAGTCTTTTGTGGTGGATGAATCCTTCTTGCAGGAGTTGATCCAGTTGGGCGAGCAGGAGCAGATTCCCTATGAGGAGACCGAGTTTAGCCGATCCAAGAGCCTGATCGCTTTGCAGATCAAGGCCTTGATCGCACGAGACCTGTTTGATATGGCCCAGTACTTCCAGATCATCAACGAGGATAATCCCAGTTATCTGAAAGCCTTGGAGATCATCAACGACAAAGAGACCTATAATCGGTTGCTCAAACGATAGGTAACACATGTTTGCGTGTAGGTTAAATCTCTAATAAGTATAGTTTTATGTATTGGACGTTGTTTCTTGCGTTCATGAAGATCGGTATGTTTACGATCGGAGGCGGATATGCGATGTTGCCACTGATCCAGCGAGAGGTGGTTGATCGTGGTTGGATGAGCAAGGAGGAGTTTATTGACATTTTCTCGGTGGCGCAATCCTTGCCTGGTATTTTTGCCGTCAATATCTCCATTTTTGTGGGGTATCGTTTGAAGAAGAAGTTGGGAGGGTTGGTCTGTGCGCTGGGGACAATCATGCCCTCCTTCGTGATCATCTTGTTGATCGCCTTGTGTTTCACGCAGGTGAAGGACAATGTGTGGGTCGAGAAGGCTTTCAAAGGGTTACGACCCGCTGTGGTGGCGTTGATTGCCGTGCCATGCTTGACGACCGCTCGCTCGATCAAACTCTCTTATAAGCAATTGGTGATTCCGGTGGGAGCGGCTCTGTTGATTTGGTTGGTCGGTGTCTCACCCGCATGGATCATTTTGGCGGCTATCGTGGGTGGACTGGTATATGGATTAAATAAGCGAAAAGAGGTATGATTTGGTTGGAATTGTGTTTAGTTTATCTGAAGATCGGCATTTTAGGTTTTGGTGGTGGTTATGCCATGCTCTCGTTGATTCAGGCGGATGTAGTGGATCGGTATGGCTGGATCTCTTTGCAGGAGTTCACGGATATCGTGGCGATCTCGCAGATGACCCCGGGGCCTATCGGTATCAATAGTGCGACCTATATCGGTTACACGGCGATCCATAACGCCGGTTATTCTATGCCGGTAAGTATCTTAGGCTCCTGCCTGACCACCTTCTCGGTCTGCCTGCCCTCTTTCTTGTTGGTCTTGTTGATCTCTTATGCCTTCGCCAAGTTCAGACATAATAAATATGTAGAGTCAGCTTTCTTGGGCTTACGTCCCGCTACCGTGGGATTGATCGCTGCGGCTGCCTTGTTGCTCATGAATGAGGAGAATTTTATTGATTACAAAAGTTACTTGATTTTTGCGGTTGCCTTCGGTTTGACTTGGAAATTCAAGATCCATCCGATCCTGATGATTGTCTTGGCCGGTGTGGCTGGTTTGTTGCTCTATTGAGATAGGGTACGTATAAAAAAGAGGAATGCGGATGCAATCTCACGACTCTTCCGCATTCTATTACCAAAACCTTAACTATGAAAATTTTTTTCTGCTGCAAATGTAAGGAGCATATTTGAACTGTGCAAGTATATCTACGAAAAAATGCTGAAAATGATTTTCCCCTATTTGGCGGGTGCGACCCCCCTTTTCATGCTGTTTATGGATATTATTTATAGGGACAAGATGCTTGTTTGAGACGGGCCGTTGCTTATTGTTGGAAAAGCCGCCAAAACGGTTTATAATAGATGGAAATGAAAAAGTAACAGGTTATTTCTCTTGCTGTGAAGAAAAAAAGGATTACCTTTGCGGCGATTTTTGAGAGATGACAACATAAAGTCTAACTTACTAATTAAAACGAACTAAGTATTAACAATTTAAGAATGGAAAATTTAAAGAACATCCAGCCGGTTGAGGACTTCAACTGGGACTCCTATGAGAATGGCGATTCTTATGGTGAGAAGAGCAAGGAAGAGCTCGTAAAAACGTATGACGAGACCTTGAACACCGTAAAAGATAAAGAGGTGGTGATGGGTACCGTTACAGCTATGAACAAACGCGAGGTTGTAGTCAACATCGGCTTCAAGTCTGACGGCGTTGTTCCCATGTCCGAGTTCCGTTACAACCCGGATTTGAAGGTTGGCGACGAGGTAGAGGTTTACATCGAGAGCCAAGAGGACAAAAAGGGTCAGTTGATCCTGTCACACAAGAAAGCACGCGCTACACGTTCTTGGGATCGTGTGAACGAGGCTTTGGAGAAAGACGAAGTAATCAAGGGTTACATCAAGTGCCGCACGAAGGGTGGTATGATCGTCGATGTATTTGGTATCGAGGCCTTCTTGCCCGGTTCTCAGATCGATGTTAAGCCGATCCGCGACTACGATGTATTCGTTGGTAAGACGATGGAGTTCAAGATCGTCAAGATCAATCAAGAATTTAAGAATGTGGTTGTTTCACACAAGGCTCTCATTGAGGCTGAGTTGGAGCAGCAGAAGAAAGATATTATCTCTAAGTTGGAGAAGGGCCAGATCTTGGAGGGTACCGTTAAGAACATCACCTCTTACGGTGTATTCATCGACCTTGGTGGCGTAGATGGTTTGATCCACATCACTGACCTCTCTTGGGGCCGTGTTTCTCATCCGGAGGAGATCGTTAAGCTCGACCAGAAGATCAACGTGGTTATCCTCGACTTCGATGACGAGAAGAAGCGTATCGCTCTTGGCTTGAAGCAGTTGACTCCGCATCCTTGGGATGCTTTGGATCCGAACTTGAAGGTTGGCGACAAGGTGAAGGGTAAGGTAGTCGTTATGGCTGACTACGGTGCATTCATCGAGATCGCTCCGGGCGTTGAGGGCTTGATCCACGTATCTGAGATGTCTTGGACACAGCACTTGCGTAGCGCACAGGATTTCATGAAGGTAGGCGACGAGGTTGAGGCTGTCATCTTGACCTTGGATCGTGAGGAGCGTAAGATGTCTCTTGGTATCAAGCAGTTGAAGGCTGATCCTTGGGAGAACATCGAGGAGCGTTTCCCGGTTGGCTCTCGTCACACCGCGAAGGTACGCAACTTCACGAACTTCGGTGTATTCGTTGAGATCGAGGAGGGTGTTGATGGTTTGATCCACATCTCTGACCTTTCTTGGACGAAGAAGATCAAACACCCGTCTGAGTTCACACAGATCGGTGCGGACATCGACGTACAGGTGTTGGAGATCGACAAGGAGAACCGTCGCTTGAGCTTGGGCCACAAGCAGCTGGAGGAGAATCCTTGGGATGTATTCGAGACCATCTTTACAGTAGGTTCTATCCACGAGGGTACGATCATCGAGGTATTGGATAAGGGCGCAGTGATCTCTTTGCCGTACGGCGTAGAGGGCTTCGCAACTCCGAAGCACTTGGTAAAGGAGGACGGTTCTCAGGCTCAGGTAGATGAGAAGTTGCCGTTCAAGGTGATCGAGTTCAACAAGGA
>CAMGEM010000104.1 GCA_946055095.1 uncultured Parabacteroides sp. | reverse complement strand
TAATCAATCATAAAGAAAAGTCTTTCTCACTTCCCTGTGAGAGAGGCTTTTTTTAGTTGTAAGCATAATAGAAAAAGAAACAAGAATAAATTATGGCAGAAAGATTATTTATTTTCGACACGACCTTGCGTGATGGAGAGCAGGTGCCCGGATGCCAATTGAACACCGTGGAGAAGATCCAGGTGGCCAAAGCCCTGGAGCAATTAGGCGTGGACGTGATCGAGGCTGGCTTTCCGGTGTCAAGTCCCGGAGATTTCAAAAGTGTGGTAGAGATTGCCAAATCCGTTACATGGCCTACGATTTGTGCCTTGACCCGTGCGGTAGAAAAAGATATTGACGCCGCGGCGGAGGCTTTGAAATTCGCCAAGCGAGGACGCATCCACACCGGTATCGGTACGTCGGATTCGCACATCAAATATAAATTCAACTCCAACCGAGAGGAGATTATCGAGCGTGCCGTGGCCGCTACTAAATACGCGAAGCGATTCGTAGAGGACGTGGAGTTCTATTGCGAGGATGCGGGACGTACGGAGAACGAGTACTTGGCTCGTGTGGTAGAGGCGGTGATCAAAGCGGGTGCTACCGTCGTGAACATCCCCGACACCACCGGGTATTGCTTGCCGGAT
Source organism: uncultured Parabacteroides sp. (assembly GCA_946055095.1). GTDB lineage: Bacteria > Bacteroidota > Bacteroidia > Bacteroidales > Tannerellaceae > Parabacteroides. The sequence goes on along the minus strand of CAMGEM010000104.1, from coordinate 8,101 downwards.
GAGTATGGTGCCAAGATCCGCTATTTGATGGAGCATGTGGATGGTGTGCATAAGGCTATTCTCTCTACGCACTGCCACAACGATTTAGGTATGGCTACCGCTAACACCGTACAGGGTGTCTTGAATGGTGCCCGCCAGGTGGAGGTGACCATCAACGGTATCGGCGAGCGTGCCGGTAACACCTCTTTGGAGGAGATCGCCATGATCTTCAAGAGCCATAAGGAGCGTGAGATCATCACCAACATCAACACGACAAAGATTTACAGCACGAGCCGTATGGTATCGAGCTTGATGAACATGCCGGTGCAGCCCAATAAGGCGATCGTGGGTCGTAACGCCTTCGCGCACTCCTCGGGTATTCACCAAGATGGTGTGTTGAAGAACGTGCAGACCTATGAGATCATCGACCCGAAAGATGTGGGTATCGACGATAACGCCATCGTATTGACCGCCCGTAGTGGCCGTGCCGCCTTGAAGCATCGTTTGCATGTGTTAGGCGTGGAGTTGGAGCAGGATAAGTTGGATAAGGTCTATCAAGATTTCTTGCGCTTAGCCGATCGTAAGAAAGACATCAACGACGACGATGTCTTGATGTTGGTCGGCAAGGATCGCACGGCGACACACCATATTAAATTGGAGTATCTGCAAGTGACCAGTGGCGTAGGCGTACAGTCTGTGGCCAGCGTCTGCTTGAGTTTGGCCGGTGTGAAACGCTACGAGGCCGCAGCGGGTAACGGTCCGGTGGATGCCGGTATCAAGGCCGTGAAGAAGGCGATCAGCAACAGCGACATGACCATCCAGGAGTTCTTGATCCAAGCCATCAACAAGGGCAGCGACGACACCGGAAAGGTGCACATGCAGGTAGAGTATAAAGGCAACACCTACTACGGTTTCTCCGCGAACACGGATATTATCGCCGCATCCGTAGAGGCCTTTATCGACGCAATCAATAAGTTTATCATCGAATAAAACAGCATAACAATGAGCAAGACATTATTTGAGAAAATCTGGGACAAACATGTGGTTGACACATTGGCCGACGGCACGATTCAATTATACATCGATCGGCTCTACTGCCATGAGGTCACCAGCCCGCAGGCATTCGCCGGACTGCGTGCCAGAGGATTGAAACCATTCCGTCCGCAACAGATCACCTGTATGCCGGATCACAATATCCCCACGTTGCACCAAGATCAGCCGATCCAGGACCCGATCTCCAAGAATCAGGTAGATACCTTGGAGAAGAACGCCAAGGATTTTGGCTTGACCTATTACGGTCTGCAACACCCGAAGAACGGTATTATCCACGTCGTAGGTCCGGAGACCGGTTTGACACAACCGGGCATGACCATCGTCTGCGGAGACTCACACACCTCCACACACGGTGCGATGGGTGCGATCGCCTTCGGTATCGGTACCAGCGAGGTAGAGATGACCTTGGCTACGCAGTGCATCATGCAGCGTAAACCGAAAACGATGCGTATCACGATCGACGGCCAACGTAAGCCGGGTGTGACCGCGAAGGATATCGCCCTCTATATCATCAGCCGGATGAGTACGAGTGGTGCTACGGGTTATTTCGTGGAGTATGCCGGTGAGGCGATCCGCAACACGACGATGGAAGAGCGTTTGACCATCTGCAACCTCTCGATCGAGATGGGTGCCCGTGGCGGTATGATCGCTCCAGACGAGGTGACTTTCGCCTATTTGAAAGACCGTGAGTTCGCTCCGAGAGGCGAGGCATGGGATAAGAAGGTGAACGAGTGGCGTGAGCTGTATAGCGATCCTGATGCGCAATTCGACAAGGAGATTGTTTACCATGCGGAGGACATCGAGCCGATGGTTACTTACGGTACGAACCCCGGTATGGGCATGGGTATCCGTGAGACGATTCCCTCGTTGGAGAGCGTGGATGAGGCTGGTCGTATCTCCTATCAGAAATCATTGGCGTACATGGGCTTCCAGGCAGGTGAGCCGATGTTAGGCAAGCCGGTGGATTATGTCTTCTTAGGTAGCTGTACGAATGGTCGTATCGAGGACTTCCGTGCGTTCGCCTCTTTGGTGAAGGGCAAGAAGAAGGCAGACAACGTGATTGCTTGGTTGGTACCGGGTAGCTGGCAAGTGGAGCACCAGATCCACGCCGAGGGTATCGACAAGATCTTGACCGAGGCTGGTTTCGAGCTGCGTCAGCCGGGCTGTTCCGCTTGCTTGGCCATGAACGAAGACAAGATCCCCGCTGGGAAATATGCCGTCTCCACCTCCAACCGTAACTTCGAGGGTCGTCAAGGTCCTGGAGCACGCACCATCTTGGCTGGTCCGTTGGTAGCCGCCGCTGCCGCTGTCACAGGCAAGATCACCGATCCGAGAGAGTTACTATAAATTATGAATCATCAATCATGAGTTTTTCTATGAAACAGAAATTCAACATCATAACAAGTACCTGTGTACCCCTCCCCTTGGAGAATGTGGACACTGATCAAATCATCCCGGCTCGCTTCCTGAAGGCAACGACCAAGGAGGGATTCGGTGAGAACCTCTTCCGTGACTGGCGTTACGACAAGGAGGGCAACAAGATCGCCTCTTTCGTCTTGAACGACCCCACCTATGGGGGACAGATCTTGGTAGCCGGCAAGAACTTCGGTTCCGGCTCCAGCCGTGAGCATGCCGCATGGGCCATCGCCGACTATGGTTTCCGTGTAGTCGTTTCCAGCTTCTTCGCCGACATCCACAAGAACAACGAGCTGAACAACTTCGTGTTGCCTGTTGTCGTAACAGAGGGTTTCTTGGCAGAGCTGTTCGACACCATTTTCAAGAATCCGAAAGCGGAGGTTGAGGTCAACCTGCCGGAGCAGACCATCACGAACAAGGCCACCGGCAAGAGCGAGCATTTCGAGATCAACGCCTACAAAAAAGACTGCTTGATCAACGGACTCGACGACATCGACTACCTGTTGGCCAATAAATCCAAGATCGAAGCCTACGAAGCAAAGCGTTAAGGTATGATTGAGATCATGGATACCACCCTCCGGGACGGAGAACAGACCTCCGGCGTCTCCTTTGCCGCTCATGAGAAACTGAGCATCGCACAGGTGTTGCTGGGAGATTTGGGCGTGAACCGTATCGAGATCGCTTCGGCTCGCGTCTCGGAAGGGGAATTTGAGGCTGTGCGACGGGTAGCCACTTGGGCATCCCGCACGGCCCATCTCGACAAGTTAGAGGTGTTGGGCTTCGTGGATGGCTCCGTCTCGTTGGATTGGATCGAGTCCGCCGGTTGCCGGGTGATGAACCTGCTCTGCAAAGGCTCGTTCAAGCATGTGACCGAACAGCTGCGTAAGACCCCACAACAGCATCTGGATGACATCACGGCAGTGGTCAACGAGGCTACTCGGCGCAAGATTGATGTGAATGTCTATTTGGAGGATTGGTCGAACGGCATCCAGCACTCCGCGGATTACGTCTTCTTCATGGTGGATCACCTCAAGGAGCTTCCCATCAAGCGTTTCATGCTTCCCGACACGTTGGGTATCTTGAATCCGGGCAATACGTATGAGTATTGCAAGCAGATGGTGGATCGTTACCCCGACCTGAACTTCGATTTTCATGCGCACAACGACTACGACTTAGCGGTGGCGAATGTCTATTCCGCCATCCGTGCCGGTATCAAGGGTATTCATACCACCGTGAATGGCTTGGGTGAGCGTGCCGGTAACGCTCCGTTGAGCAGCGTATTAGCGGTGATCAAAGACCAACTGCATGAGGAGACCAGCTTGCGCGAGGAGAAGATCAACAAGGCGAGCCGTTTGGTGGAGACCTACTCAGGCATCCACATCCCGCCCAACAAACCGATCATCGGCGAGCATGTCTTCACGCAATGCGCCGGTGTCCATGCGGATGGTGACAGCAAGAACAACCTCTATTGCAACGAGCTGTTGCCGGAGCGTTTCGGTCGTGTCAGGGAGTATGCCTTGGGCAAGACCTCCGGCAAGGCTAACATTCGTAAGAATCTGGAGACATTGGGCATCGACCTGGATGAGAACTCCATGCGTAAGGTCACTGAGCGCATCATCGAGTTAGGCGACAAGAAGGAGATGGTGACACCAGAGGATCTGCCCTACATCATCAGCGATGTATTGCACCATGATAATATGCAGGAGGAACAGCGCATCCGCATCCTCAACTACTCGCTGTCATTGGCTCAGGGACTGAAACCGGTAGCCTCCTTGAAGATAGAGATCAATGGCGAGGCCTATGAGGAATCCGCCTCTGGCGATGGTCAGTATGATGCCTTCGTGCGTGCGTTGCGCCACATCTATTCCCGCCTGAACCGTCCGTTCCCGATGCTGACGAACTATTCGGTCTCTATCCCGCCGGGTGGACGTACCGATGCCTTCGTGCAGACCGTGATCAGCTGGAACTATGCGGGTATCGACTTCAAGACACGTGGCTTGGATGCCGACCAGACAGAGGCGGCCATTAAGGCGACCGTCAAGATGCTGAACCGTATTGAGGAACAATAAAAACGAGTATAAACAAACTATATAACACTATAACAACAAGATGGAACTGAATATCGCAGTACTTCCCGGCGACGGGATCGGCCCTGAGATCTCCGTGCAAGGTGTGGAGGTGATGAGCGCCGTTTGTAAGAAATTTGGTCATGAGGTACATTACGCTTACGCCCTCTGTGGTGCGGACGCGATAGATAAAGTAGGCGATCCCTTCCCCGAAGAGACCTTCCAGATCTGCCAAGAGGCTGACGCTGTGCTCTTCTCTGCCGTAGGTGATCCGAAGTTCGACAACAACCCGACCGCTAAGGTACGCCCGGAGCAGGGTCTGTTGGCTATGCGCAAGAAGTTGGGCCTGTTCGCCAACATCCGTCCGGTGCAGACCTTCAAATGCCTGTTGCATAAGTCACCGCTGCGTGCGGAGTTGGTTGAGGGTGCTGATTTCCTCTGCATCCGCGAGTTGACCGGTGGTATGTATTTCGGCGAGAAGTATCAAGACAACGAGAAGGCTTACGATACCAACATGTACACCCGTCCGGAGATCGAGCGCATCCTGAAGGTGGGCTTTGAGTACGCCATGAAACGTCGTAAGCACTTGACAGTCGTGGATAAGGCAAACGTATTGGCCTCTTCTCGCCTGTGGCGTCAGATCGCCCAGGAGATGGCACCCCAGTATCCGGAGGTGAAGACCGACTACATGTATGTGGATAACGCCGCTATGCGTATGATCCAAGAGCCGACCTTCTTCGACGTGATGGTGACCGAGAACACCTTTGGTGATATCTTGACTGACGAGGGCTCTTGCATCAGTGGATCCATGGGATTGCTCCCCTCCGCCTCTACGGGTGAGAGCACACCGGTCTTCGAGCCGATCCATGGTTCTTGGCCGCAGGCTAAAGGGTTGAACATCGCCAATCCGTTGGCACAGATCCTTTCTGTGGCGATGCTGTTTGAGTATTTCGACTGCAAGGAAGAGGGTGCTTTGATCCGCAAGGCCGTTGACGCTTCGTTGGATGCCCTCGTACGCACACCGGAGATCCAAGTGGAAGGTGGTGCGAAGTATGGCACGAAAGAGGTAGGTGCTTGGATCGTCAACTACATCAACGAGAGCAAGTAATCCTCGCTATTTCGCCATTTCCAGCAACGTGTCAATCGTTGCTTTGTCATAACCCATCTGTAGCGCTTTCTTGAAATCGAGCGCTGCGGATGGTTTTTCATATTGAGCCAGTTTGATCTTGCCTCTCAGCACATAGAGCGAGGCGGTAGGCTCACTCTCCACAAACACCTTATTGACATCGGCCAAGGCCCGTGCGTTCTTTCCCATGCGGAAATAGAGATCGGCCCGCTCCTCATACAGCGTCCATTCCCTGGGCATCTCGTCAATCAAGTAGTTGAAAATCCGTTCACTCTCCAAGAAGTTGCCCCGTATCTTCTCTAACAAGGCGAATCCCAGACGAGCCTTCACCGATTTCTCATTCACCTGGAGCAACCGATCGAAATCCTCCTCTGCCCGCAAGAGCTCCTTTCGGTCGAGAAAGAGAATGCCCCGTGCATAGAGTGCGTCCTGCTTATCCGGATTCAAGGCCAACAGGGCATTGTAGTCGTTCAGTGCCTTCTCGATCTCGCCCATCTCCGTATAAAGCTCCGCCCGGTTCTGCAAGATCGTCTCATGTTGCGGATAACGGCTCAACGCCGCACTGTAAGAGACCAACGCCTCCTCCAAGAGTCCCTGCCTGCGTTGGATCGTCCCCAAGTTCATGAGCAACGCATAATTGTTGGGATTGGCCGGCTCCAACCGCAAGGCCGCTTTCAGGCTCTCACCCGCCGCCAACAGATCGTTCTGGTCCAACAGATCGAAACTTTTCTCCACAAATTGCTCATACGTCTGTGCCCCCATTTCCTGTGCCAGACCCAGCAACAGTCCTACGACGAGCACCTTACATAGCCTATTCATCATCTGAAACGCATTCTCTTTTAAGTGTCGCAAAACTACACATTATTTCGCTCGTTTCGTCAGAATCAAAAATCTTTATACCTTTGCCAACATTTCATAACTAAATAAAGTAGCTATATTTATGGTATTCTTAGTAATCGAGGCCAATTCTCAGATCGAAACGGCACTCCGCTCTTTGGTAGAGCACGGTACCCAACTGGGATTCACCTTGATCAAGGCACTTGCCGTTTTTCTGGTAGGTCGCTTGATCATCAACCTGTTGAACAAACTGATCACGAAGATTCTCAGCAAGCGAGACATCGACCCGTCTATTAAGTCATTTACGAGCAGTTTGGTCAATGTCTGTCTGACGATCCTGTTGATCATCTCCGTTGTCGGTGCGTTAGGTGTACAAACCACCTCCTTCGCCGCCCTGTTAGCCTCTGCCGGTGTCGCTGTCGGTATGGCATTGAGTGGCAATCTGTCCAACTTCGCCGGTGGTTTGATCATCCTGCTTTTCAAGCCGTATAAGGTGGGTGATTACATCGAGGCGCAAGGTATCGGTGGAACCGTACAAGGCATCCAGATGTTCCATACGATCCTAAAAACGGTGGATAACAAAGAGATCTTCATCCCGAACGGCTCACTGAGTAGCGGCATCGTGACCAACTTCAGCAAGCAAGCCACTCGCCGTGTGGATTGGACCATCAGCGTGGAGTATGGCAGTGAGTATGAAAAGGTAAAGCAGGTGATCGAGCAGGTCTTGGCACAAGACGCACGCATCTTATCCGATCCCGAACCCTTCATCGCACTCGCCAAATTGGCGGATAGCAGCATCGATTTCACGGTGCGTGTGTGGGTCAAGAGCGAGAACTATTGGGGTGTCTTTTTCGACATCAACAAGGAGATCTACGCAGCTTGCAATCGAGAGGGCATTAACTTCCCCTTCCCGCAGCTTACGGTACATCAAGCGAAATCTTAAGCGAATTGTCCAGATTCCACAGTGTGGCGGGGAATTTTTCCACACCCGCCACACACTTTCCCCACTCCCCTTCCTCCCTTTCCTTTCCTTCCATGAATTTCTAAATCAAAGATTATCAGCAATCTAAATAATTTCTATTCCTTCCTCCAACCTTTTGGCACAAATCTTGCATTCTATTTGGCATGTTTAGGATGAAAGATGTAAGATTTAAAATATATAAGTTTATTTGGATGGTCGATTTCTCAGCAAACGAGACTTCCGGTCGTTCGAATAAGCTACATTTAAGTGATATTATTGAGTAGATTAGATTTCTGACCGTCCCGCCTGTGAAGGTCGGACGGTTTTCCCAATCAACTATATAGTTTCATGATATTACTATATAAATACACTGTTTACATTTTTAGTAGTTTTGGAATAGCCTTGTTCGTGAGAACAGGGCTTTCTTTTTCAGCGTTTTATGCAAATTCAGCTTGAATGAAATAAAAACGATATGGATATAAATTTGACAGTTTTCGTGTTTTTGTTTTACAAATGTTTTACAAAGTCATTATGCCGCCGTTCATGACGGACACCTCTATCAAGAAAGACTATTCACGGGTTGACAACGTGATTGACGAAGTGGTTCAAATTCAGAAACTTGCCAGCCACCTCTTGCCCGGCTTGGAGTATAACCAAATCAAT
>CAMGEM010000103.1 GCA_946055095.1 uncultured Parabacteroides sp. | reverse complement strand
CTTCGGTCAGAAGGAGAGGAGTTGAGCACCCACTTGGAAGAAGGCACGATCGCACACGGGATTCCAAACCGCTGTGGCATGAAGCGGCAGGGTATAGGAGGCGGTGAGAGGCAACCGATAACCTACACGCAGCTCCACATGGATCACTCCCGGTCGATCGCTGTAGAAAGTGGCGCGATCGTCTGACGCACGAAGCGTGAAGGTGCCACCACATCCGACCGCTATATGCCAATCCGACTGTGCGAGCAACGGATATTCCGCATAGACATAGGAGGAATAGCGGTTTTTCCGGTTCTCCGCATCCCGATCCCTCCCGAACAGGATGGTGGACGCTTGCAGCCGAAGCGGAAAGGAGGCCCCGCACTGATAGCTCACGATGGCATCGAGGAAACGTCCTGTGGTAGCTGCGGAATAGTTGAAAAACTCCCGATTGTTGTAGGTGGCACCGGGTGAGAAATTGTAGGTGTCCCAAAAGGCTAATTTGAGCCGCTTCCAGCGAAGTTCCAAGAATTGGTTGAACTCTTTGTAATCGCCAGAGGTGTTCGTACCACCCCAAAGGCCGAAGCGGATGTGTTCACCCCGGTCGTGCACGCTGAGCGAGGAGGTCATGACCAAGCCGTCGCTCACCTCGATACCTCGCCAGAGGTGATTGTTGGCGATGTGGAAATCCCCATCCAACCATTTCGGGCAGTAGGGATTGGTGGCAGATAAAGGGAGGGATAAGGCCGCAAGCAGGATGCCTGCGACCTTGCTCCATGAGTGCGGTTTTTTCATGACTTATCCTTTTTGATCCAGGTCGATGAGTACCTTCATGGCTGTCTCTCGATGGCTGTCGATGAATTGATAAGCCTCGTCATACTGCTCGAAAGCGAAGCGGTTGCTCACTAACGGGGAGAGGTGGATCACATCACGGCTTGCGAAGTCGATGGCGGTCAGGTAATCCTCGTGGCGATACATCATCGAGCCGATCAGGCGCAACTCATGCTCACCAAGGTGGAACATGCTGAGGGCGGGATCTTTGCCGAAGACAGCCACCACCACGATGTCGCTTCCCTTCTCGATCGTCTCCATCAGCGAGCGGATGGAGGATTCCACGCCTGCCACCTCAAAACCCACCTGGAAACCCTCGTCGCCAAAGAGCTCGGCGGCCGCCTCCTTCAAGGAGCCTTTCGTCACGTTGAGCGTATGAGCGATGCCACATTCACGTGCCTTGCTGAGACGCAAGTCGCTCACGTCGGTGATCAGCACCTTTTTCGCTCCTCGTGCAAGGCAGAATTGAGCGACGAGGTTGCCGATCGTACCGGCACCACTCACCACCACGTTCTTGCCTTTCACCTCCGTACGTGCGGAGGCGTGCGCCCCTACGGCGGAAGGCTCGATCATGGCTCCCCAATCCAATGGCATCTCGTCGGGCAGCTTCACCAACCGCTCCTCATCGACCACGAAGAGGTCTTGTGCGGCACCATCCGCTTGGAAGGCTTGTACACGCAGGTGCTCGCAGACGTTGTATTGTCCCCGTTTGCAGGGGTTGCAAGTGCCACACACCAGTTGCGGACGTGCCGTTACCTTATCACCCACCTGGCACTTGGTGACCTCAGCACCACAGGCAACGACCGTACCCGCATACTCATGTCCCTGCACGACGGGGTAGAAGGTCGCCGGATGCAACCCATGATAGGAGTGGATCTCACTGCCGCAAATGCCGATGCGCTTCACTTGGATCAACACTTGGCGGGCGTTCAAATCGGCTGCCTTAGGCGCAGCCACTTCCTTGAATACGATTTGCTTAGGAGCAACTAATACAGCTTGTCTCATTGTGATTATCTATTTTTAAGTTCGTTGATGATGCGATTGTAAGTCTCTTTGTTGAGTCGGTAGAAGAGCAGGCAAAGTGCGGTCACGATCCAAAGCACGCCGGGAATCGTGGAGAAAGCATGTCGCATGATGGCCAGCACTTCCGGGTTTTGCTCACCGTTGCTGACGTAACCGGCGTTGCCCAATGCCAAGGCAAGTAGCGAGGTGCCGAGCGCCATACCGATCTTATTGCCCAAGGAGACGAAGGCATATTGGAATCCGTCGTTGCGAAGCCCTGTCTTCCACTCCCCATACTCCACGCAATCAGGTATGATGGCATAGATGGCCGTGTTGAATCCTGAGAAGAAGAACTGCGAGAGTGCCGCAAAGAGGTAGAACCAAACGGGATCCTCTTTAGGGCTGAAGAAGTAGAGGACGATCAGGGTCATTCCCGTGAAGAGGGAGAAGAGCGAAGCCGCCCATCCCTTGTTGCCTGTCCATCGGAACACCTGCGGGAAGCAGGCGGCACCGATGATCGAGGGCACGATGATCGCCATGGAGTAGAAGGAGAAGAGGTTGGCTGATCCCTCTACGTAGGTGAAATAGTAGAGCATGTCGGCGTTGCGTCCATAGAGGATAAAGCCGAAAAGCAGTTGCCCTAAGAGCGCCAACAGATAGGGACGGTTTTGCACGATGGCTTTCAGTTGTGTGCGCAGATCGAGTTTTTGTTGGGGAGGAATGGTCACTACCTCCTGCGTCTTGCGGAAGCAGAAGAGGTGGCAAGCGGCGAAGATCAAGCCATAAATCACGGCTACGGAGAGATAACCCTGCTTCGGGTTGTCATTGCCCAACCAACCGATCAAGGGGACAGTGATGATGTTAATCACCCCGATGGCGATCATGGCACTGACCGAGCGGCTGGTGTTCAGTTGCGCCCGCTCGTCGATGTCTTGCGTCATGGCTCCACAGAGGGTGCCGTAGGGCAGGTTCACACAGGTATATCCCAACACCAGGAGGCAGTAGGTAATGGCCATATAAACGACCTTCGCCGTTTGGCTCCACTCGGGATGTGCCCAAAAGGTGAGCGTGAGCAGTAGGGCGGTGATCGGTGCCCCGAAGAGCAGCCACGGGCGGAAACGTCCCCAACGGCTGTGCGTCTTGTCGGTGAGCGAGCCGATGACCGGGTCGTTGATCGCATCCCAAAAGCGAGAGAGCAGCATCAAGGTGGCTACCGCTCCCATACTGATACCGAACACGTCGGTGTAGAAGATCATCAGAAAGTTTCCGACGAACATCCAACTAAAGTTACATCCCACGTCGCCCATGCCATAGGCGAACTTGCTGATCAAGGAAATTTTTCCTGGCATAAGATCCCGTTTCATTTTTTACACGATAAGTTTTATGATACAAACAATTAATTCTCAATATGCATGGCTTAGGTTCCTTTCGGTTTCCTGAACGCGAATGTAGCGGTGCGTGAGAGGGGCGGCAAACCTTTCGCCAGTCACTTTTTTCGCAACCGTTCCCGCAACCGTTCCCATTTTTCGCAACCGTTCCCAATTATCTCGATTCGGCGGGCTTCTTTCGCTTTTTTTCTCTACTTTTGCGCTTAGTAATCCACATTCCACTTAAATTGAGGTACTATGAAATACGTCACCATCATTGACATAGCCAAGGAATTAGGCATCAGCAAATCTACCGTGTCACGGGCGTTGGCGGGCGATTGCCATAACGTGAACGCCGAAACCATGCGGCGTATCGTGGAGACAGCTGATCGCCTGGGATACCAGCGAAACGAATTGGCCGTCAACCTGCGTAGGCAGCATACCCAAACGATCGGCATCATCATCCCCGAGGTGGTGACCTCCTTTTTCATGAATTTCATCGAACATGCCCAACGGCTGCTGCGGAAGGATGGCTACCGAGTGATCGTCGCTATCTCTAACGAGGATCCTGCGCAAGAGCAAGAGAACCTGCGGATGCTTGAGCAGTGCCGGGTGGATGGCATCTTGATGAGTGTATGCCACCACGAGGCGAACATCGAGAGCTATCAGCGGATGATTCGCAAGGGGATTCCCATCACCTTCTTCGACCGTGCGGTGGAGGGGGTGGAGGCCTCCCGGGTGGTCGTGGATGACTATATCATGTCTTTCTTGTTGGTGGAAGCGTTGATTCGCAAGGGTCGGCGACGCATCGTCCATTTGGCAGGGCCGAAACATGTGCGTAATGCGATTGCCCGTTCGCAGGCTTATCGGGATGCGTTGCGTAAATTCGGGATGGAGGCGGACGCACGCTATGTGGTGGCGGGTGGCTTGAATGCGGAGGAGGGAGCCGCCGCCATGCGTCGGTTTGTGGAGGGAGGCTTGCCCTTCGATGCCCTGTTCGGCTTCACGGAGATGGCTACCTTGGGGGCAAAAAGCCTCTTGCAGCAATTGGGGTATCGCATCCCCGATGAGGTGGCTTTGTGTTGCATGTCGGGCACTACGCTTTGTACCTTGGTGCATCCGGAGATCACGGCGGTGGAGCAACCCTTGTCTGCTATGGCGGAGGTGGCTTGTCGCCTTTTGATTCACCAAATCGAACATCCTGATGCCCCGAAAGAGGAGGTCGTCCTTCGGGGAGATTTGCGTTTCCGGGCATCGACATAGCCGTGCGTTTCACCGTAACAGCATTACAGGGAGTTTTTCTATCGCTTCGCACAATGCGAAATTTTCCTATATTTGCGAAACTAAAAATGAGGAGATCGTATCATGAACAGAAAAAGTTTGTTTTTGGGGCTCTGCCTATTGTGTGTGAGCTTCTTTGCGATGGCACAGCAGCGGGCGGATCGCCAGCAATTGACGGATGCGCAATCGTTTTCGATGATTCTTCTGGGAGATCCCCAGGGGTATATCAAGTATGACATCAATCAGCCGCTGTTCGATTTGTGCACGGCTTGGATCGCCGACAACATCGATCAGTTGCATATCAAGGCGGTGCTTTGCACGGGCGACTTGGTGGAGCAAAACGAGAATATCGTTCGTAACCGCAAGATGTTGAACCAAACCAGCCGGGAGATGTGGCAGGCGGTTTCCCGTTCGTTCGAGCGGTTGGATGGGAAGGTGCCCTATATCATCTCGGCAGGTAATCATGATTATGGGTATCGTGCTGCGGAGAATGGGATGACGCACTTCCCGGAATATTTCCCTTTCGAGCGTAATCGGGCGTGGTATGATTGCGTGGTGAGCGACTATCCCAATCGGGAGGGCGTGGCTTCGTTGGAGAATGCTGCTTTTGCCTTTGAGGATCCGCATTGGGGAAAGCTGTTGGTGATCACCTCGGAGTTCGCCCCTCGTGATGAGGTGTTGGCATGGGCGAAGGATTTAGCGGCGAAACCGGAATATGCGGAGGCGAAGGTAATCTTCATGACGCACTCTTTCTTGCGTCATCGGACAGCGGAACGGACGGCCAATGAGAAGTATAAGATCTCTCCTGCCAATTATGGCGCTGACATCTGGGAGAAGTTGGTGGAGCCTTCGAAGAATATTCGCTTGGTGATTTGTGGCCATACGGGTACACCGGGCGATTTCGAGGATTCGGTGGCTTTTCGCTCCGATAAGAACAGTGCCGGGAAAACGGTGCATCAGATGATGTTCAATGTGCAGGTACTCGGCGGTGGCTGGGAAGGCAATGGTGGTGATGGCTGGTTGCGCATCTTAGAGTTCATGCCGGATGGCAAGACGCTCAAGGTGAAAACCTACTCTCCGTTGTTTGGCATCTCTTCTGCAACAAAGCATTTGGCGCATCGCACAGGTGCTTGTGATCAGTTTAATATGGTGTTTGAATAAGCTAAAATAGAGCCTTACGGAGTGTCTTAATAGATCCCGTAAGGCTCTTTCTGTCTAAATCTCTTATCCCTCAAAAAGGTATTATAGCAACGTCAGCGTCACGATGCTGTTCTTGGGGAGGGTCACTTTCATCACGCCTTGCTTGACCTTTACCTCGCCAAACGGTACCTCTTTCACCTTGTCGGGATGCTCGAAGCTGTTGAGATCCTCGATGCGTGGGGCGGTAAGCATCACGCCGGTCGCCTTTGTGGCGTTGATTCCCTTCAGATTGACGGTCACCGTTTGCTCCTTGTCGATGGACACATTGGTCAGCGAGAGATGTATGCGTCCCTGTTGATCTTTGGAGGCAGTGGCACTCAACATCGGCAGCTTCGCCTCGAAATGGCGGTTGGCTCCCTGCATCTCCATCTCCTCGCAATCAATATCCACGGGTAGGTGAGTGGCATCTTGATGGACGGCATATTGCTTGAAGACGTAGTAGGTGGGTGTCAGTACCATCTGTTCCTCCTTTGTCAGGATCATCGACTGCAATACGTTGACGATCTGAGCGATGTTGGCCATCTTTAATCGCTTGGTATATTTATGGAAGATGTCGAACGAGGTGGAGGCGACAATGGCATCACGCATGGAGTTCTGCTGGAAAAGATGTCCCTTGATGGTGCCCGGCTCCTCATCCCACCAGGTGCCCCATTCATCGAGCAGAAGGGCGACGTTGCCTTTTGGATCTTGCGCATCCATGATAGCGATGTGCTTCTTCAACACATCCTCGATTTCCCGGCATTTGCCGATTGTCCAATAATATTGGTCACGGGTGAATTGGGTGGCTGATCCTTTCGACCCCTCCCAACCAGGCACGGTGTAGTAGTGCAAGGAGAGTCCTGCCATGTTGCCACCACCTCGCTGCATCAGCACCTCCGTCCAGTTGTAGTCATAGTCGCTCGCCCCACTGGCGATCTTGAAGAGTTGATGTCCGTCGTAATTGCGGCAATAGGTGCTGTATCGACGAAACAGGTCGGCGTAGTACTCCGGTCGCATCGAGCCACCGCATCCCCATGATTCGTTGCCCACCCCCAGGAATTTCAGGTTCCATGAATGTTCCCGTCCATTCTTCCGTCGCAGGTTCGCCATGGGTGAGTCGCTGTCGGAGGTGATGTATTCCACCCATTTGGCCAACTCCTCCACCGTTCCGCTACCGACATTGCCACTCAGGTAAGGCTCGCACCCCAATAGCTCGCATAAGTTGAAGAACTCATGCGTGCCGAACGAGTTATCCTCCACGGTGCCACCCCAGTTGTTGTTCACCATCTTGGGGCGTTGCTCCTTAGGGCCGATGCCATCCATCCAGTGATACTCGTCGGCGAAGCAACCGCCCGGCCAACGAAGCACTGGCACCTTCAAGGCTTTCAAGGCATTGAGCACATCCGTGCGATACCCCTCTTGGTTGGGGATCTTCGACTCTTTTCCCACCCAAAGGCCTCCATAGATGCAGGTGCCGAGATGCTCGGCGAATTGTCCGTAAATCTCCTTCGGAATAACTTCTCCCGGTTGATCGCCATGCAGTGTGACGGTTTGCGCTTCTATCGACAGTGACACTGCTGCGCATAGGGCCACGCCCCAAATTTGCTGAAATCTCATAGCTTTTTCGTATTGTTTGTTCGTTTACAAAAGTAGCGAAAAGGCGTGAGAATATCCGCTTTTGTCCGCTTAGTGTGCACGAAAACGAACACTGTGTTCGGAAACGAACACTTGAAAACAGGAGGTTTGTTTGATAATGAGCCAGTTATGATTTTGGCACGGATTTTGTATTGAATTTGGCAGGAAAATAAAAACAAACCGTAGATATGGACAGAGAAATACCAAAAGAGGTACGGCAGCGAGAGCGCCGGAAACAGTGGATAAAGATTGGTGCAGGCGTAGTGGCGGCTGTTGTCGTGATGGGTGGCATGATGCGCATGATGCAATCGAGTTTGGCACGGAAAGACCTGTTGTTCTCGACGGTCGATAAGGGCACGATCGAGGTGTCGGTGAGTGCTTCCGGTAAGGTGGTACCGGCGTTTGAGGAGATCATCAACTCGCCGATCAACTCCCGCATCGTGGAGGTGTATAAGAAGGGGGGTGACTCAGTAGATGTGGGGACGCCTATCCTTCGACTCGACCTGTTGAGTGCGGAAACCGACTACAAGAAGCAACTCGACGAGGAGCAGATGAAGCAGTTGCAATTGGAGCAGTTGGCCATCCAAAACCGCAGTAAACTCTCGGAGATGGAGATGCAATTGAAGGTCTCTCGCATGGAATTGAACCGCAAGGAGGTGGAGCTGCGCAACGAGCGTTATCTCGATAGCCTTGGTGCAGGTACGACCGACAAGGTGCGTCAGGTGGAGTTGGATTACAACGTGAGCCTCTTGAAGCTGAAAGAGGATGAGCAGAAGTATGCGAATGAGCAGGCGTTGGCGGAAGCCGATTATAAGGTGAAAGCGCTTGAGTTGAACATCTTCCGCAAGAGTTTGGCAGAGACGAAGCGTATCTTGGAGGATGCGCAGATTCGTTCGCCTCGCAAGGCGATCTTGACCTATGTGAACAATGAGATCGGTGCGCAGGTGACGGAGGGCAACCGGGTGGCGGTCGTCTCCGACCTCTCGCACTTCAAGGTGGAGGGTGAGATTGCCGATACCTATGGCGACCGGGTGGCACCGGGTAGTCATGCCGTGGTGAAGATCGGCAGTGAGCGAATAGATGGTACGGTGAGCGACGTGACCCCCCTCTCAAAAAATGGGGTGATCTCCTTCACGGTGCAGCTGTCGGATGACAATAACAAACGTCTGCGCTCAGGGTTGAAGACGGATGTCTATGTGATGAACGCCATCAAGGAGGATGTGTTGCGCATCGCCAATGGCTCCTACTATGTGGGGAAGGGCGAGTATGACCTCTTTGTGGTGAACGATGGCGAGCTGTTGAAACGGAAGGTGCGCTTGGGCGACAGCAACTTCGAGTATGTCGAGGTGGTGAGCGGTTTGCAACCAGGTGATCAGGTGGTGGTTTCGGACATGTCGAGCTATAAGGAAAAGAGCAAATTGAAATTGAAAGATTAAGCGAGAAAGGAGGAATAGGTATGTTACTCGAACAATATGTGAAGCAGGCGGTGCAGCAATTCCGAGAGAGTCCTTTGGTGACAGGGCTCTCGGTGGCAGGAACAGCTTTGGCGGTGGCGGTGATCCTCGTCATGGTGTTGGTGTTTCAGATCAATTTGGCCGGTTTCGCCCCGGAATCTCACCGTG
>CAMGEM010000102.1 GCA_946055095.1 uncultured Parabacteroides sp. | reverse complement strand
GACGAATCGTACCCTCCACCACATCACCTGTCTTCAAGCCAAACAGACGCACTTGCGATTGAGAGACATAAATATCATCGGGAGAAGTCAAATAGTTATAATCAGAAGAGCGTAAGAAACCGTAACCATCCGGCATCATCTCCAGCACACCCGTACCTGTCAAGATGCCATCAAAATCGTAGGCTTTCTCCTGCGGCTGCGCATTAGCCACATTGCCATTGTTGGGTGCTACGTTATTGCTATTGTTGTTATTCGTATTGTTATTCGTGTTATTCTTGTTCTGCGGCTGTTGTCTCGGCTCTGTCTTGGCAGGCTGGATAGGCAGGACCTGATCCAACACCGATTTCGCATCGGGATGACGGAAGACTAATCTACGGTTATCCTCGACCACCTTATCCTCACGGGTATCCACTTCCTCCACAGGCTCTTCTGCCACTTCTCCGGGTACGAACGAATCGGTGAAAGGCAGGTCCATCTGTCCCTCTTGCTCAGGGAGCGACTCCTCGGTAGCCTCAGCGACCACAGATTCCGTAACCACGGCCGCAGGTTCCTTAAATAGAGGTGCCTCCTGCACCTGGGGCTCTTGGACCTCCATATTCATGAATCCAGGGATAGGCTCTTGCATAGACTCGTTGGCAGGTTGATTCGGATCGACAGTAACCACAGGGACTGCAGCAACCCTTGTTTTCCGCTTCTTGCTCTGTCTCGGCTGAGCGACCTCAGGTGCCGCCTCGGATTCAGTCACCGCCTCAGGTTGGGGTGTCTCTGCCTCAACAGGCTTCTCTGCAGCGGGTTTTGCTTTCGCAGGACGTCCCCGTTTCCGCCCTTCGGGCTTCTTCACCTCTTTCTTATTCTCTTCAGCAAGCACAATTGCCTGCTCGTCTAATATTCGATATACCAGCGCTTGCTTTTCTAAATCGCCTGCGTTCGAAACTCCTAACTCTCCAGCGATAGCCTGAAGCTCAGGTAGCTGTTTCTCATTCAATTCAATAATGTTATATTTTTGCATACTGCGGTATTAATATAAACAATCAACCTGTCTAAGCCTAAACATCGGATAGGCAAAACAACTCACAGGTATTCCTTTTGTTTTTGGGTAAAAATCTTGCTAATCTAATTATAAACTCAATTAAACCGGATTATTCCTCTAATTTGAAGCATTAGAGATACATCAGCGGGGTATTTTTGTTGCGCAAATATAGCTATTATTTATGATTCTGCCTCCCTTTGTCCTATTTTTTTCACGCTAAAGATCATTTTCGTCTCCTCCCCCACACGGAAACGGTCATCCGTCCGTCTTCCAACGACCCAAACGATCGACTCACCCGCACACAGCAATGGCTGCCGCAGTTTTTCCCAACGGTTCATCTTCTGGTCAGCAAAAAAATCACTCAATTTTTTTCGGCCACGCATTCCAAAAGGTACAAACCAATCACCCGTCTGAGGCAAACGTAACGTAAGCCTACCCGGTAACTTCTCCGCATCAAAATAGGCGGTATCAGATGCACGCTCCAGCTGAAAATCAGAGGTGCGCTCCATCAGTTGGAAGGAGAGGCGTAACGGTTGAGTCAGCTCACCAGTAGCAACAGGTATCTCTATCGGTTGCCATGCCGATGGCTCTTGCAGCGGAGCAATGTACAACCGATCACGATCTTTCAGCACTTGATGCGTAGCCGAATAAAACTGCTTGCCAGATAGACCCGTCAGTGACTCAAACAGCTCGCCCACCACAATCCGGCTAAAGCCCAAGGGACGCAACCACTCATAGAGCAATGTCTCTGGTGACGGATAGCGCATCAACGCCTCGATAGATAATGAGTCGGCCGTGATAAACACCGCTTTTCGGGCCTCTTCCACCGTGTAGGCATACAACTGTTCAGCAGCAGAAAGATGTGCCGCCGAACGAGCGATCGTCTCTCGTGCGGCTGGATTCAACTGCTCCAGCAAAGGAAGCACACGCAGACGGATGAAGTTGCGGGTATAGGCATCCGACAAATTACTGCTATCCGTCACATAGCCCCAGCCTTGCGTTTGTAGCCACTCCTCGATCTCTGCCCGACTCACCGCCAAGAGTGGACGAACCACCTGTCCATTTCGAGGACGAATGCCGCCTAAACCCCTTATTCCACTTCCTCTCAGAAGATTCATCAACAGAGTTTCCACACTGTCGTCCCGATGATGGGCCACGGCTATCGCCTCCGCATTGAAAGCCTGCCGTTGCTCCTCGAACCAACGATAACGAAGGGAACGAGCCGCCATCTCGATCGACTCCTGATGGATAGCCGCATAGCCTCTCGTGTCAAAATCGACCTTCAAGAAAGGGACGCCCAACGAATCCGCAAACTGACGAGCAAACACTTCGTCACGATCCGACTCATCCCCTCGCAGGTGGAAATTGCAATGCAACGCCCGGCAAGGATAACCCAAGCGCACCAATACCCCCAAGAGGGCCACGGAATCCGCCCCTCCGCTCAACCCCACCAATACCAGTCGCTTGCCGGTCAACAGTCCATGCCGTTGGATAAACCGTTCTACCTTCGCCTGAAACATAGCTTTTTCCTCACCTTAAAAACCAAAAATTCCGACCCCCTTGCGGGAGTCGGAACCCTATCATCCAACCTATAGCTGTGAATCCAATCAATCCTCAATGCCCGCTAACTCAGGATCAATCATGATGCGACCACAATACTCACACACGATGATCTTTTTGCGAAGCTTAATATCCAACTGTTTCTGAGGCGGAATCTTATTGAAGCATCCACCACAAGCACCACGTTGCACAGTGACTACAGCCAAACCGTTACGTGCACCCTTACGGATCCGCTTGAACGCTGTCAACAGACGTGGCTCAATCGTGACCTCCAATTTCTTAGCACGCTCACGCAGCTTCTCCTCGTCTTGCTTGGTCTCCGCAATGATACGATCCAACTCAGACTCCTTTTGCTGCAAGTCAGCACGACGACCCTCCAACACCTGCTTCAGCTCGTTGATCTCACGCTCACGATTACGAATCTCTTCCGTGAACTCCTTGATCTTTTTCTCAGAGAACTCAACCTCCAAACCCTGATACTCGATCTCCTTGGAGAGATTGTCGAACTCTCGGTTGTTGCGCACATTATCTAACTGAGCCGTATAACGATCAATCAATGATTTGCACTCCGTGATCCGATGCTTCTGATCCGCGATGTCCACCTTGATATCCTCAATATCCGCATGATAGTTCTGAAGACGGGTCTCCAAACCAGCGATCTCATCCTCCAGGTCTTGCACCTCCAAAGGAAGCTCGCCTCTCAGCGTCTTGATCTTGTCGATATCCGTCATAATCGTCTGAAGTTGATACAACGTGTAGAGTTTCTCCTCCACGGTATATTCCTTGTCAGCTGATTGTTTATCTGTAGCCATTCTATAAATAATTTACTGGGTTCTGATTAACATTCGAAAAATGCACCGCGAATGTAGGGAATTTTTTCGATATAACATTATAAAATATGTCTTTTGTACAGACCTCCGACTCATAATGCCCCACGACAGCCAACAGGATATGATCCTCCACATCGTAGAAATCATTATATTTGGCCTCTCCAGTGATCAACACATCCGCCCCGTAAGCGATCGCCTCCTTGATCAGGAAAGCCCCACTACCGCCGCAAAGCGCCACCTCCCGGACAGGACGACCCGTTGGCTTGGAATACTTCACGCAACCCACTTTCAAGATGCTCTTCACCCGCTCCAAGAAACTCAGCTCATCCTCCGCATCGGGCAACTCGCCCACAACGCCTGATCCCGCCTGCGACCAGCTGTTGCGCAAAGGATAGAAATCAAACGCAGGCTCCTCATAGGGATGAGCGGACAGCAACGCACGTGTCACAGCCGCCTGTTTGTAAGCCGGCAGGATAGTCTCTATGCGCACCTCCCGCTCCGTATGCAATTCCCCGATCTCACCACAGAAAGGATGACAGCCCTCCTGCGCACGAAAGGTTCCCTCGCCTTGTAGGTTATAACTGCAACAATCATAATGACCAACCGATCCCGCACCCGCATTGAAAAGCGCATGACGCACCGTATTGGACTGCGCCTCTGGCACGAACGTCACCAACTTCAGCAAAGCATCTTGCCGCGGGCTCAAGACACGCACATGCTGCAAGCCCAACAACTCCGCCAAGCGATAATTCACGCCGCCCACCGCATTGTCTAAGTTGGTATGCGCCGCATAAATCACCAAGTCATACTTGCAGGCCTTCATCAGGCAGCGTTCCACATAGGTACGCCCGGTTAATGACTTGAAAGGACGGAAAGCCAGCGGATGATGGGAGATAATCAGGTTACATCCCCGATCGTTCGCCTCCTCAATCACCTCCTCCGTCACATCTAAGCAGAGCAAGGCACCGGTGGCAAACTGATTCACATCGCCCACCTGCACCCCCGCATTGTCGAAACTCTCTTGCAGGGGCAGCGGGGCGAAAAGCTCAATCTCCTTCAGGATCTCCTTGATCTTGATCATTTCAGCTCGACCTTCAGGCTTAATTCCTCCAATTGACCGGGCTCCAACTCACCGGGAGCATCCAACATCACGTCACGACCGGAGTTGTTCTTCGGGAACGCAATGCAGTCGCGGATCGAATCCAAACCGGCGAAGATAGAGACCAAACGATCCAAACCAAACGCCAAACCTCCGTGAGGGGGCGCACCATACTTGAAGGCATTCATCAAGAAGCCGAATTGCTGCTGCGCACGCTCCTCGGTGAAGCCCAACAGCTTAAACATCTTATCTTGCAACTGGCTGTCGTGGATACGAATAGAGCCACCACCCACTTCAACACCGTTGATCACCATGTCATACGCATTCGCACGCACAGCGCCTGTATCGCTATCTAACAAAGGAATATCCTCCGGATTGGGAGAGGTGAACGGATGGTGCATCGCATAGAAACGTTGATCCTCCTCGCTCCACTCGAAGAGCGGGAAGTCGATCACCCACAAGCAAGCGAACTGATCCTTATCGCGTAAGCCCAGCTGATTACCCATCTCCAAACGTAACTCGCAAAGCTGCTTACGGGTCTTCATAGCGTCATCGCCCGAAAGGATCAAAATCAAGTCGCCCGGCTCTGCGTCAAAAGCGGCCTTCATTTGCTGTAAGACCTCTTGCGTATAAAACTTATCTACGCTCGACTTCACATGACCATCCGCCTCCACACGGGCATAGACCATTCCCTTCGCACCGATCTGCGGCCGTTTCACGAACTCCGTCAGCTGATCCAGCTGCTTACGGGTGTAGTTAGCCGCATGCTTCGCACAGATACCACCGATATAAGCCGCATTATCGAACACGGAGAAACCGTGGCCTTTCATCACATCCATCAACTCCACGAAAGGCATACCGAAACGCAAATCCGGCTTGTCGCTACCGTAATACTTCATGGCGTCCTGCCAAGTCATCCGGCGCAACGGCTCTTTCATCTCTATGCCACGCAAGGTCTTGAAGAGGTGTTTGATCAAGCCCTCAAACAGGTTCAAGATGTCCTCCTGCTCCACGAAACTCATCTCACAGTCAATCTGCGTGAACTCCGGCTGACGATCCGCACGCAGATCCTCGTCGCGGAAACACTTCACGATCTGGAAATAACGATCGAAACCAGACACCATCAACAGCTGCTTCAAGGTCTGCGGGCTCTGCGGGAGCGCATAGAACTGTCCGGGATTCATACGAGAAGGCACCACGAAGTCACGGGCACCCTCCGGCGTGGAGTTCACCAGCACCGGTGTCTCCACCTCCAAGAATGATTGCTCATCCAAATAGCGACGTACCTCGAAGGCCATCTTATGGCGCAACTCCAAGTTGCGACGCACAGCCGCCCGGCGCAAGTCCAGGTAACGATACTTCATACGCAGGTCGTCGCCTCCATCCGTATCCTCCTCAATCGTGAAAGGAGGGGTCAAAGCCTTGTTCAAGACAGTCAGCTTAGAAACGATCAGCTCAATCTCACCTGTCGGCAAATTAGCGTTCTTGCTCGAACGCTCCCGTACCGTACCGGTCACTTGGATCACAAACTCACGGCCCAGGTGGTTCGCCTGCTCACAAAGTGCCGCATCCTGTTCCATGTTAAACACCAGCTGCGTAATGCCATACCGATCGCGCAGATCCACGAAGGTCATACCTCCCATTTTCCGGGTACGTTGCACCCAGCCGGCCAGTGTCACCACCAAGCCCTCATCTGCCAAGCGCAAATCCCCACAAGTTCTCGTTCTATACATATATAATATATACAATGTTTGTGTTTACTTTCTCTCGCGAGCCTATTTAGACCCACAAGCCGCGAATTTAAGCATTTTCATTCAATTGCTACGCTCTTCACCCATTATTCGAGAAAAACCCACGCAAAGGATGCCTATTTAATTTTGCTTTTGTATTTTTGCTCTACAAACAAGCGTGAGCAAGACAGGCAAATGAGCAGATTAGGTTTCATAATGGTACTGCTTTCGGTGCTGTGGTCCACTGGAAAGGCGCAGAAAGTAGGGTTGGTGATGAGTGGTGGAGGCGCAAAGGGCGCAGCCCATATCGGAGTGATTAAGGCTTTAGAGGAAAATAACATACCTATCGATTATGTGGCTGGAACTTCCATCGGTGCGATCATCGGCAGTCTGTATGCCATGGGCTACACCCCCGAAGAGATGTTAGCCCTGATCCTCTCGGAGGAGTTCGGCTACTGGCAAACCGGCACCGTGGAGAGCGAATACGCTTTCTTCTTCAAAGAGCCCGATCCTACGCCAGAGTTCGCCCATTTCTCGATCGACTTCACCGATTCGCTACAGGTGAAAGCCAGCTTCTTGCCCCAAAGCTTGATCAATCCCATTCAGATGAACCAGGCTTTCATGGGACTTTTCGCACAGGCTACGGCCAAGGCTGGCTGGAATTTCGACAACCTGTTCGTGCCCTTCCGCTGCGTGGCCTCAGATGTGTATGCCAAGAAGGCGGTGGTCTTCAAGCATGGAGACTTAGGTGATGCCGTGCGGGCCTCCATGTCTTTCCCCTTCGTATTCCAACCCATCTGGCGAGATAGCGTCCCGCTCTTCGATGGAGGTATCTACGACAACTTCCCGGTCGCCCCCCTCAAGGAGGCTTTCCATCCAGACTTCATCTTCGGCTCGATCGTCTCGTCGGGCAACACCAAGCCCACGGAAAACCTCTACACCCAGATGGAGGCGATGGTGATGCAACGAACAGAATACAACGTCGAGGAGGAGGATGGTATGCTGATCCAGTTCAAGTTCCCAACAGTGTCGCTGCTCGACTTCGACAAGGGGAAGGAATTGATGGAGATTGGCTATCGGAAGACCTTGGCGATGATCGACTCCATCAAGCAGCGAGTGCCCCGAGAGGTGCCACTCGCCGAAGTGAATGCCCGAAGGGTCGCTTATAAGCAGAGCCTCCCGCCATTGATGTTCAAGAACATCTATGTGAGCGGGGTGACGGAGGCGCAGCGCCGTTTCATCGAAGCGGAGCTACACAAAGATATCAACGGGGTCTTCTCGATGCAGGAGTTCAAGCGAGCCTACTTCAAGATGCTGACCTACTCGAAGATCAAGGAGATCGTGCCTCACGCCGTCTATAACCGCAAGGAGAAAAATTTCGACCTCTACTTAGATGTAAAGATGAATGAGGAGGTAAAGATCGCATTCGGAGGAAATATCTCGTCACACCAAGCCAACCAACTCTTCTTGGGTTTCAATTACCAGGCATTGGGGCGCGTGGCCACCGACCTGACCGCCAACTTCCAGGTGGGCAACTCGTTCAGCGGTGTCATGCTCGACGCACGTACCTATCTGCAAACCACGATCCCCACCTACCTGAGCCTACAGGGAGTCTTCTCCGACAAGCGCTACTCGGAGAGCCAGTCGCTGTTCTACGAGGATGTCGTGCCTGCCATCATCAAGCAAAAAGAGCTGTTCATGCGCATGAAGTTGGGCTTCCCCTTCCTCAACCAGGCGAAAGCGGAGATCGGGCTGTCCTACGGCCGCCTCAACGACCATTACCTGCAAAGCTCATCCATCTCGTTTGCCAACGTCTCGTTCGACCATAGCTGGTACGACTATTTCGCCGGCTCACTCCGTTTAGAGCAGAACAGCCTGGATGATCGGCTCTACGCCACCCATGGCAAGCAGCTCTTCATGAGTGCCCAGTATGTGACGGGCAAGGAGAACTTCACCCCCTCCCCTACCTCCAGCAACGTGTTCACACCTGTCAAAGGCAATACCCACAGCTGGATCCAGTTCAAGGGGCGTTGGAAGAGTTTCCACGCCTACACCGACCATTTCAACATGGGCTACCTATCGGAAGTGGTGCTCTCAAGTAAAAACTTGATGAGCAACTACACGGCGAGCGTTTTGCAAGCACCTGCCTTCACGCCCACCCCACACAGCACGATCGTTTTCAACGAAGCGTTTCGAGCCAACCAATATGTAGCTTTGGGGCTGACCCCGATTTGGCGATTTAGCAAATTGTTCCATTTCCAATTTGGCATGTATGGTTTCATGCCGCTTTACGAGATCCAGAAAGAACCCATCGCAGGCAACCTAAACGTGGCTAAGGCCCGTTATGGCCAGTTTTTAGATGCCTTTCATTATATGGGTGAGGCATCGCTTGTCTTAAAACTCCCGTTTATCTCTATCAGCCTGTATGCCAATGGATATAGTTATCCCAAGGATAATTTCAATATTGGATTGAACATCGGTTATCTCATCTTTAATCCAAAAATGTTAGATTAAAACCGAAAAAAACGGCCAAAAAGTTTGGTAGTTCAAAAATAAGCCCTACCTTTGCAGCGTCAATCAAGAGAGATTGATACTTAAAAAAACAGATTGGTTCGCTAGCTCAACTGAATAGAGCATCTGACTACGGATCAGAAGGTTATAGG
>CAMGEM010000101.1 GCA_946055095.1 uncultured Parabacteroides sp. | reverse complement strand
TTGATGTCTGAGTCTTTGCGTAACGATGGCCGTATCTGGGTTCCGAAGAAGTTAGAGGACGCTAAGGCATTGCAGGCAGGTACGAAGAAGGGTAAGGATATCCCCGAGGAGGATCGCGACTACTATTTGGAGCGTCGTTATCCGGCATTCGGTAACTTGGTACCTCGTGACGTGGCTTCTCGTGCCGCTAAGGAGCGTTGCGACGCTGGTTATGGTGTGAACAACACGGGCTTGGCTGTCTTCTTGGATTTCTCTGACGCGATCAACCGTCTGGGTAAAGAGGTCGTTAAGCAGAAATATGGTAACTTGTTCGATATGTACGAGGAGATTACCAACGACAATCCGTATGAGACACCGATGATGATCTATCCGGCATTGCACTACTCTATGGGTGGTCTGTGGGTTGATTATGAGTTGATGACATCTGTTCCTGGTTTGTTCGCTATCGGTGAGGCTAACTTCTCCGATCACGGTGCGAACCGTCTGGGTGCGTCTGCGTTGATGCAAGGTTTGGCAGATGGTTACTTCGTATTGCCTTACACGATCCAGAACTACTTGTCTGACCAGATTCAGGTGCCGCGTTTCAGCACGGAGTTGCCTGAGTTCGCTGCGGCAGAGAAGGCTATCCAGGATCGTATCAATAAGTTGATGAGCATCAAGGGTAAGGAGACGGTTGATACCATCCATCGTAAGCTGGGTCACATCATGTGGGAGCACATTGGTATGGCTCGTGACGCGAAGGGCTTGCAGGAGGCTATCGCTAAGCTGAAGGAGTTGAAGAAAGAGTTCTGGAGCAATGTATTTATCCCCGGTCAGGCTGTTGATCAGAATGTGGAGTTGGAGAAGGCATTGCGTTTGGCTGACTTCATCGAGATCGGTACTTTGATGGCTCACGACGCATTGGATCGTGCGGAGTCTTGCGGTGGTCACTTCCGTACAGAGCACCAGACAGAGGAGGGCGAGGCACTCCGTCATGACGATAAGTTCATGTATGTATCTTGCTGGGAGTATCAGGGTGACGACAAGGATCCGGTGATGCTGAAAGAGCCGCTGAATTATGAGTTTGTCGTTCCGCAGACACGTAACTACAAGAAGTAATCAACTACAAAAATTAGAATCAAATGGATAAAGATATAAATGTAACACTGAAGATTTGGCGTCAGAAAGGTCCGAAAGAAAAAGGACAGTTCGAGACTTACCAAATGAATAACATCAACCAGAGCGTATCTTTCCTGGAGATGTTGGATATTTTGAATGAGCGGTTGGTGAACGAGGGCAAGGAGCCTGTTGTATTCGATCACGACTGTCGTGAGGGTATCTGCGGTATGTGCTCTCTCTATGTAAATGGTCATCCGCACGGACCCGCGACGGGTGCGACGACTTGCCAGCTGTATATGCGTCGTTTCCACGATGGTGAGACGATCACGATCGAGCCGTGGCGTTCAGCCGGTTTCCCGGTTATCCGCGACTTGATGGTTGACCGTACGGCTTACGACAAGATCATGCAGGCCGGTGGTTTCGTTTCTGTGAACACAGGTGGTGTGCCCGATGCCAATGCGATCGCTATCCCGAAAGAGAACGCAGACTTGGCTATGGATGCGGCTGCTTGTATCGGATGCGGTGCTTGTGCGGCAGCTTGTAAGAACGGTTCAGCTATGTTGTTCGTTTCCGCTAAGGTGAGCCAGTTGGCATTGCTTCCGCAAGGCCGTGTAGAGGCTGCCCGTCGTGCGAAAGCGATGGTAGCGAAGATGGATGAGCTGGGCTTCGGTAACTGTACCAACACCCGCGCTTGCGAGATGGAGTGCCCGAAGAACATCTCTGTCAGCAACATCGCACGCTTGAACCGCGAGTTCCTTTGCGCAAAATTGAAAGACTAATATTTGATTAGTGAATCATGTCAATGGCGTCATCCCGCAACGGATGGCGCCATTTTTTTGTGAAATTTACTATCCCTTTGCCTCGGATTCCAATCTTTCTATGTACTTTTGTTCTTCCTTTAGCAGAAGTATAAACGTAAAAGATTATAGCAGATGAAAATAGCACTTATTGGCTACGGCAAGATGGGTAAGACGATCGAGCAGATCGCGTTGCAACGAGGGCATCAGATTGTTTCAATCATAGACATTAATAATACAGCAGATTTCGATAGTGAGGCATTCCGCAGTGCCGATGTGGCGATTGAGTTCACGACTCCCGCTACCGCATTGGGCAATTACATGCGTTGCTTTGAAGCCAACGTCCCGGTGGTTTCCGGTACGACCGGTTGGCTGTCGCATCTCGACGAGGTGAAGGCGAAGTGTGAGCAAGAGGGTAAGACCTTTTTCTATGCCTCCAATTTCAGTGTGGGCGTGAACATTTTCTTTGCGCTCAATCGCTATTTGGCCAAGATCATGAATGGTTTCCCTGCCTACGATGTACGTATGACCGAGGTGCATCATATCCATAAGCTCGACGCACCGAGTGGAACGGCGATTACCTTGGCGGAAGGCATCCTCGACAATGTGGAGCGTAAGGAGCGTTGGACCTTGGAGACCGCTGAGCAACCGACCGATCTGCCGATCCATGCGATTCGTGAGGGTGAGGTTCCGGGTATCCACGAGATCATCTATGAGAGCGAGGCCGATACGATTAGCATCAAGCATGACGCGAAGAGCCGTGCCGGTTTTGCGTTGGGTGCGGTGATCGCCGCTGAGTTTACGGCCGGGAAGAAGGGTTTCTTAGGTATGAATGACCTGTTTCATTTTTAATTGACGACATACAGTTATGGCAAGAGAGAAAAGGCAAATCAGCAAGCGGGAATGGGTGAACTTCAGCATCGTTACCGCGCTATATGTAGGCTTCACGCTGTGGATGGAAAACGCATGGCTGCTCTTCGGCTTGCCTGTTTTGGTGGATATTTATTTGACCAAATTTATTCCTTGGGGAGCCTGGAAACAATCTAAGAATCCGACGATTCAGGGTATCTTGGGCTGGGTGGATGACATCCTTTTTGCGTTAGTGGCGGTCTATCTCGTCAATCTGTTCATCTTCCAGAACTATCAGATTCCCAGCTCCAGCTTGGAGAAGTCGTTGTTAGTGGGCGATTACCTGTTTGTGAGCAAACTGAGCTATGGCCCTCGTGTGCCCAACACACCGCTCTCTTTTCCCTTGGTGCAAAACACCTTGCCTATCCTCAACTGCAAATCCTATTTAGATTGGCCTTTGTGGGGTTATCACCGGGTGAAAGGGTTAGGACAAGTGAAGCGAGACGATATTGTCGTGTTCAACTTCCCTGCCGGCGATACCATCACGGAGCGGGTGCAGAATCCTGACTATTACACCTTGATCAACGAGTATGGTCGTGAGCGTGTGTTGCTCGACAAGGCTACCTTTGGCGAGGTGATTTACCGACCGGTGGATAAGCGCGAGAACTATGTGAAACGCTGTGTCGGTATGCCGGGCGATTCGCTGAGCGTAGTGAATAACCAGGTCTATATCAATGGGGAGAAGGCCCAGAATCCGGAGCATTTGCAGTTCAACTATTACATTGAGACTAACGGTTCCCTTCTCACGGAGGAGCAATTCCGCTTGATGGATGTCAGCAAGGATGACCGCGTCTTAGCTTCGTCGGGCGGCTATTACCAGCAGCTGCTTTCCTATTTGGGCTTCAAGCCGAATGAATCGGGGCAGTATGCACCGGTGTATCGTCTGCCGCTGACGAATAAAGCCTTGGCTATCGCTGAGAAGTTGCCGATCGTGACTAAGATCGTGATTGAGCCGGAGGCTTTGGGCGGCCCGACCTATCCGGTGGATTACGAGACGGGATGGACACGCGATAATTACGGCCCGATCTGGATTCCACAACGGGGTGCGACCATCGAGTTGACTCCTCAGAACCTGGCCCTTTACAGCCGTTGCATCAAGAACTACGAAGGCAACCAGTTAGAGGTAAAAGGGGATAAGGTCTGGATCAACGGAGCGGAGGCCACGACCTATACCTTCCAATACGACTATTATTGGATGATGGGTGACAACCGCCACAACAGTGCGGACAGTCGTTCGTGGGGATTCGTCCCGGAAGACCATATCGTAGGTAAACCCATCTTGGTATGGCTCTCGTTGGATAAGGATCGCAGCCTGTTCGATGGTGGCATTCGTTGGAACCGTATCTTCCGTTGGGTAGATGCCAACTAAGGGGCACTCCCGAGCGTTATGAAAGGGAAAGCCTTATTGCAATCGTTTTTGTACGGCATAGGAAGCCTCGCTGTCGTGGTGGGCGCTGTCTATGCCGTTCGCTATTATGTGGGGGAATCTTATCAGATCTCTACGAATGCGATGGCTGAGGCGTTGAAAGCGGGTGACTACATCGTGGTGAATAAATGGCCGGAGAGACCCGCTGAACGGCGAGGAGAGGTGGTTCTTTTCCGTAGCCCATTGCGTAGAGACTCTTTGGATCGTCCGCTCTTCGTGGGGCGTGTGTTGGGTGTGCCCGGTGATACCGTTGTGGTGAAACCCGATGGCTATGCCATCAACGGAGAGGAGATGCCCCAGGTGCCCCAAGCGTTAAGCCGCTATTTCATTTCGATGGATGCCAAAGAGAGTCTGCTGCGCCAGATGGAGAAGTTGGCTATTCCGGTGCGGGAACTGCGAGCCGAATCGTTTGGCTGTACCGTCAGCCTGACCCCCTTTGAGGAATATCGGTTGCGCAGTGAGCTGCCTCAGTCCGTTAGCGATCACTTGGTCGCTGAGCCGAAGGCCGTTTATCAGTTGATTGTCCCTCGAAAGGGAAGAGCCTATCGGTTGGATGAAACGGCCTTGATTTGCTGCCGAGAGATCATCGAGCAGGAGAGTGGGGGCAAAGCGCAATTCAAGGAGGGGAAACTGTTTCTCGATGGCAGAGAGACCTCCTTTTTCTTTTTTCAACAGGATTATTTTTGGATTCTTGCCGACAACAGCCAAGAGGGCATCGACTCTCGGCACTTAGGTCTCATCCCTGCCGATCAGGTGATCGGCCATGCCTGGTTCTGTTGGTTCAGCAAGGATAAACAGCGTAGATTCAAATGGATACATTAACGGAAAACAGTGCCTATCTCTCTACCGCCTACTTAGGACCGGTGCAACAATATGTCAAGATGGCGCAGTATGGCGCGATCTATATGGAGCGGGAGGAGAATTACATCAAACAGACCTATCGGAATCGTTGTGTGTTGGCTGCGGCCAATGGACCGCTTACGCTCAGTGTGCCCATTGTCAAGCCCGACGAGTTGAAGTGTCCCACCAAGGATATTCGCATCTCCGACCATGGCAACTGGCGTCACCTGCATTGGAACGCTTTGGTCTCCGCCTACAACATGAGCCCATTCTTCGAATACTATGCGGATGATTTTGCTCCTTTCTATGAGCGACGCTTTACTTTCTTGTTTGACTTCAACGAGGCGCTGCGCCAGTTAATCTGTGGATTGATCGACCTGCAACCGCAGGTGCATTATACAGACAGCTACCAGCCGGTTGTCAATCATGATTTTAGGGAGTCTATCCGTCCACGTCGCCCGGAGCCCGATATGGCCTTCCAGCCAGTGCCCTATTACCAGGTCTTTCAGGAGAAGTTTGGCTTCTTGCCCAACTTGAGCATCGTGGATTTACTCTTCAACATGGGGCCGGAGAGTCTGTTGGTATTGCGGCGATCCATCGTTTCCGAATAGGGAAAGCTTCATTTTGTACGATAGAAGATAGCCTACCTCTTTTCTAATCGTCACATTATGCGTACCTTTGGCCAAAATTAATTCTAAAATAATTATCATGAACTACTTAAACACCGCTTTGTGGGCTGGTTTTGGATTGGCTGCTTGCGTGGCTTGTCAGCAAGTGGCTCCTCCTGCGCCGGTATTACCCACGCCTACACCTGCACAGGTCGAATGGCATAAATTGGAGACATACGCTTTTGTGCATTTTGGCTTAAACACCTTCAACGACTTAGAGTGGGGCTATGGAGACACCCCGGCTTCCACCTTTAATCCCACAGATCTGGATTGCGACCAATGGGTACGCACCATCAAGGCCGCAGGCTTGAAAGGAGTCATCTTGACCACCAAGCATCACGACGGTTTCTGCCTCTGGCCGACCGCTACCACCGAATACAGTGTGAAGAATGCACCTTGGAAGGGAGGCAAAGGCGATATGGTGGGTGAGCTCGCCGAGGCTTGTCGGAAACATGGCTTGAAACTCGGTCTCTATCTCTCCCCTTGGGATCGCAACAGCGACAATTACGGACAGGAGGGCTACGTGGAGAAATACCATGCGCAGATCCATGAGTTGATCACCCAGTATGGCCCGCTCTTCGAGTTCTGGTTCGACGGGGCGAATGGCGGTAACGGTTGGTATGGTGGAGCCAATGAGACACGGTCCATTGATGCGAAGACCTATTATAATTATGAACGCGCGCGCGACTCCATCAAGGCGCATCATCCGGGTGCGATGATCTTTGGCGGTACGGTGCCCGAGATTCGTTGGATCGGCAACGAGGATGGCTGGGCTGGCGATACGCAATGGAGCAGCTTCTGGCCGGAGCCGGAGTTGCCCTCGTTCAGGCAAAGTGTCTATGGCGATGAGAATGGCCCTATGTGGTTGGGGGGCGAGTGTGATGTCTCCATCCGTCCGGGATGGTTCTATCACAGCCGTGAGGATCATCAGGTGAAATCCTTGGCCCGATTGGTGGATCTCTATTACCGCAGTGTCGGCCATAATGCCAACTTCCTGCTCAACTTCCCCGTGGCGTTGAACGGAAAGATTAGCCCCACAGATTCTATCCGTGCTGTCGAGTGGTATCAGACGATTCAGAATGACTTGAAAGATAATTTGTTGCAGGGCAGTTATGTCGAGTCTTCGTCTGACCGTGGCCGTGGCTATACCGCCAACAAAGCGGTGGATGACAACTGGGACAGCTATTGGGCTACCGAAGATGGGGTGACGACTGGGTCACTCACCTTCACCTTGGATCAGCCAAGCGAGGTGAACCGATTGCTCATTCAAGAGTATATCCCGTTGGGTCAGCGAGTGCGGTCGTTCAATATCGAGATTGGGTATAACGGGCAATGGACAGCGGCTCAGCCGGTAGATTCCACAACAACGGTCGGTTACAAACGTATCGTGCGTTTCCAGACGCAAAAGGCGGATAAGATTCGCGTCAACTTCACCGATGCGAGAGGTCCGCTCTGTATCAACAACGTGGAGGCCTTCTTAGCGCCTGCCTTGGTGACGGAGCCTACCTTCTCTCGGAATCTGAGCGATCAAGTCAGCATCGAGGCTGGCGATAAGGGGGCGGAGGTCTATTATACGACAGATGGCAGTGAGCCGACAAAGGCCTCCACACGCTACACGGCTCCTTTCGACTTCCCGCAGAAAGGGGTGGTGAAGGCGATCGCTTATGATCCTACCTTCGACAAGAGCAGTCCGGTAGCCTCCAGAGCGTTCGATATTCCCGCCTCTGCCTACAAGATTCTCTCACCGCAGGATGCGAAGACCAGTCTGATTCTGGACGGTAATGGCTATACCACCTTCCTGTTGCCCGACAAGAAACCGGAGGTGACCTTAGAATTGGATGAAACGAGGACCATTACCGGTTTCCGCTATACGCCGAACCAGAGTCGAGATGCCTCTGGCCATATCACCCACTATCAATTCTTTATTGATGGAAAGAAGATGGCGGAAGGCGAGTTCTCCAACATCAAGGCCAATCCGATCGAGCAGATTGTCAACTGCGCTCCCACTAAGGGGCGTCAGGTTCGTCTGGTCGCAACTAACTTCTTGACCAACGAACGGCAGAAGCAGGCCGGCATAGGCGAGTTCTCGGTCATTACCGCAGAGTAAAATAGCCGCGAATCTCTCCCTTCGGGGAAGGTCCCAAAAACGTTGCCCGTGGTTTCCCAAAAATCACGGGCAATGTTTTGTCGTTTTTTTTGTCGTTCTCATTTGCTTTTCGTATTTTCACGGACGATATAGATATATCCAAGTGAATCACTTAATAACGTAAGGCGATGAGAACATTCAGTAAACAAGCCATGGGATGGATCTTGATGATGCTGTTGGCTTGCGGCATAATCCCGGTACGGGCACAGGATCAAGCGGAAGAGCCGTTCATCACCATTAGCGGCATAGTCAAAGACAAGCAAACCAAGAAACGGCTTGGCTATGTGAACCTTTCTGTTCCTGGGACTTCCGTAGGAACAATCACCAACGAGGAGGGTGAGTTTACGATTAAAGTGAGAAACAGTCTGCAAGCGAGGCAGGTGGAGGTGTCTCACATTGGCTACCTCAATGACATCATCCCCGTCACGGGGAAAAACCTATCCGATTACACGGTGTGGCTGGAACCTAACACCAACTCCTTGGCCGAAGTGATCATCCGAGCGGACGACCCACGGATCATCGTGCAAGAGGCGTTGCGGAAAGTGGACGATAACTACCTCACCACCGGCAGTATGCTCACAGGCTTCTACCGAGAGACCGCCCAAAAGGGAAAGCGTTACATCAACATCTCCGAGGCTATCATCGACATCTATAAGACCTCGTATAAGGGACGTAGCGTCGATCGAGACCGTGTGCAGATTTATAAAGGGCGTAAGCTGTTGAGTCAAAAAGCCAGTGATACCTTAGCCATCAAGCTCCTGGGAGGTCCCAACCTTTCCGTTTATGTGGATGTGGTCAAGAATCCGGACTTGCTCTTATCGCCGGAGATCCTGCCCTATTATGCGTTTCGTATGGAAGAGAGCACGATGCTGAACGATCGTCCCCATTATGTGATCAGCTTTGTGCCCGCGGTCATCCTGCCTTATGCGCTGTATGAGGGCAAATTATTCATCGACAAGGAGCGACTCAGTTTCAGCCGGGCAGAGTTCGCCCTCAACATGGATGATCAGGTGAAGGCGACCGAGGCCATTCTTCGCCGTAAACCGTTTGGTTTGCGTTTCAAGCCGTTGGAGGTCTCTTTCTTAGTCACCTACAAAGAGCAGGAGGGAGTCACTCGCCTCAGCTATATCCGCAACGAGGTGCGTTTCAAGTGCGACTGGAAGCGCAAACTCTTCTCCA
>CAMGEM010000100.1 GCA_946055095.1 uncultured Parabacteroides sp. | reverse complement strand
ACATCGACGTAGAGAAGAGCTTCGTGGGAAAGAAACCGCGCACCACCTGTCGGATCACGGAGAGGGGTCGGGAGGCGATGGCCGCTTACGTGGAGGCTTTGAGAGGCTACCTCGATCTTTAAACGCAAAAAGAACCGGTCGTGATCTTTTTGTAAAAATGTATGGAAAGATTTGGGAAGTAATTGATTTTTTGTATTTTTGCAGTCGATAAGCAATCTTGCGGAGGGGGCGGTGAGTCCCCTCCGCTTGTTCTAAATAGATGGTAATATGATAGAAAAGGCGGTAGTGACCCAATTAGTAGAAGCGCATTTGCAGGCTTCCAATCCCTATTTGGTAGATGTAACGATCAAGCCGGGAAACTATATTGTTGTGGAGATAGACAGTGACGACAGTGTGTCGATTGATGACTGTGTGGCTCTGAGTCAATATATTGAGGCTCATTTAGATCGTGACGTTGAGGATTATGAGTTGGAGGTGGGCTCAGCCGGTATCACTTCCCCTTTTAAGGTGTTGCGCCAGTACCAGAAGAACATTGGTAATGAGGTGGAGATGCTGTTGAAAAGCGGGGCGAAAAAGGTCGGTGTGCTGACAGCTGTTGACCTCTCTGGAGCGACGATCAGCGTGGAGAAAAAGGTTAAGCCGGAGGGTGCGAAACGCCCCGTGATGGTGACCGAGGAGGAAAAATATCCTTTCGAAGAAATAAAATATACAAAATACTTAATAAGATTCAAGTAAGATTATGGCCAAGAAAGCGGAAACAATCAGCATGATCGATACGCTTGCTGAGTTCAAGGAATTGAAAAATATCGACAAAGAGACGATGATTAACGTTTTGGAAGATTCTTTCCGTAACGTGATCGCCAAGATGTTTGGCACGGATGAGAATTACGATGTGATCATCAACCCGGAGAAGGGTGATTTCGAGATCTGGAGAAACCGTAAGGTCGTAGCTGATGACGAATTGGAGGATGCGAACTTGCAGCTGACCTTGACGGAGGCACGCACGATTGATGCGGACTGTGAGGTGGGCGAAGAGGTGACCGATGAGGTGCATTTTGCAGATTTCGGCCGTCGTGCGATCCTGAACTTGCGTCAGACATTGGCCTCTAAGATACTTGAGTTGCAAAAAGATAGTCTTTACGCTAAATATAAGGACAAGATCAATCATATCGTTGCCGCTGAGGTGTATCAGGTATGGAAGAAGGAGGTGCTGCTGCTGGATGACGAGGGCAACGAGTTGTTGCTGCCGAAATCTGAGCAGATCCCGTCTGATTACTATCGCAAGGGAGATACCGTACGTGCGATCGTCTTGCGGGTGGATAACTTGAACAACAACCCGAAGATCATCCTCTCTCGTACGGATAAGATGTTCTTGCAACGCCTCTTTGAGTTGGAGGTACCTGAGATCAACGATGGCTTGATCACGATCAAGGGCATCGCGCGCATCCCGGGTGAGCGGGCGAAGGTGTCCGTGGAGTCTTATGATGACCGCATCGACCCGGTGGGCGCTTGTGTGGGTATGAAGGGCTCTCGTATTCATGGCATCGTGCGTGAGTTGCGCAACGAGAATATCGACGTGATCAACTATACGTCGAATACAGCCCTCTATATCCAGCGTGCGTTGAGCCCCGCGAAGATCTCCTCGATCCATGTCAATGAGGAGGAGCGCAAGGCGGAGGTCTATTTGCGTCCGGAAGAGGTCTCTCTGGCGATTGGTAAAGGCGGTTTGAACATCAAGTTGGCTTGTATGCTGACGGAGTACACGATTGATGTGTTCCGTGATATTGATGGCGCTGACGAGGAGGATATTTACCTGGATGAGTTCTCTGATGAGATCGACGGCTGGGTAATTGATGCCTTGAAAGATATAGGTTGTTACACGGCGAAGAGCGTTTTGGCCATGGATCGCAATGCGTTAGTCGAACGTGCCGATCTGGAGGAGCAAACGGTGGACGACGTGCTCCGCATCCTCTCCGCGGAGTTTGAGGATAGCGAGCAAGCTGAGGAGTCAACACCGGAGGCCGACACAGTGGTGGATGCTGAGGGCGTAGCGGAAGAGCAGGAGGCTGAGGCTGATCCGGCAGCTGCGGATGACGAGAAGATGAATGACTAAGTGTTACGACAAAGTTGGATATGCCTATAAAATTAATACAAGTACAACGAAAATTGAATGTGGGAATCAACACAGTGGTTGACTTCCTGCGCAAGAAAGGGTTCGATGTTGAGGATAACCCCAACACGCGAATCAGTGATGAACAGTATGCTTTGCTCGTAAAAGAGTTTGGAAAGGATTTGCCGGAGAAAGATCGTGTGATCCCGGTGAGCCGTCCCAAGAAAGAGACCCCTTCTGCGAAAGAAGAGAAGGCCGAAGAGATCAAGACCGAAGTTCCCGATGAGTTCAAGCCCAAGATCGTCATGAAGGGGCATATTGACTTGGAGGGGAATCGAAATAAGCGTCAGCAGGAAGAGCCGAAAGTGGAGCCGGTGAAGCCCGTGCAGGCTGAGCAGCCCAAGGTAGAGCCCGTACAACCGAAAAAGGAGGAGGTCGTGGAGCAACCCGTGAAAGCCAAGCCGGAACCTGTCCAAGCTAAGGTGGAGACCCCGCAGATGCCGGAGAAGACTGAACCTTCTCCTGCCGGAAAAAATGATGAAAATAGCATAAAAGTGGAAGAAGGAAAAGAGAGAACCGCAGAGAAGCAGCCCATCGCTTCGGCTACTCCTGCAGAAAACACCAAAACAGGAGAGGAGACACTGTTCCGCCTCAACACAACAAGGTTGGAGTCTAAAATCAAGGTTACGGGTAAGATCGACCTGGATGCGCTGAACCAATCGACTCGTCCTAAGAAGAAAACGAAGGAGGAGAAGCGCAAGGAGCGTGATGAGAAACAGCGGTTTGGTGGCAACAAGGCGAATGTTCCGGCTAAGGGTGGCAATGCCCAGGCCGCAGGAAAACCGGCGCAAAACGCAACGGGCAAGTCTGCGGAAGAGGGAGGCGATGCCAAGAAAAAGCGGAAACGCATCAAGAAGGATCGGGTGGATATTAACAATACACCCGGTACGAACTATCCCCGCAACCCGAGAGAGGATCGTCAGGGGCGTGAGGAGCGAAACAACCGTGACGACCGTCGCTCTCGCTTGAAGAAGCCGGTAAAGGCTGAGGTGAGCGAGGAGGATGTACAGAAGCAGATCAAGGAGACATTGGCTCGCTTGACCAGCAAGAACAATAAGAATAACAAGGGCGCGAAGTATCGTCGTGACAAACGTGAGGCTGCAGCAAAGCGTGAGAACGAGCTGTTGGAGCAGGAGGAACAGGAAAGCAAGGTATTGAAGCTGACCGAGTTCGTGACTGCGAACGACTTGGCGAACATGATGGATGTGCCTGTGACGGAGGTCATCGGTACCTGCATGAGCATCGGTATCATGGTGTCTATCAACCAGCGTTTGGATGCGGAGACGATTAATATCGTGGCTGATGAGTTTGGTTTCCAGACGGAGTATGTCAGCGCAGACGTAGTAGAGGCGATCAAGGCCGATGAGGCGGAAGATGATAACGAAGAGGATTGGGTATCTCGTCCGCCGATTGTGACGGTGATGGGTCACGTCGATCACGGTAAGACCTCGTTGCTGGATAATATCCGTAACGCGAATGTGATTGCGGGTGAGGCCGGTGGTATCACGCAGCACATCGGTGCTTACAACGTGAAGTTACCCAATGGCCGTCGCATCACCTTCTTGGATACACCGGGTCATGAGGCCTTTACGGCGATGCGTGCCCGTGGTGCGAAGGTGACGGATATTGCGATCATCATTGTAGCGGCTGATGATAGCGTCATGCCACAGACGATTGAGGCCATCAACCATGCTTCGGCAGCGGGTGTGCCCATCGTATTTGCGATCAATAAGATAGATAAACCTCATGCCAATCCGGATAAGATCAAGGAGGAGTTGGCTAACATGAACTACTTGGTCGAGGATTGGGGTGGTAAATACCAGAGTCAAGAGATCTCTGCGAAGAAGGGCATTGGCGTGGAGGAGTTGTTGGAGAAGGTCTTGTTAGAGGCCGATCTGCTCGACTTGAAAGCCAACCCGAAGAAGCGTGCGGTAGGTACGATCATCGAGTCCTCTTTGGATAAGGGGCGTGGTTATGTCTCTACGGTGTTGGTGGAGAATGGCACGTTGAAGACGGGCGATATTGTCTTGGCGGGTACGCATCACGGACGTATCAAGGCGATGTTCAACGAGCGTAACCAGCGTGTGGAGAAGGCGGGTCCTTCAGAGCCGGTATTGATCTTGGGCTTGAATGGTGCCCCGCAGGCGGGTGATACCTTCAATGTCTTGGAGACAGAGCAGGAGGCACGTGAGATTGCCAACCGTCGTGAGCAGTTGCAGCGTGAGTTAGGCTTGCGTACGCAGAAGATGCTGACCTTGGATGACATCGGTCGTCGTATCGCAGTCGGAAACTTCCAGGAGTTGAATGTCATCGTGAAGGGTGACGTGGATGGATCCGTGGAGGCTTTGTCAGACTCTTTGATCCGTCTCTCCACAGAGGAGATTCAGGTGAATGTGATCCACAAGGCTGTGGGTCAGATCTCGGAGTCGGATGTGGTCTTGGCGGCTGCGTCGAATGCGATCATCGTCGGCTTCCAGGTGCGTCCCTCTTTGGCTGCCCGTAAGAACGCGGAGAAGGAGGGTGTGGAGATTCGTCTCTACTCCATCATCTACGATGCGATCGAGGAGGTCAAGAGTGCGATGGAGGGTATGCTCTCACCGGAGATCAAGGAGGAGATTACCGCTTATGTGGAGGTTTTGCAGACCTTCAAGATCTCGAAAGTCGGTACGGTCGCTGGCTGTATGGTGAAAGAGGGTAAGATCAAGCGTTCGAATAAGATTCGCTTGATTCGTGATGGTATCGTGATCTATTCGGGCGAGTTGGGCTCTTTGAAGCGTTTCAAGGATGACGCGAAAGAGGTGGTTGCCGGTCAGGATTGCGGTTTGAACATCACCAACTTCAACGATATCCAGGTAGGCGATATGATCGAGGCTTACGAGGAAACCGAAATCAAGAAGACATTGTAAGGAGTATGAACTGGTTAGACATCACGTTGCTGTGTCTGGCAGGGATAGGATTTGGAAAGGGCCTGTTTGATGGATTCATCAAACAGGTTGTTTCGCTTATAGCCCTTGTCGCTGCCATTTTTCTTTGTGGTGAGGCTGCTGGTTGGCTGCGTGGATATATCGTCGCCTTAGGCTGGTTCCCAGAGCAGGGTGTTTCCATCTTGAGCTATGTGGCTGGATTCATCTTGATCATGGGAGTGCTGGTCTT
Source organism: uncultured Parabacteroides sp. (assembly GCA_946055095.1). GTDB lineage: Bacteria > Bacteroidota > Bacteroidia > Bacteroidales > Tannerellaceae > Parabacteroides. The sequence goes on along the minus strand of CAMGEM010000100.1, from coordinate 3,768 downwards.
AGCGGGCGAGATTGTGACGAAAGTGATCGACGCAACCCCGCTGAGCATCATCAACCATTTGGGAGGTGGCTTGTTGGGATTGCTGCTATCCCTGTTATTCACCAGTTTAGTCTTGAATCTCTTGGATTTTGTAGATAAGAGCTCATTGTTTATCTCTCAGGAAACGAAGGTGGAGTCACGGTTCTATGAGCCGGTTCGACGGATTGTCCCAACAATTTACCCGCATAATCTGTTTTCTCAGGGAGAGTAAAGGCAAAGGATTATTAGCAAGACATATATTATGCAAGATTCGAATCAGATATTGAATGAGGTAACCAAAGAGGATTATAAATATGGCTTTGTTACGCATATCGATACGGATGTGATTCATCGAGGATTGGACGAGGAGACCATTCGCATCATCTCAGCCAAGAAGCAGGAGCCACAGTGGTTGTTGGATTTCCGTTTGCGGGCTTTTCGCTATTGGCAGACTTTAGAGATGCCACAGTGGGCACACTTGCAGATTCCTCCCATCGACTATCAAGACATCATCTATTATGCCGCTCCGAAACGGAAGGAGGGACCTAAGAGCCTCGACGAGGTGGATCCGGAGCTGTTGAAGACCTTCGATAAGCTGGGCATTCCCTTGGAGGAGCAGAAGCACCTGAGCGGAATGGCGGTGGATGCGGTCATGGATAGTGTCTCTGTAAAGACCACGTTCAAGGAGAACTTGGCGGAGAAAGGCATTATCTTCTGTTCGTTCAGTGAGGCGGTGCAGCATCACCCGGATTTGGTACAGAAATATTTGGGGAGTGTCGTGAGCTATCGGGATAATTTCTTCGCGGCTTTGAACTCGGCGGTCTTCTCGGATGGCTCGTTCATCTATATCCCCAAAGGGGTGCGTTGCCCGATGGAGTTGAGCACCTATTTCCGCATCAATGCGGCCAATACCGGTCAGTTCGAGCGCACGTTGATCGTGGCCGACGATGAATCCTACGTCAGCTACTTGGAGGGTTGTACCGCACCGATGCGTGACGAGAACCAGCTCCATGCGGCCATTGTGGAGATCATCGCCCATGAACATGCGGAGGTGAAATATTCGACCGTGCAGAACTGGTATCCAGGCGATAAGGAGGGCAAAGGCGGTATCTATAATTTTGTGACGAAACGAGGCCTCTGTAAAGGCGAGGGGAGCAAGATCTCTTGGACACAGGTGGAGACCGGTTCGGCGATCACTTGGAAATACCCCAGCTGCATCTTGGCGGGTGATAATTCCGTCGGAGAGTTTTATTCTGTGGCAGTGACCAATAACTACCAGCAGGCTGATACCGGAACGAAGATGATCCATCTGGGTAAGAACACCCGAAGCACGATCGTCTCAAAGGGTATCTCTGCGGGACATAGTCAGAATAGTTATCGTGGATTGGTAAAGGTCTCTCCCAAGGCGGAGGGCGCACGTAACCATAGCCAGTGCGACAGCTTGTTGCTGAGCTCGACCTGTGGAGCGCATACCTTCCCCTATGCCGATATTCAGAATGAGACGGCAGTAGTGGAGCATGAGGCGACCACCAGCAAGATCAGTGAGGAGCAACTCTTCTATTGCCAGCAGAGAGGTATCTCCGTGGAGGAAGCGGTTGGTTTGATCGTGAATGGCTACGCCCGTGAGGTGATGAACAAGCTCCCGATGGAGTTCGCTGTGGAAGCACAGAAGTTGCTGTCCATCTCGTTGGAGGGCAGTGTGGGATAATAATAATGTAGAATGTTATGTTACAGGTCAAAAATTTACATGCCAGTATCAATGGCAAAGAGATATTGAAAGGCATTAACCTGACCGTGAAACCCGGTGAGGTGCATGCGATCATGGGGCCGAATGGCTCTGGCAAGAGTACGTTGAGCAGCGTATTGGTCGGTAATCCGGCTTTTGAGGTGACAGAGGGCGAGGTGACGTTCAATGGCAAGAACCTGCTGGAATTATCCGCAGAGGATCGTAGCCGTGAGGGACTGTTCCTCAGCTTCCAATATCCGGTGGAGATTCCCGGTGTCAGCATGGTCAACTTCATGCGTGCGGCTGTGAATGCCCATCGGAAGTATAAAGGCTTGGAGCCAGTCTCAGCCACCGATTTCCTGAAAATGATGCGTGAGAAGCGGGCGATTGTCGAGTTAGACAATAAGTTGGCGAGTCGTAGCGTGAACGAGGGTTTCTCAGGAGGTGAGAAGAAACGCAACGAGATCTTCCAGATGGCGATGTTGGAGCCGAAGTTAGCGATCTTGGATGAGACCGATAGCGGCTTGGATATCGACGCTTTGCGTGTCGTGGCACAGGGTGTGAACCGATTGAAGACTCCTGAGAACGCAGCGATCGTGATCACGCACTACCAACGACTGTTGGATTACATCAAGCCCGACATTGTCCATGTATTATATAAAGGTAAGATTGTGAAGACCGCTGGCCCGGAGTTGGCCTTGGAGTTGGAGGAGAAGGGCTACGACTGGATCAAGAAAGAGATGGGGGATGCCTGATATGAATGCCGAGAAACAATATATAGATCTGTTTGCGCAATGCGAGGATCTGGTTTGTCGCAACAGCGCTCCGGCGTTGAATGCGTTGCGAGCGGCGGCATTGGCAAGTTTTGAGCGGTTGGGTTTTCCCTCCACGAAAAGCGAGGACTACAAATACACCGACGTTTCACAGGTGTTCGCTCCGGATTATGGCTTGAACCTGAAGCGGGTGGCTATTCCGGTGAATCCTTATGATGTCTTCAGGTGTGACGTGCCCAACTTGAGCACTTCGCTCTATTTCGTGGTGAACGATACTTTCTACGACAAGGCATTGCCCAAAGCCCATCTGCCCGAGGGCGTTTATGCGGGCGGCTTGAGAGCTTTTGCGGAGCAGCATCCGGAGATCGTCTCTCGCTACTATGGCAAGGCCGCTTCGGTGGAACGGGATGGTATTATTGCGTTGAACACCATGTTGGCGCAGGATGGTTTCGTCATTTATGTACCGAAAGGGGTAGTGGTAGAGCGCCCGATCCAGTTGGTGAATATCTTCCGTAGCGATGTGGATACGATGGCGAATCGTCGTGTCTTGGTCATTGCCGAACCCCATACCGAGGTGAAGCTGTTGGTGTGCGATCACAGCATCGACGATGTGAAGTTCTTGGCTACGCAGGTGATCGAGATCTTCGCGGAGGAGGGAGCCATGGTGGACTATTACGACCTGGAGGAGAGCAGCGAATCAACCACCCGTTTCTCTTCCTTGCATGTGAAGCAAGCAGCCAACTCCAATGTGCTGGTCAATGGCATCACCTTGATGAACGGTTTGACACGCAACAACTACTATATCGAGCTGAATGGCGAGGGAGCGGAGACAGCGCTCTGTGGTATGTCCGTGCTCGACAAGGAGCAGCATTTGGATACCTATACCCATATCACCCATGCCGTTCCGCATGGCACCAGCAACGAGCTGTTCAAGAATGTCTTGAACGATCGGGCGTTGGGCGCTTTCAGCGGACGTATCTTGGTGAAGGAGGGTGCGGATAAGACGGCTGCCTACCAAACCAATCGTAACCTCTGTGCGACCCGTGAGGCACGTATGTATAGCAAGCCCCAGTTAGAGATCTATGCGGACGACGTGAAATGCTCGCATGGCATGACCACGGGTCAGTTGGACGAGAATGCCCTCTTCTACATGCGCAGTCGAGGCATTCCTTTGGAGGAGGCACGCATGTTGCTGAGTGTAGCTTTCACCTCCGATGTCATCGACTCGATCCGTGTGGAGGCTTTGAAAGA
>CAMGEM010000099.1 GCA_946055095.1 uncultured Parabacteroides sp. | reverse complement strand
GAATTTCATATCGGCAAGACATTGGCTGAACTCTATGATCCCGACCAGATGCCACAAGACCTGCGTGAGGCGCATGAACGATTGGACGATATTGTGGAGAGCTGCTATCCCGGCTATCCTTTTGCCAACGACGAGGCACGCTTGGAGTGCCTGTTTAAGCTCTATGAACAGATGACCACTGCTAAATAAGACGCACCATGAAACAGCAAGCCAACGAGATTGTCAACATACAGTATGAGCAGACGGGACGTTCGTCGGCCACCAACGAACTGGGAATGCGGGAGATGCAGGCAAAGGCATACGCTGCCCGAGACAAACGGTTCCTGCTGATCAAGGCTCCACCCGCATCGGGCAAGAGCCGGGCCTTGATGTTCATTGCGCTCGACAAGTTAGCGCACCAAGGATTGAAGCGGGTGGTGGTGGCTGTGCCAGAAAAGAGCATCGGCCGCTCCTTTCTCAACACCCCTTTGAAACCCTTCGGCTTCTTTGCCGACTGGAGCGTGGCACCTTATTACAACCTGATTGACGTGAAGAATGAGCAGGACAAGAAGGGACGTTTCATCGAGTTCTTCCGTCAATCAAAGGCAAGGATTCTGCTTTGCGCCCATGCCACCCTGCGGAATGCCACGAAGGAAATGAACGACGAGGAGTTTAATGATACGCTATTGGCCATTGATGAGTTTCACCACACCAGCGCAGATGCGCAATCGAACTTGGGCGATGTGGTACGACGGGTGATGAACAACTCCACGGGACACATCGTGGCTATGACCGGTAGCTATTTCCGGGGTGACGGTTTGCCCGTGTTGAGGCAGGAGGATGAGGCCCGTTTCTTTCCGATCACCTACAACTATTATGAGCAGCTCAATGGCTATCGGTACCTGAAAAACCTGCTGCTTGGCTACCATTTCTACCAAGGAAGTTATCTGGATCATCTGGCTGAGGTGCTCGACACCACGAAGAAGACCATCATTCACATACCGAGCATCAACTCCAGGGCTTCAACGGGGAACAAGTATGAAGAGACCGATCGGATCATGAAACTGATCGGCAAGAAGGTGAGCAAAGACTACGATACCGGGATATACACCTTGCAAACTCCGGATGGCCGTCTGCTGAAGGTGGCTGACTTGGTGGAAGACGATACCCAGGAGCGCAACCGTGTGCAGGCCTATCTGCAGCGGATGAACCGTAAGGAGGATATGGACATCATCATTGCCTTGGGTACTGCCAAGGAGGGGTTCGACTGGCAATGGTGCGAGATGTGCCTGACTATTGGTGTGCGAGGTTCGTTGACTGAGGTGATCCAGATCATCGGTCGCTGCACTCGTGATTGCGAGGGGAAGGAGACGGCACGCTTCGTGAACATGATCGCTATGCCCGATGCCGAGCAGGCGGAGGTGAAGGTGGCGGTGAATGATTTCCTGAAAGCCATCACGGCCTCGCTGCTCATGGAACAGGTGATGGCTCCCAACTGGAATTTCCGCACGGTGGCTTGTGACGTGGAGCATGAGGAGCATGATTCGCATACGATCGTGATCGAAGGGTTGAAGCCGTTGACCAGTGTCCGAGCCAAACAGATCGTGGAGGAACAGCTCGATGACCTGAAGGCCGATGTGCTGAACAATGACTTGATCGTGCGTGCCATCAGTGGCTCTACAACGGCAGAGACCATCACGAAAGACTTGATTCCGAAGGTGATCCGTGAGCGTTATCCCGACCTGAACGAAGAGGAGGTGGAAATGGTGCGTGAGCATTTCGTGGCTGACACCTTGATCAAAGGAAGCGACATCGTGATGGACGAGACATCCATCCGTTCGGGAGAACAGCCTGAACAAGACAGTGAGAGCGAAGGTAATCGACTGATTAAGCTCGCCAACCGATTTGTGAATATCAATAAGTTGAGCATCAACTTGATCGACAGCATCAATCCCTTCCAGCGGGCTTACGAGGTGCTGTCGAAAACAGTCGATGCCCCCACGTTGCGCATCATCCAAGACACAATAGCCGAACAGAAATTCAATCTGACCCTTGAACAGGCGATTATCCTGTTCAAAGGGCCGTTGAAGCAATACATTGCCGAGCATGATGGTCGATTGCCGAAACCGGATGATCCTGATCCAAAAGTGCGGGAATTAGCCGTTGCCTTTCAGGTAGTTCGAAATTGGAAGGCAAGGGTATTGGCGGGTTTAGAATGAGAAGAAAAAATCAAAAATGATGCGCTATGGAATGGACAAAGGAATTAAAAGAGTTGTTTGATGATCCGCTCTTAGCCGATGTGCGGCCGATGGCAGTCGCACCAACCTTTAGTGATCGAAAAGACAAACAGGTGGCAGAGTTGGAAGCGTGGATAGCTGCGCATGGACGTGAGCCACAACGTAACGGTGACCTGACGGAGAAACGCATGTGGGCAAGGCTCACGGCCTTGCGAAAACAAACCTAAAATCGTGACGGTATGGACATAGAAAAAGAGTTGGACAAGCTATTCGATGATCCGCTTCTGGAAGATATTTCCCCTAAAGAGGTGGAATTGTTCCGATTTCCTCCGGATATGCGAAAAGTGATCCACAAGAAACAGGCGGACTATGTGGCACAACCCAAGCCCTGCGAGGATTTCTATCGCTATGTTGACGGATTCAAACAGATTCACAACGAGCTGCGATCGGGTAAGCGGAGCCTTGTGCGGATTGCCAAGACTACGAACCTGAAAGAGGGGCATTACTACATCGTGAGTGGACAGCTGCTGTTGTTTGAGAAGATGTTAGACAGCCATAAATCCGCCAGGCGAGTGTTGGATGGACGTACCCGTTGCATCTATGAGAATGGGATGGAATCAGACATTATGCTCCAGACGTTGCGCAAGAACGTGGTGAGTGACGGCTATGGCGTTACGGATCTGGAGTCGGAAGTGAAAAGCCAATTCTTCCAGCAGACAGCGTGCGAAGCCGGAGATATTGTCACCGGTTATATCTATGTGCTTCGTTCCTGCTCGGAGAAGCCGGAAATCGCAGGCCAGCCGAATTTGTATAAGATTGGTTTCACGACAAACCGCGTGGAGGAACGTATTGCGAATGCAGCCAACGATCCTACCTATCTGATGGCTCCTGTGGAAGTCATAGCTACCTACAAAGTAGTGAACATGAACTCGCAAAAGTTTGAGGAGATCATCCATCAAGTGTTGCGAAGTGTACAACTGGCCGTCAAGGTGTATGATGCCGAAGGGGTAGAGCACCAGCCGCGTGAGTGGTTCATCGTTCCCTTTGGTATCGTAGAGCAGATCATCGCACGTATCATGGATGGCTCGATTGTCGATTATGTGTATAATCCGAAGCTGCAATGTCTGGAAAAACAGGAAGCGAAGCAATCCCTCACCTATGACACAAAAGGGATGAAGGTGCTCACCCTGCGCATCAAGCAGATCTATTTCGACGAAATCATCCGTGGTACGAAAAAGGTTGAATACAGGGAGGTCAAGCAAACCACCTTGAACCGCTACACCTACATGGATCCAGCCGATGGCAAACGCTACTTGCGTCGTTTCGATGCGTTGCGTCTCATCGTAGGGTATCGTGCAACCGGGGACCAAGCCCTTGTCCGGGTGGTGGATACTCAATTTGTGGATGGGGTGGTGGAATACCACTTAGGCGAGGTATTGGAGGTGATCAAAGTTTGAATCAGGTTCTCTTCACAAGCGTATTTTCCTTTCCTCCGTTAGGAATGAATCCTCGTATGCCTATGCGCTAACATTTGCTTCGTAAGGTAAATATGTTCCACTGTGGGGTGGAGATAATTCCAACGGCCGTTGGACATAAGTCTAACAGTCGGTAAACATAAGTTTGACAATTGTTGGAATGAAAGGATGTTGGAGAATCCAGGCAAAAGATGTTGGGCACAAATATACAACATCAAGGGGGAAAATGCAAATAATGCGTACCTTTGTGGTATGGATGCTGAAGATATGAAATAGGAATACGTTCTCTAATTAGTTGCATAATATGAAGTTGAATTATTGGATGGTCAGGTTAAGCGCATTGGTGCTATTGGCGGGCAGTTTGTCCGCACAGGCGGCAGAACTGTTTGTGGAGGCTGAGAGCTTTACCCAGAAAGGGGGATGGGTCGTTGATCAGCAGTTTATGGATCTGATGGGGTCACCCTATCTGTTGGCACACGGCATGGGGGTTCCGGTGGCGGATGCCGCTACGGAGGTGGAGTTTCCGGAGACGGGAGATTATTACGTTTATGTCCGGACCTATAACTGGACGGCTCCCTGGAAAAAGGGAGAGGGGCCGGGCAAGTTCAGCCTGACGGTAGGTGGCAAACGGCTCTCCTCGCCGTTAGGGGCCGAAGGGGAATCCTGGATGTGGCAGGCAGCCGGTAAAGTGAAGGTTCGCCAGCAGAAGACGCTACTTCGCCTGCACGATCTGACGGGATTTGACGGCCGTTGCGATGCCCTCTATTTCACGACGGAGGCGAATCAGATGCCCCCTTCAGCCGCTGAGGAATTGGCCTCATTCCGTCGGAAGGCGTTGAACTTGCCAGACAATCCTCCTATAAAAGAGGGGTATGATTTAGTGGTCGTAGGCGGCGGTGTGGCTGGCATCAGTGCGGCGGTGTCGGCAGCCCGTTTAGGTTGCAAGGTGGCTTTGGTCAACGACCGACCGGTGCTCGGCGGCAACAACAGTTCGGAGGTGCGTGTCCACTTGGGAGGACGTATCGAGTCAGGCCCCTATAAAGAATTGGGCAATTTGCAAAAGGAATTTGGACCAACCCGTGGAGGCAACGCACAACCGGCCGATTATTATGAGGATGACAAGAAGGCAGCCATTGTAGCGGCAGAGCCCAACATCACGCTTTATGCCAACTACCGTGCCGTGGATGTCCAGATGGAGGGACAGGTGATCCGTGGGGTAGTGGTGAAACAGATTGAATCGGGCCAGGAACTGAGTCTGCGGGCTCCGCTCTTTTCCGATTGCACAGGCGATGGTACGGTCGGCTATCTGGCGGGAGCAGACTACCGGATGGGGCGTGAATCGCGTGACGAGTTTGGTGAGAGCACGGCTCCTGAAAAGGCCGATCAGATGACCATGGGGGCCTCGGTGCAATGGTATTCCGAAGAGACCAAACAGGCCAGCGCTTTCCCTCATTTCAGCTATGGCGTTGAGTTCAATGAAGCCAACTGCGAGAAGGTGACAATGGGTGAATGGACGTGGGAGACTGGTATGAACCGGGATCAGATTCGTGATTTTGAACAGATCCGGGATTATGGGCTCTTGGTGGTCTATTCCAACTGGAGCTATCTGAAGAATCGGATGAAGGAGAACGATCTCTACCGAAATCGCAAATTGGGTTGGGTGGCTTATGTCTCCGGAAAACGGGAGTCTCGTCGTCTGATGGGGGACTATATCTTGAAAGAGGATGACCTGCGTCGGCATGTGGTGCATGAGGATGGAACAGCGGCCTCCACCTGGAGCATCGACCTGCACTATCCCGATCCGAAGAACACGGAGCATTTCCCGGGTACGGAGTTCAAGTCGATCGCAGAGCATATCACGATCTACCCCTATCCGATCCCTTACCGTTGCCTCTACTCTCGCAATGTGGAGAACCTGTTTATGGCAGGTCGGGACATCAGTGTGACCCATGTGGCGTTGGGAACGGTCCGTGTCATGCGTACAACGGGTATGATGGGCGAGGTGGTCGGTATGGCGGCTTCTCTTTGCAAGCAGCATCACATCCGTCCCCGTGCGGTTTATCAGCATCATCTGGAGGAGCTGAAAGCGTTGATGCGGGTGGGTGTCGGCAAGCAGGGACTGCCTAACAACCAGCAGTACAACGAGGGAAGTACGTTAGAAAAAAAGCCGGAAATACCGCTACAATAAGTGACTGAATAACAAATAAGGAGAATGCTATGATAACACGAAGAGATTTTTTGAAAGTGACCGCTGCTGGAGGCGTATTGGCCTCGATGGGCAGTGTGGGCGAGGCGAGGGCCACGATGCGCACCGCATTACCAGACGAGGCCTTCTGTCAGGAGAGCGCACGACAGATCCCGCTGTTGGCGGAGGTGGACGTGGTGGTCGTGGGAGGTAGCTCACGAGCCGTAGCCGCTGCCACGGCCGCCGCACGAGAGGGATGCAAGGTCTTCTTGGCATGCGACTATCCCTATCTGGGGGAGGACATCTGCGGGGCGCACCTCTATGACCGCCTGCCGGAAGAGGCTTTGAATACGGCCTTGGCGCAACGGCTGTTCAGTGACCGCAAGCGTCCGACCCCCTTGCAGATCAAGAAGGGACTGGAGGATGAGTTGATCGACTATGGGGTTGATTTCCTGTATAGCAGCATGGTGACGAATGTCCTGGTGGACGCTTCGGGCCGACCGGCGGGTGTGGTGATCGCCAACCGCTCGGGTCGGGAGGCGATCCGCTGCAAGGCGATCGTGGATGCGACTTGGGAGGCACGGGTAGCCGCCTGCATGGAGGCGGAGCGTACCCCGTTCCAACCCGGTGCGCAGACCTTCTATTTCACGGTGGTGGGCAACAGTCCCAAGCAGGGCGGTGCCATCGTGGGTGCGGAGCCTTGGAAAGAGCCGCTGCAGGTAGAAGGCAAGAGCTATCCCGCCACCCGCTATGCGATGCGCTATGAGGTGAAGGACAATGCCTACGGCACGTTAGCCGCCATCGAGCAGCAGATCCGCAGCGCGCTGTGGGATGCCGATCAGGTGGATAGCTCCGATTTCCTTTGGTATATCCCGACACAGCAGGTGCGTGGCGAGGAGAGCTGCATCGCCAAACCGACCTCGCTCAATGCCGTGCCGAAAGGGGCGTTTCAAGCACGTCATATTCCCAACCTATGGATACTGGGCCCGATGGCCGATCTCTCCCGGGAGTGGGTGGGCGATTGGATGCGCCCGGTTCCCGCAATGCAACTGGGCGGGATGGTCGGTGAGTGGGTAGCCGCAGTGGCTGGGACATGGAGCCGGACCGATCGGGTGGCGGTGCGTCAACCGAAGGTAGAGGCTTTCCCTCATGGGGAGATCCGTGAGTTGCTGCAGCCCCTGCGCCCCTTGCGTCAGCGGGAGATGGTCGATTCACCGGCCGGTGCGTTGCCTGTCTTGGGACGCTATGAGGTGGTGGTGATGGGTGGCGGTACGGCCGGAGCCTCCGCCGGTATCTCGGCGGCTCGCCAGGGTGCGAAGACCTTGGTGCTGGAGTACCTGCATGGACTGGGCGGACTCAGTACATTGGGTATGATCGGTGTCTATTGGGATGGTTTCCGGGATGGCTTCACCGCCGAGATGGATCAAGGTGTGAACAACATGGCTCCAGCGGATCATCCCCGCCAGCTGAATCAGGATGGCCATTTCTTGGCCGACTGGAAGATGGAGTGGTTGCGCCGGGAGCTGTTGAAGGCAGGCGGATCGCTTTGGTTCGGCGTGATGGGCTGCGGAGCCTTGACGGAGGGCAACCGGGTGAAGGGCTTGGTGGTGGCCACACCGTTCGGACGGGGTGTCATCTTGGCCGACCTGGTGATCGACAGTACGGGTAGCGCCGACATCGCCATCGCCGCGGGGGCTGCTTACGAATATACAGGTGAGAAGAGCCTCGCTATCCAAGGGGCCGGTACCGGCAAATGGGCACCGGGCGACCACTACAACAACAATGACTGGCTCTTCGTGGATGACTCGGATGTGCTCGACATCTCGCGGGCCTTCGTACAGGCCAAGACAAAGATGCGGACGGAGTTCGACATCGTGAAGATGCCGCAGACCCGTGAGCGTCGGCGGGTGGTGGGCGACTATGCCGTTTCGGTCTATGACGTGATGGGGCATCGCCGCTATCCCGATACGATCTCCTACCACAAGAGCTCGTTCGATACCCATGGCATGACGGTTAACCCCTATTTCACCTTGAACCCGCCGGAGCGACGGCATAAGGTGTATGATGCCGATGTGCCTTTGCGCTGCCTCCTGCCGAAGGGGTTGGAGGGCATTCTGACCACCGGTCTCGGAGCCAGTGCCCATCGGGATGCCATGCCAGTGATCCGTATGCAGGCCTGCTTGCAGAACCAGGGCTATGCCGTTGGCTACCTGTGTGCCTGCTGCGTGAAGCAGGGACGCTCGCCCCGACAGATCGACCTGAAGCCGATTCAGCGTCATTTGGTCAAGAAGGGCAATTTGCCGGAGCGTGTGCTGACCGATAAGGCTTTCAAGGGCTATGGTTCGAAAGAGTTGAGGCAGGCGGCTCAGCAGGTGACCGATCACTATAAAGGGTTGGAATTGCTGTTGAGCGACCCGCAGCGTAGCTTGCCGCTCGTACAGGCGGAATGGAAAAAGGCCTCGACGGAGGAGGCGAGGGTGCTGTTGGCCGGCATTCTCGGTATGCTGGGCGACGCTTCGGCGGGCAGCTGCTTGGCGGAGGCTATTCGTAGGCATGCTGTTTGGGATGAGGGTTGGCATTATACGGGCATGGGACAGTTTGGCGAATGCCTCAGCCGATTGGATGCGTTGATCATGGCCTTGGGAGGCAGTGGTGATGCGCAGGCTTGGGAGGCTGTGGCAGAAAAGGCTCGCCTGTTGCAGCCGGAAGATGCTTTCTCCCATTTCCGGGCGGTGGCGGTCGCTGCCGAGGGAGCGGGGAAGGAAAAGGCGGTGACTCCGTTAGTTCAGCTACTCTCGATGCCGGGTATGCGCCACCATGCGATGGTTTCCTTTGCCGAGGCACGCCGGGATGTAGTGCCGGGTTGGGACGACACCTCCACCCGCAACCGGGCCTTGAAGGAGCTCTTCTTGGCCGGTGCGCTCTATCGTTGTGGTGATAAAGACGGTATCGGCAGGAGCTTGCTGGAGCGGTATGCCGTCGGTCTGCAGGCGCACTATGCTCGCTATGCTTACGAGGTGTTGCAAAGCAGAAGATAAATGAACCATTGTATAGCTAAAAAAACGTTACCTTTGTAGGCTTCGTCAATCAAGACGGAGCCTACATATTTAAAGGTACTTTACCGAAATAAGAAATAACAGTTAGTGACACGAAAAGATAAGTAGATCATGAAACGAATTGGATTAGTTGTTTGTGCGGCGGTGGCGATGATGAGTTGCCAGCCGCAAAAGCCGGTGGAGGTTTACCAGCCGGCAGCAGAGAATGCGTTACGGGCACCGGCAGTGCCTTTGATCACGATAGACCCCTTCATGAGTGCCTGGTCGTTCGCCGATC
>CAMGEM010000098.1 GCA_946055095.1 uncultured Parabacteroides sp. | reverse complement strand
CTGTGCGCTTCGGTGCACGGCTTTCTTTGTCTTGTTAAAGATGGCACAAAGCATCAGGACAATGGTTGAGTAAAGTCATTGCACGTCAGCCTGCAACCCCATTCTATCTTTGATTTTCAAGTCAGGATGGGATGCCGGATCAAGTCCGGCAGGACACGAAGGGGCACATTCGTCATTTGGATACCCCCTGAGGATAGTGGAGCAGATTGGTAGAGCAACCAACACGGATGCAAGTGAAACCAGGGTCAGCGGGGCATGAAATGAGTCATATTTCGGAAGGTGAACGAATCTTGTAGAAAGGTGTAAAATCGCTATAAGAATGGCAAAACTAAGCTATCTCTACACTTTTAATCTCTTTAACATAAGCTCTCATCTTAATTGTATATCAACAAGATAGAATGCGTTCTAAAAGAAATTAGCCCTTAGTTAGCCCCTTTTTAGCCCCTCATTAACTACCGCTTAGCTACCAATTTATAGCCCCGGCCTACATTTGCGTTCGTAATTCCTGCGGGAAGGGCAGCGGCAAGCAAACCGCTTAGCATCCTGGGAAGATACGAAGTTGTGTTTTAATCTATATATGTTTTTTAAGTGAAACTTTAAATTTGAGTTCCATGAAGAGTACAACAAACAAAAGCAGCATGAACTTCACAAGACGTGAGTTCTTGGGTACAATGGCAGCAACAACCGCTTTTACAATTGTACCGCGTTCCGTTCTGGGTGGCCCGGGTTACACCGCACCGAGTGATATGGTCAACTTAGCTGGCATTGGTGTCGGCAGCCAAGGTGGTGGAGATATTCAGAATATCGCTACTCCTGATGTGCCCATCAAGCGAAAAGCTTTTGGTGGTGGTGGTATGCTTATGCAAAGGTATATGGGAATCCAGCCACCCAGACGGGAACGCCGCGCTTCTGACAATGTGGTCCAAATGGGTGACGCAGAGAAGAAAGTGATCAAACACGCCAACATCTATGCACTCTGCGACGTGGATCACGAGTATTCTGGCCACATCTTAGCAGGCTATCCGAAGGCTAAGAAATACACCGACTTCCGTGAGATGATCGACAAGGAGAAGGAGATTGACGCAGTCTTGATCGGTACGCCGGATCATACACACGCCGTGATCGCTGCTTATGCGATGCGGGCAGGCAAGCATGTCTTCGTGGAGAAACCGATGGCGAAGACCATCTACGAGACTCGCTTCTTGCGTGATTTGGCCAAGGAGACTGGTGTCGTGACACAGATGGGTAATCAAGGCCATAACATAGAGGGTACGATGCAGACCGTGGAGTGGATCCAGGGTGGTGTGATCGGCGACGTACGTGAGGTACACCTGTGGACTAACCGCCCCATGTGGCGTCAGGGCTATTTCGATCGTCCCGCCGGTGTGGAGGTACCTAAGCACTTAAACTATGACGTGTGGTTAGGCCCGGCACCTGAGAAGGCCTATCACCCGGACATCCTGCACTTCGCATGGCGTGGTTTGTGGGATTACGGTACAGGTGCGATGGGTGACATGGGCGCACATACGTTCGACGCTCCCATCTGGGCGCTCAACTTGGGTATGCCGACAAAGATCCAGGCTACCTCTACCCCATTCAACAAAGACTACCTGCCTCAGGCTGAGAGCGTGACTTATGAGTTCCCCGCTCGTGGCAATATGCCTCCGGTGAAGGTAACCTGGAGTGACGGTGGCTTGAAACCTGCACGTCCCGCTGAGTTAGAGCCGGGTCGTCAGTTGCGAGAGGCGCTGTATATCGGTGATAAAGGTATGATCATGCACGGCACACACGGTGCGAAACCGGAGTTGATCCCGGAACGTCCCGATTTCGTAGCTCCTGCTCCCACCTTGAAACGCCCAAGCAATATCTATGTGGATTTCATCGAAGCGATCAAAGAGGGACGCAAGGCCGCCAACGATTTCGAGGTCTCTTCCAAGCTGAACGAGATCATGTTGTTGACTAACATCGCCGTAGCCGCACAACAGCTTGACATCACGCTGGAATATGATGCTGCGAACATGAAGATTACCAACTGTCCGGAGGCCAACGACTACTTCCACTACGAGTATCGTAAAGGCTGGACATTGTAACCATAAGTCGCAATTAGTTTAGGATAAACCGTTTATGAGTAAAAATCCACTACGAATATCGCATAAAAAAGTAATTCAAAAGGAGAGCAAACAGATGAACCAGAAAGCACACGCACAGGGACAATCCCGCCGCACCTTTATAGGGAGATCGGTAGCCGCTTTAGCCGCTGCCACCTTCCTCCCATCCGCCTTCTCCTGCGCAGGGAGTGGCGAGCCAACACCCGCTCAGACAGAGGCAAACGCAGAGACCGGCAAAGTCAACTCCAAGTTTGGAGGTGTACAGATCGGTGCGATCACTTATAGTTTCCGGGGCCTACCCGGTGGGTTAGACAACATCATCAAGTATTGCCAAGAGGCTAACCTCAGCTCTATCGAGCTGATGGGTAGTGACCTGGAGGCCTCACTCGGTGCACCCGAGAACCCGATGATGAAGATCTTCGCCCAGATCAGAGCCGCTCAACCGGCTCCAAAACCTGGCGAGAAACCTGCCCCACGTATGCAGATGCCCAAGTTCACCCCCGAGCAACAGGCGGAGATCGACAAATACAACGAGGATATGAAGACTTGGCGTTTAGGCTTGGACATGGCGAAGGTAGAGGCTGCCCGCCAAAAGTTGGCCGATGCAGGCATTAGCGTCCATATCGTGAAGATGGAGCCCTCACGCATGAAGTCTGACGAGGAGATCGACTATGCCTTCAAGGTAGCGAAAGCGATGGGCGCAGGGGCCGTGACTGACGAGATCAGCTTGGAGACCGCTAAACGTGTGGCTCCTTTCGCCGAGAAGCATGGCATCAAGATGGCTTTCCACAACCACATGCAATACGCGGAGGAGGGCTTCAGCTGCGATCCAATCTTGGCGGTTTCCCCAGCGATCATGTTGAACTTTGACGCGGGCCACTTCTTCGGCTCAACCGGTATCCATCCGAATGAGATGATCAAGAAGTATCACGATCGGATTTACAGCATCCATCTGAAAGACAAGACGGGTCCAAAGACAGGTGACACGCCCAACACCAACCAGGTATGGGGACAGGGCGAGATGCCGATCGCTGACGTGCTCCGCTTAGTGCAGCAAGAGCAATGGCCGATCTACTGCGACATTGAGCTGGAGTATGACATCAAGCCATGGTCCAACAGCGTGAAAGAGGTGGGCACCTGCGTAAAATATGCACGACAGATTTTGATGTAAACTATACCATCTTTGACGACAAAGCCGATGCGCTCAACGAGCACATCGGCTTTGTTCCTATATATAATAGGTATATTACATCCGCTCCGGCACCTCGATACCCAGCAGGGACATCGCTGACTTCACCACCTTCGCTACGTTTGCGGAGAGCACCAAACGGAACAGTTTCAGACGCTCATCCTCCTCACGCAAGATCGAGAAGTCGTGATAGAACTGGTTGTACTCTTTCACCAAATCATACGTGTAGTTGGCGATACAAGCCGGGCTATACAACTTTCCGGCCTCCTTCACCGTCGCCGCATAGTCGGCGATCAGCTGGATCAAGTTCTCCTCCTTCTCCGAGATCGTGAAGTCGAGCGGCAACTGCTCCGGCAAGGTGATACCCTGCTCAGCCGCCTTACGCAACACCGAACGAATGCGGGCATACGTATATTGAATGAAAGGTCCTGTGTTGCCATTGAAGTCGATTGACTCCTTCGGGTTGAAGGTCATGTTCTTACGCGGATCCACCTTGAGGATGAAATACTTCAAGGCACCCAGACCGACCATACGTGCGATCTCTTCCGCCTCCTCAGCTGTCATCTCATCCAATTTGCCCAACTCCTGAGAGGTCTCACGTGCGGTCTGAATCATCTCAGCCATCAGGTCATCGGCATCCACCACCGTACCCTCACGACTCTTCATCTTACCCTCAGGCAGCTCCACCATACCGTAAGAGAAGTGCACCAAACCCTTGCCAAAAGCGAAGCCCAGTTTATCCAACAGGATGGAGAGCACCTGGAAGTGGTAGTTCTGCTCATTGCCCACCACATAGATCATCTTGTTGATGGGGTAGTCGTCGAAACGCAACTTCGCCGTACCAATATCTTGGGTCATATAGACAGAGGTGCCATCTTGACGGAGCAACAGCTTCTCATCCAGACCGTCTTTCGTCAGGTCAGCCCATACCGAGCCATCCTCCCGACGGTAGAAGATACCCTTCTCCAAACCTTCCAATACCTTTGCCTTACCCTCCAAGTAGGTCTGTGACTCATAGTAGATCTTGTCGAAATCGACACCCATCATCTTATAGGTCTCGTCGAAACCCGCATATACCCAGCTATTCATCGTCTCCCAAAGGGCACGAACCTCCGGATCGCCAGCCTCCCATTTGCGCAACATCTCACGCGCCTCAGCCATCAACGGCGACTTAGCCTCGGCCTCCTCTTTGCTCAAGCCTTGCTCCTCCAAAGCCTTTGTCTCCTCTTTCAGCTTGTTGCTGAAAAGCACATAGAAATCACCAATCAAGTGATCCCCCTTCTTGCCGGTTGACGCAGGCGTGGCTCCGTTGCCCCACTTCTGCCAAGCCAACATCGACTTACAGATATGGATGCCACGATCGTTGACAATATTGGTCTTCACAATCCGGTTGCCATTGGCGAAGAGGATCTTCGACAAGCTATAACCCAAGAGGTTGTTACGCACATGGCCCAAGTGCAACGGTTTGTTCGTATTGGGGGAAGAATACTCGATCATGATCAGAGGCGATTCCTCCGTCACCGGTGTCAACCCATAAGCAGGCTGAGCGGCAATGCCATTCAGCAGGTCGATCCAGCAAGCGGATGCCACGGTAAGGTTCAAGAAACCTTTGATCACGTTAAACGCAGCGACAGCCGGCTCGTGTGCCACTAAATAGGCACCGATCTCTTGCGCGGTCTGCTCCGGTGATTTCTTCGACTGACGAAGGAAGGGAAATACGACCAACGTCAAGTGTCCTTTAAACTCCTTCTTCGTTTTTTGCAATTGTACCTGATTGGCGGTTACATCAGCGCCATACAGCTCTTTAATTCCGGCTATGATAGCCTTGGTAATCTGTTGTTCGATGACCATAATGTCTCTTAATAGGATGTTTAATTCTTTTGGCGCGAAGGTACTAAAAAAAACGGGGCCTCCGCTGACCCGTTCCCTATTAGTTGTTTTTTTGAGGGAATGAGCATGTTTTAGCACAAAACGGTAGGGCTTACACACAAATATCGTTACCTTTGCCTTCCTAATTCTATAAACAGATCAGATGAATCAAACGAATGAGGGTTTCTTGAGCACCATTCCCCCGGTGACTAAAAATCTTATCATCATCAATTTGCTTTTCTGGGTAGCCAGTTTAGCACTGCCCAAGGTAGGCATAGACCTGGTCGATTGGCTGGGATTGCATGTCCCCGGAGCCACGGATTTCAAGGTTCACCAGCTCATTACCTACATGTTCATGCACGACACACGTTCGTTTAGCCATGTCCTTTTCAACATGTTCGCCGTCTATATGTTTGGCCGTGTGTTAGAGAACGTATGGGGTCCCAAACGTTATTTGACCTTTTATGTAGTGACGGGCTTGGGTGCCGGATTGATCCAGGAGTTGGTGTGGATGTACAACCTGAGCGACGTGCTCTTGGCCAGCCAAGAGCTGATCAACTTGAATGGTGTGCAGGTAATCACCAAAAGCGAGTACCTGAACTTCTTCGTGACGATCGGTGCCTCGGGAGCGGTCTTTGGCATCCTATTGGCTTTCGCCATGCTTTTCCCCGACGTACCGCTCTACCTGATGTTCCTGCCGATCCCCATCAAGGCGAAGTATTTCGTGATTTTCTATGGTTTGGCCGAGTTGTTCATGGGAGTAGCCAGCTTCGGTGGCGATGATGTAGCGCACTTCGCCCATTTAGGCGGTATGTTGTTTGGTTATTTCCTCATTCGTTATTGGAAAAAGAAAGACATGACACATGGACGATATTTTTACTAATCTCAAACGTTCCTTCCAGACGGGGAGCATCCTGAAAAAGCTGATCTTTATTAATGTAGCGGTTTTCATCGTGATCCGTCTCTTGGGTGTCTTGCTGTTGTTGTTCAACCTGCAAGATTTCCCCCTCCTACTCTATCTGCAACTACCGGCTTCACCGACGGCCCTCTTGAGCCGACCGTGGACGCTATTCACCTATATGTTTACCCATTTTGAGCTGTTGCACATCCTCTTCAATATGCTTTGGCTCTACTGGTTTGGCGAGCTGTTCCTTCAGTTCTTCAACGAGCGGCAACTGGGTGGACTGTATGTGTTGGGCGGATTGGCGGGAGCCCTGTTGTTCGTCGTCTGCTACAACCTGTTCCCCTATTTCCGTGAGGTAGCCGCTTTCAGCTTCTTGATGGGAGCCTCTGCCTCCGTGATGGCGATTGTCTTCGCTGTCTCTTTCTACCGGAAAGAGATTGAGATCAACCTGCTCTTGATCGGGCGCATCAAGTTGATCTACTTAGCGTTGTTTACCCTTGTGATCGATCTGTTGGCCATGACCTCCGACAATGCGGGCGGACACATCGCCCATATCGGCGGTGCCCTGTTCGGCATCTGGTTCGCCTCACGCTACGCCCAGGGAAAAGACCTGACCGCACCCATCAACCGCTTGATCGATAAGTTCGTGAATTTAGGCAAACGAAAACCGAAGATGAGTGTGACGTACGGCGGAAGAAGCAACAAAGACTGGGAGTATAACGCCCGTAAGCAACAGGAAGCCGCCAACATTGATGCGATTTTGGATAAACTGAAACGGTCAGGATATGGCAGCCTCTCGGCGGACGAGAAGAAACAGCTGTTTGACGCCAGCAAAAAGTAAACGACCATGAACATCCTGCGTCTGTTGTTAAACATACCGTTTGTGGCCGCCAATGGGGTAACCGCCCTCCTGTGGATCGTTTCGGCCTACTCTGATCGTTTTTCTCCAGACACCAGCTTGCTCTTTTCCTATTTGGGATTGGCCTTCCCCGTACTGACCATCGTCAACCTCTGCTTCATCTTCTATTGGATCTTCTTGACGGAATGGCGCTTCCTATTGATGAACCTATTGGTCATCGTGGTTTGCGTGGGACCGATCAAACAGTACTACCCCTTCCACTCTGCCAAGGCGATCCCCGCAGAGAACACCTTGAAGGTATTGACCTATAACGTGATGAGTTTTGGATATGTAGATCATACCCAAGAACATCCCAATCCCATCTTGGATTATATCGCCCATTCCCAGGCGGACATTGTCTGCCTCCAAGAATATACGGCTCCTAAATCCGGCAAACAGCTGACCCAAGCCAAGGTCTTCTCGGCTTTGAAGATGTATCCCTACCATGCCATCATTTATTTGGGGACAAAGAAGCGCCCCAGCCACGGGATCGCGGTCTTCTCCAAATACCCCATCGAGCGGTCGGAACGGATCTCGTATGCCTCTGATGCCAACGGTTCCGCCATGCACCAGATCAAGATCAATGGGAAAAAGCTGACCCTGATCAACAATCACTTGGAGTCGTTCAAGCTGACCTCTGAGGATCGCAGCCGTTACTCAGCCTTTATCAAGAGCTTGAGTGCCGAAGGATTCGACGACCTCAAGGGAGCCTTTACACAAAAACTGGGTCCCGCTTTCCAGATTCGTGCCAAACAGGCAGAGACCATCGCCCAAAAGATCCAAGCGATCAACACCGACTACCTGTTGGTTTGTGGCGATTTCAACGACACCCCCATCTCCTACGCCCATCGTACCATCCAAGGGGAGTTGTTGGATGCCTTCTCCGAAGCGGGCAAAGGGTTGGGAATTACCTACAACCAGAATTTCTTCTGGTTCAAGATCGACCACATACTCCATTCGGCCAACATGCAGGCACTGCAATGCCAAGTAGATAAGATCGCCTATTCCGACCACTACCCCATCTGGTGCGTTTTCCACTTGGAATAGGTGAAAAAACGAACGGTTAGCCTTCGAAATAAACTGTGCGAGTGTCAAATAATTATGTGGATTACTATCTATCCAAGAAAAAAACTCTATCTTTGCACCTTGTTAAAAACGCAGAGATAAATATATAAATAACATAAACAAAAGAATCAGATGCAAAACAAAGGATTTGTAAAGGTCTTTGCGGTATTGCTTACCCTGGTCTGTCTGTTCTACCTGTCGTTCTCGTTCGTGACACGACACTACAACAACAAGGCCGCTGAGTATGCCGCCGGAGATCCTGCGAAGGAGAGCGCCTACTTAGACTCGTTATCTACTCAGAAGGTCTGGTTAGGCTACACGCTGAAAGAGTGTCGTGAAATGGAGATCACCTTAGGTCTTGACTTGAAGGGTGGTATGAACGTCGTACTGGAGCTGAACGTGGCTGATGTGATCCGTTCATTGTCAAACAACAACCAAGACGAGAACTTCAACAAGGCATTGGATTTGGCGTACGCACACCAGGCTGGCAGCAACAAGAACTTCATTGATCTGTTCGCTGAGGAGTATAAGGCTTTAGACAGCAACGCACGTCTCTCCGCTATTTTCAGTACATTCGAGTTGAAGGATAAGATTACTCCGCAGAGCACTGACGCACAAGTAGTCGCTGTATTGAAGGAGGAGTTACAGAGTGCTATCGACAACTCTTTCAACGTATTGCGCACACGTATCGACCGTTTCGGTGTGGTTTCTCCCAACATCCAACGTCTGGAGACCGCAGGCCGTATCTTGGTGGAGTTGCCGGGTGTAAAGGAGCCGGAGCGTGTACGTAAGTTGTTACAGGGTAGCGCAAACTTGGAGTTCTGGGAGACCTACAAATTACCGGAGATCTACCAACAGTTAGTCGCTGCCGACAATGCGTTGGCTACCTTATTAAATAAGGACGCGCAGACCGAGGAGACAGCCGCCACTGAGGAGGCTCCCGCAGCAGAGGCACAACCCGCCGCTACTGACAGCACCAGCAATACAGATTCGTTGTTGGCTGAGTTGAACCAAGAGAGCCAAGAGAACGCCGCTGCGACACAGAGCATGGAGGAGTTCGCTAAGCAGCACCCCTTATTCGCCCTCTTGCAGATCAGCCAGTACAATGGCCAGTTGGCACCGGGCGCAACGGTCGGTGTCGCTATGGCGAAAGACATGGATAAGATCAGCGAGTACCTCAACATGAAGCAGGTGAAAGAGCTGTTGCCCCGTAACCTCTCTTTGAAGTGGAGCG
>CAMGEM010000097.1 GCA_946055095.1 uncultured Parabacteroides sp. | reverse complement strand
TCACCAAAAAACTCCGGTCGATGGAAGTCTGGCTGCTCGGTCTCAATCGGACTCCAGCTGAGGTAATGGGGACAAGCGGTCGCGTCTCCACATTTATAGAAATTGCCCAAGAGTTTTTCCGGCAGGTGATCTTTCTCCAAGCCGATAAGCGCAAAGGGGATACTGACCAGTAAGTGCCATCCTTGCGTGCTCGCTTTCTCCTTAAACGATGCTTTTGGCAGGGAGGAATGGCGACGGATCAAAGCCAACTGTTTAGGGGTCAAGTCGGTCTTCTCTTCTCTCGATAGCCGGAAAGAGGCATCACAGGTACCGATGCAGTTGAACTCAAAATTGATGTAATGCTCGTCCGTGGGACGTTTGACAAAAAACTCCACACAACTGTCCAAATAGACCGGAGATCTATCCTCCTCATAGATCGCTCGGATGGTATTGGCTTTGGAGAAGAAGAGGATGTAGAGATTCTTGTCGCTCCGGGCGATGTTGAACGATGCGACTGGCATGTAGGGATAACTGGCCCAATTGACCTGGTTGATGTATTGCAGTGGGGTCTTTCGCTCCATGACGTTGATGACCGAGGAGGCATCCAGCATTTCTAAGGCCGGGATGTAAGGAATAGACAGATTTTTCATGATGATTTAGAGGATTGCTGAATAACTGTTGTGAATTATAGTATGGTGAAGATACGACTTTTCTTTGACTAATGGTGTTTCAAAAAAGCTGGAGGTGCATCTTTCTTTTTGACACACCTCCAGCCATGTTTATTTCTCGATGGTGTAGCTACCAGCCTTATACTCCGTGGCGGTTGTCTCGCCCGGCAAGGTGACAGCAGCTGTGGCTCCTTCTGGAATGGTGAAGTTCCAGATCCATTTGTCACCCTCGTATTTCCATTCGCTCTTGATCAAGCCCGCCGTGGATTGGTATTCCGCCTTCACGAAACCCAAGCGCTTGTCGGGTATAGGCTTCATGATGATGTGCTTGAAGCCGGGTTGCGCCACGTCGGCAGCGATGCCGGCCGCTGTCTCCCAGATCCATTCGCACACGCAGCCATAAGCGTAATGGTTGAAACTGTTCATGCCACGAGGACCCATACCCTTGTCGAGCATGTAGCTGTTCCAACGCTCCCAAATGGTGGTCGCCCCATTATCGACAGAATAGAGCCAGCTCGGGTTCTTGCGCTGGAAAAGCAACTCATAGGCAATATCGACCATACCGTTCTCGGTGAGGGTAGGCATCAAGATGGAGGTGCCCAAGAAGCCGGTTTGCAAGCAGTTGCCGTGGTCGGCAAAGTTCTGACGCAAACGCGCGATCATGTTCGCTTTGGCTTGCCCCTCCACCAATTCGTTCTTGAGCGCGAACAGGGCCGGTGTCTGCATGGTGTTGAGGATCGCTGTCTTGAAGGAGCCATCTGCCTGGAGGAAGTTGTCACGCAGGTATTGTTGTGCCTCCTTGACCATCGCCTCATACTTGGCCGCATCCCGACCGGTTGCCTTCGCCATGTCGCGCATCATGCTGGCATCAATCGCCCAATAGCTGGCACTGAGGTAATTCCAGTAAACGTAGGTCTCCGGACGAAGCACATTCTTGCCGTTGGCATCTTTCATGTGGATGCCGCCTCCACAACTCTCCAACGGCTCGTAGCTCAACCAGTCGGCCCATTGGTAGTTGCCATTCTCGGCACTCAGTGTTTTGTGATCATATTTGGTCTCGTTGATGTGGTTGACAAACTTCTCCATAGAGGCCCAGTGCTCATTCACGATCTCGGTGTCGCCAAACTGTTTCCACACCACCCAAGGCACGATCACACCGGCATCAGCCCAACCTAAACGCATCATGGAGGTAGGCTCCGCACCATACTGTGCCTGAGGCGCTACACCGGGGTATCCACCTAATTCGGTTTGCGTGTCACGCATGTCGCGCAACCATTTGTGGAAGAACTTACGGGTGTTGGCGAAGAAGGTACCCGTCTCTGTGAACACCTGCGTATCAGCCGTCCAGCCCAAACGCTCATTGCGTTGCGGACAGTCCGTAGGCACGGAGAGATAGTTGGAACGTTGTCCCCAAAGGGCATTCGCGATGAGCCGGTTGATAGAGGGATCGCCCGTCGTGATCGTACCGATCTCTATGTCTTGCGCGATAGAGGTGACGGGAATGGATTGAAGTGACTTGATACGCACCTCATCCGTCGCCGTGATGGAGACGAAGCGGTAGCCATAGAAGGTGCATGCCGGATGATAAGCGACATAGTCTTTGCTATCGGCAAAGGTATAATGAAGCAACATACCGATCTCCGGAGTCCGCAGGTTCAGGCGGTGGCAACTGCCCTCTGGTCCGTCCATACCCCGACTCTTGGCACCATTGCCATCGTTGAGCAACTCAGCAGGCAGGCAGGTCAGCTTCGTGCCAGCCTTCGCGCTAAATACAAAGGAGGGAACGGCTGCACAGTTCTGGCCGAAATCGACCACCAAGGTCTCACCCGGAGTGACGACCATCTCCTCGCCAGGGGTATATTCTTTCGTAACGACTACCTTGCCGAAAGCCTCTTCGCTCTCGCCCGTCACCCCTTTCCAGGTGTATGCCTTTTGGGGTTGGAGCGCCAGATCCTTACGCAAATAGATCTCCGCGCCATCCGAGGGCAGGATCTCTCCCTTAAATTCGGTATTGACCTCCGGTGTGGAGAGGGCTTGCAGGTTCTCGAAGCCCATCGGCTCACGGGCATCATACTCCTCTCCGTCGAAAATGGCCGCATGCTTCACGGGACCCGCTATACCCGCTTTCCAGTCCGTCGTGTTCGTACCGTAATAGTGCTTGCTGCCATCGGCATAGGTCAGCTCTACCACACCGCGGAAAGCCACCTTCTTGCCGATCATACCCACATGGCCACTCGGTGTGATGATCTTGTCGGCCCACCAGCCCGGAGTGACCTGTACGGCCAAGGTGTTCTCGGCATCGGCAGCCGTGGCCAATGCGTCGGTAATATCGTAAGTGAAGGAGCGTTTGGTCTTCTCGTAATGGGTGAATCCCGGTTTCAAGATCTCCTCGCCAATCGGCTGGCCGTTCACGTAAAGCGCATAGACACCCAAACCGGTCGTCATCCAGTGGGCCGCCTTTACCTTCTTCTCATTTTTAAGTGTGGATACGAACCAGCTTGCGCCATCGGCAGCTCGCTCATGAACACCCCACACCGTATCTGTCATGACAGGAGCGTTGGCAGCGGAGATCCATTCTGAGGCATCCCAAGCCGAATGGTCTAATGCCTCCATGCGCGTCACTCCCTTTTCGGACTTTGGCGTGTTACAACTCACTACCGACAGGAGTGCTAAGCCGGTAGCCAAAACCATCACAAGATTCTTTCTCATTTTTAGTAAGTTTTTAAATAGTCGGGCAAATATACAAAAAAGACCTCTCTTCACAGGGAGATCTTTTTGTCTTTTTTTGATAATCTTATATGCTTACATAAAAATTAGCGATCGGTTCTGGTTGCTCACATAAATATTGCGATATACTAATAGTGTGTCACGACATTTGTTGCTTGTCTGAATTTGACACTGCAAAGGTACGCTGCCTCCGATCGCGCCACAATACCTAAATATGGGTAATTTGCTGGGCCTATTACCTTGATTAGGGGATTCATGTAGGCATAACTACCAAAATCAATCCGTTTGGCTAAGCTTTCGCCGCACATACAAAACGCCTAAATAACAACCTGTCAAACAAATAAACGCACCACCCAAGCAACAGACCCAGAGGCAGAGCTGCCATACGATCGGGTGCTCCATCATCCAAGCGGTATGCAGATAGTGTATGCCTCCGAAAAGCCACTTTTTCACCACCTTGTTCTTGTTCAGGTAACGCACATACCCCGTTGCAGGACTGATGTAGAAGCGGTCGCGGTTGGCATTCTCGACCGTCACCTTATATACGGGCAACGGCAGATCCATGGAGCGGGACAGGTAATAATTGTCATACCGCTCTTGCGTCGTGATGTGGAAAAGAGTCTCCTCACCATACAGCTCACGCATACCTTCGGCAATCGTTTCCTCCGGAATATACAGCTCTTTGACGGTTGTGCCTCGGGCATCGATCCATCGCTCTTGGCATCCCTCAACAATCGCATACACCGGAATATCCCGGAAATGGGTCCATGTCACCTCTTTCAGCGCCGGATAAGCACCTTTCAACGCCCTATAATCCAACTGATAGGCCGAGAAGGGAAGCGGCTTCTTCCCCCATAGACGAGAGGGATTGAAGATATATTCGCCCTGCGTGTTGATGAGCCACTGCGGCACCCTTTGCATGGAGAAGTAGCCACTGATCCCCCATGCGACCAGCACCACGCTGAACAACAAGCCATACACATGATGCCAATGATACCACCGTTTGCGGTAGGGACTGTGCAGATGGCCTGTTCGTCGGTATTGCTTATAAAGCACATAGAGACTGACGAGCAAACCGCTCAATGCGGCAAAGAAGCAAAGCGCTCCTCCAACAGCCACCGTATTCATCCACAGGTCCAACCGTGTACGCAAGGCTGGCACATAGAACTTGTGCGGGATGGCACCCACCCACGCCCAAAAACGAGAGCTACGGGTGGTGAGTTGCTGGACCTCCCCATTCTTACCGGAAATGAAAAGTTCGCTGCGATCGGAATCGTCAAAATAGAAACGGTAGATGGGCAACACTTTGTCGTAGCGGGAGTAAAGCACCCATTGCGCCCGTTCATGCAACGTATCTACCCGCAAGATAGGTGCGTCGATCCACCGCTTGGCAATTTGCTCCGCTGTGGCATAGGTCACAGGCTTCACGGGTTGCGTTCCATCCGCTACCATCGTGCATGAGGTGTCTTTCGTCGTCACCTCCGCTAATGTCTGTCCCTGCGCTTGATAGAGATGTAGCTTTCGCAGAGTGCCTCCCGCCCGTTGCGCGATGCTATCTACATCGGGCAACAGGTCGGGTAGCACCTCTTGATGCGCATAGATCTGCTCATCCGACAAACGAGGATAAGGATGGTAGATTAAGACCAACCCCGTTAGGAACCACATCAAAAAGAAGAGGGCAATGATCGTTCCTACCACCCTGTGCACACTAAAAACAAATCGAACTCCTCGGTTCATCACTCGTTAGCTGTTATTACTGCGCATCCTCATTATCCAATACCGCGATGCGGTTGAATCCATAGCCCTCCGTGATAGAGAGGCCTTTCGTCACCTGACCCGTTGCCAAATCGTAGATATAAATCGTGGGCTGGTCCTTTTCCGGGTTCGTGCCGATATAGGCTTTATCCCCTACGACCACCGCACGTTGCGAGAAATTACCCTCACTGAAAGGCAAAGGCTGACCCTCGTACTGAATCTCCTCTTTCTGATCGGTATCCAGGTCGATCACGGCATAATAGCAATTATAGGCCGATCCCCACGCATTCGCACCCGTATAGGTGGGATCCATGATATACAGCAACGCTTTGTTGTTTGCCAAGTAGGTTGAGGTGATCAACTTACCCGCATCATAGCGATATCCCTCATACTCCTTGTCGAAATCCAGGGCACCGTTCTTGACACGCAGCAAACGGCCAAACTGTTGCGTAGAGCTGGAGGCGTTGGGCAACACGGTGTTGCAAGCTAAGTAGAGATTCTCGTTCTCGTCAAAGAACATCTTGTCTTGCAACAATTCTCCGTAAGCGGTACCCGCCATCATGTCCGCACGATCCTCTTTCACCTCAGCCTCGACAGTCATATCCTTCGCGTTGATAAAAGCGGCATAGAAATTGTGCGTCTCCGCCTTGTGCTGGAAGAAATAGATGATGCGATCGTCTGACTTGCGATAACGTGCCAATCCAGAGGTGCTGAACTTGTCTCCCTCGGGTACTTGCAGGGTCAACTCACCCTCATCGAGGATGGTCATATCCTCCGCATTGAGTTTCGTCCAGATCACCTTGTTCGCCGTACCATTCGCTGCGATCAGCACTAAGGTGTTGTCGTCAATCCAAGCGTGCGTGTATCGGCGATCCTTGAACGTGTTCTTCACAAACGGTTGCTCCTTGATTACTTTCAGTTGATTCCCGACAATCTGGTATTTAGAGAAACGATCCGCGGAAATGGGAACTTGATAGTAGTATTTCCCTTTGATAATGCTCTCCATATTCATGGTCGCAGTCACATCCACGCCATCATTCTTGAAATCGACGGTAGGCTGAACGGTCAGCGAATCCAATCCCTTCACCAAGTAAGAGGTGTTCGATCCCATGCCACCCGTACTGCCGACAGATACCCAAATATCGAAGTGATAGGTCGCCTTCTCCGGCTCTACAGGCGTTGGTTCTGGCTCCGGCGTGGGAGTCTCCGGCTCTGGAGTAGGTGTAACAGGAGTTATCGGATCATCATCCGAACATGCACTGAAGGTGGTCGCAGCCAACAGGGTGGCGAACGCACAGGCTAAAAACTGAAACTTTTTCATTGTATTAACATATAAATAATTGATAAATAATTCATCCTGAACAGTTTTTATTGCAAGAAAAGTCGAAACTTGCAGAAAAAGGCACGCCCGGGCTTTTGCAGCATATAATTGTCGTACACCCTTGCGTCAAACAGGTTGTTGCATTCCAACGAGAGATTGTAACGCTCCCGTTGCCAAGAATAGGTCAAGAACATGGAATGTAGGTTTTGTGTGGGGATTTTTGATTTTCCATCCAGTACGCCATAGCCTTCCCACGTGAGGTAAAACCAATGCACATACTGATAGCGATACCCCAATTGCAACTTGCTATCCCGGTGCAGTAGGTTGCGCAGGGTGCCACTCAGCTCCGCGTTGCCATAGAGCCAGGGTTTGTTAGGGATCTTATTGCCGTAGGTCACGGAGGGTTTCCCGTTTGCCAAGAACTCCTTTTTGTCGCGTGAGTCTTGGTAGCTGCAATTGATGATCGCTTGCAAGTGTTCCCTCCAATTGTAGCGTAACTCACCTTCCACCCCTTTAATATCGACACTGCTCACATTATTATATTGCATCAATCCCTCTTGCTCTGAGATGACCGCATGGATATAGTCGTTCACGTCCCGATAGAAACCGGTCAACTCGTAATAGAGCAGGTGACCGGGTGTCATACGCCAAGTGCCATACATCCCGACATTCACATTGTAACTGTTCTCCGGACGCAATCGTACATTCGGATAGACCGTTGTCCCGTTTCCTAACAATTCACGGGCCAAGGGCAGACGGACACTATGCTCGAAAGAGGCTTTCATCGCCCAGAACGGACGCCACTCAAAACGGGAGCCTAAGCCATAGCCCACATTGTTCTTCGTGGAGGAAGCGGGCATATCAGCAGACCCTGTCACCCAATAGAGGTCCTGTTGCTCAATCTGTAAATGGTTGATATAGTCCTTGACGAAAAAGGTGTTCTCCATCCGCCCATCCCAGAAAGATTGATCATAGGAAAAGCCTAAGATATGTTTGGTCAACACATCATTAGAGGGCTCGAATTCCGTGTCTATGTCGTCGTAACGCCGGTTGCCTGTCCGATTTAACAGGTAATTCAGGTTGAAGCGATGATGGGTGTTCAACGCATAGTCGAAGTTGGTGCGCACGATGGTCAGTGGCCGCTTATAGTGACGCAAGGAGCGGTCGTTGCCAGTGATCTCATTGCGAGAGGAGACAATGTAGTTGCCATTCCAGTCATACTTTCGGAATGCGCTATCGACCGTCAGCGAATGATCCCAGGTGTGCGACAGCGAGGCGTTGACAAGTAACCCATCCGTCAAGAAATCCGCCTTTCGGTAACGGGCCGAGAGATTCCAGGCATCCACATGCCGGCTGGCCTCTCCATAGACTTTGCTTTGGATAGATCCGGTCTGAATGTCTTTATCTACCTTCGAATAGGAACCGCTCACATACATCGCATCGGCCCAAGGTTTATCCACCCAGCCAAACTCCATCTGCGCGAGGACGGAGAGATAATCATCATGGAAACGCTTGCGATTCGCACCTACATAGGCCCGTTGAGACTCATCCCAAACCTCTACCCCTTTCATCGTATAGTCGTTTTTCGAATAGTTCACACCCAGTGTCGGTCTGATCAAGAGGCCACTCTTTGGCTCTACCCATTGCGCATTCAAGTCTGCCCGATGCGTGTGGAAAGAACCAATGCCGTAAGAGGCATCCAAATAGTTCTTTCGTGCCTGATTGGTGATGATATTGACCGCACCTCCCAAGGCATCAGCCCCTAAGCTGGCGGGTACCACCCCCTTGTAGATCTCGACACGCTCAATCAAATTCACAGGGAGATTCGCCAACGACACGCCACTTCCCTTCGCGCTCAGCGGAACACCATCTATGAAATAGCGCACGGAGTTGCCCGACATGCCATTGATGGAAAGATCGAAATCGGAACCAACGCCTCCCTCTTCACGCACCTTGATGCCCGTGGTGCGATTGACCATCTCACTCAAATTGAGCGTTGAGTTCACCAACGGCTTAACATCGAGTGCATTGACCGTGAAAGCCCCCTCCTTCACCTGCTGGTTTTTCGATTTGCCCAATACTTCGACCGCATGGAGTGACACCTGGCTCTCTTTCAACAAAAAATGGTGTTGCTTATCGGCATGAAGCGACACCTTCCATCGGACGCTTTCAAAACCCACCGATGAGACCACCAAGGTATAGGTTCCTTCTTTCAGCCGAATCGCATAATGTCCCTGTTCATCGGAGTAGGTGCCCAAGGTCGTATGCTCCACAGCGACTGTTGCCATAGGTATAGGTGCGTGGAGATCATCCGAAATGGTTCCGGAAAGCGTGAATGTACGTTGTGCTGTCGCCGATACCCAACAGCTAAGCCATAAAAGAATGTGTAAGAATAGCCTCATATCAATTTCTTTGTTTCGTTACGCAATCGGCTTGCTGACGAGAAAAGACACGATAGGCACGTACAAAGAAATCCTCCTTCCCAAAGGCTAAGAAGAAATAGGCCAGAAGAGAATCAGACTCAATGTGTTTCGTTGCTCTATATCCCGAAAGCAAGTAAAACTATAGCTGTCTATGGTAGGTCTTCTGACTTATCCCATCCTTGAATGCCTTCCCAGAGCAACAGCTCCAGTGGCCAAGTCCTTCAAGGACACTTACGGGACTTACAGCAGCGGGTCTGTCCAGGATTCTCACCTGATTCCCTTTTAATCGTTGACACTCGCCTCGTCGGAGTGTCACGAACCATAAACTGCCGCAAAGGTATATCTTTTACTTCATATTCCAAGCCGTTTTTCACCTTTTTTGGAGGAAAGCCGAAATACCTATTTTGAGGTATTCCGTTCCTAATTTTACCTATTTGAGGTGATTTCGGGGCAAACGCGAAGCCTGTACTTTTGCCTC
>CAMGEM010000096.1 GCA_946055095.1 uncultured Parabacteroides sp. | reverse complement strand
TGGCTTCCGCAGAAGAGCCCGCCTTTGTCAAGAAACGCTTCGCATCGGTCAAGCGTTGTGTCCGCACACAGGCTGAAGCCGCATTGAGATTGGCCGTGACATCATCGGGATATTGTTGGGCAGCAGCCATCAGCGCATCCAACCAACCGTCTGTACCCTCCTCATAGCTCTTTGCCACCTGATACATCTCCTCCACGCTCAAGGCTTCCGGGTGCGTATAGATCAACCGACGGGCATCTTTCACTTCGTAGTGCTTCACCACATATTCAATCACATAGTCGGTATGACGCAAGCCGGGATAGACATGCTGCAACAACCAGCGATAGGGTTGACCGCCTCCCACATATTTCAACCGGGCCTCTTTTTCATCCGGTTCCATGGGAGAGTCAATCACCGCTAACAGCTCCTCTCGATGCTTCAACACATAGTCGGGCATCGCAGGGGTCTCAACCACTGTCTCATGCTCATACCAAATATCGCCTTTTACCCTTCGACTGTTGCCACGGCTTTCTATGAAGGCACGCAAATTGTCCCAATCCTCCGGGGTATAGTCCGTATCAACGATGGAATCGCGCAACTGAAAATGCTGGCATACATACTCTTTCAGTGATTGCGTACGTCCAAGAGCCAAACGGGTATTATTGGAGTAAGGACTCTCCGGAGAAGCATAGCCATGCAACGTGACACGTAGCACTTGGAAACTCTTATCAAAGAGGGCGTGATCAATGGTTGCCCGCATACGCTCCAGCTCCTCTGGGTTACGGCGATACTGCGGATAGATCGCTGTCTCATTGACGGGAAAATCGAGGAAGGCACGCCCTTTGATACTTCGCACCTTCGTTTGTTCCGCATCCGGCAACAGGAAGGGTAACCAAGGCACTGTCCGCAACCGCGTATCATAGATGACAGGGCCAACTGGGACAACCGGTGCTTCTCGCTTGCCAAACAAATAGGTGACACCGACATTCAGATTCGTGCGCATATCGATGGGTGCCCCCGTCTTCACGGCGTTGAACTTATCGGTAAAGACCGTGTGGCTCAGCTCCACACCTATGCGCCAATTGGCAGCTATTCGGTAAGAGACATCCACACCCGCCCGTGCCGCTGGAATGAGTCTGTTTCCTGTGGAGTAGGGCACCGCATAAGAGAGGATGACATCCTCTGGATAATCATACGCATAAGAGGCTCCAACTCCGGCAAACAACTTGACATTGAAAGGTACGCCACGCCCCTCCGATTTTGTGAAGGCATCGGTGAGGTCAAAAGTGCCATCCGCAAAAAGCCCGACACTATTCCAACCCCATGTGTCTGATGCTTCACAGGCAGGCACGTTGCGACTCTTATTATGGTTGATCCGAAGAGCGGCACGCCAGCCCCACAGCGGATGCAACTCCTCCCCTATTCCGAAAAACACTCCACCCGACCAGGGGTAAGCCGTAAACTCCGACATCGGCAGGTTCTCGTTGGCGGATTTGTTGATACCCCCATACAACTGCATATAGAGCGGGTCTTTTCGCTCAATGGGCTCTTGAGAACTTCCGCCTCTCGTATCCGCATACAGGTCGCTACTTGACAGCAGCAGACAGATACTATATATAATAAGGTATAAATCGTATCGTTTCTTCATGATTGCAAAGATTCCCGATCAGATGAAAGACCATAGTTGTAATAATAGCCATAACCATACCCATATTTATACCCATAGTGCCCAGTGGACGGAGTGGCATTCAAAATTATGGACAGATGCTTGAACCTACCTTGCTGCACATAAGCATCCAACTGGGGAACCATCTTACGCTGGAACAGACCTGCCCGAATCACAAACAGCGTACGATCCGCACAACGCCCGATCAGGAAGGCATCGGCCAAACTTTCCGCCATGGGGCAGTCGATGAGGATATAGTCATAGTGAGGACGCAACTCCTCCAACAGCTGTTGCAAGCGGGGTCCAGAGAGCAACTCCGTCGGATTGGGAGGGGTAGTACCAACCGGAAGCACCGAGAAGGTAGGATGATCCTCAACCTGGTAGATCAGCGAAGCGACATCATCCACCTTCTCTGCCAGATAGTCCGCCAAGCCCAGTTCCCGATTCCCTAAGGTACGCGAAGTCGATGCTCGACGTATGTCCCCATCGATCAAGAGTACCCGACGCTCCTTGATCGCTAAGGTAAGCGCCAAATTCATACTGACGAATGTCTTGCCTGAACCAGCATGCATGGAGGTGATGATATAGACGTTCTTCTGATGGTGACCGTCAGACATGAACTCCAAATTGGAGCGAAGCAGACGGAATGCCTCATTCACCACATCCTGACGACCATGCTCGACCACCAAAGGAGAGGATAGCGTGGGCTCCTTTATAAAAGGCAGCTTCTTCCAAAAGGGCAGCTTCTCCCACCAAGAACGGGTTATGGATTTCATGTAATAGGGGACCTCCCCCACTATTGGCAACTGAGTGCGGCACTCCACCTCAGATCGTTTACGCACGGTCGTGTTTAGATTCTCCATCACAAACAGGATAACCGCTGGCAAAAGTAGCCCAAACAGGGCAGCTGCCAGCAGCACACTCTTCCTTTTGGGCGCAATGGGGAACATACTACCATGCGGCATATCGATCACCTGCGTGGGCTCAGGCGTATAGGTCATACTGATCTCATTCTCCTCTTTTTTCTGTAAGAGGTAGAGATAGAGACTCTCCTTCACCTTCTGATCGCGCTCCACAGCGAGTAACCGCTTGGCTTGATCCGGGCTGGAAGTGACTCTCTCTTTGGCCTCGGCATTGTAGAGCTGGACCGCTTGCAGCTGAATCCGCAACGTATTCTCCAAACTGGTGACCGTAGCCAAAATATTCTGACGAATGTCATCTAACTCCGCCTCCTGACGCAAGATCAGCGGATTCTGTGCAGAGGTGCCTACCATGTTGTTCTTGAGTTTCAACAGATAGCTGTTGTAGGAGGCAATCTGCGTTTCCACCTCTCCATTGGATAGACCAGTGTTGGTAGGCAAGAGCTGATGCTGTGTCTTTTCATCTTGCAGAATACCAAGGATGTATTGCGCCATGGAGAGTTGATTGGTCAGTCTCAACAAATCAGCCTCCGACTCAGCCTGTTGCTGCAGATAGAGATCGCTCACCCGATCCAAATCCGTAATCTGATGGTGCGTCTTGAAAAGTGAAATGCTATCATCCACTTGATTCAACTCACTTTCAATCACATCCAAACGACCATCAATAAAATGAGCACCATTGCGTGCCAACTGATTTCGTTCATTCAGCCAACGCTCGTTGTACACCTCAATAACAGCATTCAACACCGCCTCCGCATATTCAGGTGAATGAGACACATATTGAAGATTGATTACCGTAGATTCCTCACCGTCTTGGCTCACACTGAGGCCAAGTCGAAGATTCTTTGCTTGACGCACCAGATCACTTTCATCAACCGTTGGATCTAACCGACGAACTACATCGGAAAGAAGCGCCAAAGAGGTGTATTGGCGCACCACATTCGAGACATTGGTCGGTTGCTGAATAAAAGCCATGTTGTTGAATTCCGAACCACTCGCCGACTGCGCCACCTTGGCACCGGTTGTCTCCTCTCTCACCATCACAGAGGCATTCCGCACGTAGGTATTGGGCGTTTTCACCAAATAATAGGAGGCCCCAAACAGCATTACGACCAACGATAAAACAAACCAGTGCAGGTGACTGAGGCAAAGCGCCCAAAACTCCTGCAAGGTCAGAAACTCCTCTACGGGTCTATTCACAAGTTGAGAGTTACTCATAAAAATGTAAGGCTAAAAAATAAGTACCGCAAGGGTAGTCAAGAATGAGGCAATAGACAACCACAATGAGGGT
Source organism: uncultured Parabacteroides sp. (assembly GCA_946055095.1). Lineage (GTDB taxonomy): Bacteria > Bacteroidota > Bacteroidia > Bacteroidales > Tannerellaceae > Parabacteroides. Next base: position 5,537 of record CAMGEM010000096.1, on the reverse strand, counting down.
GTCTGAAAAGCATTGCCTTCCCCTCTCGACTCACGCATGCGTTTATCATTCGGTGAGACATAGACAAGGTCATTCTGTTCCAAGTAATAGGCTGGCGAGAGCAACGTCTGTTGCATATTGGTCAGATCCACATAATAGACCTTATTGACCCCATCGACCTGACGGTTCACCATGACCGTCTTGCGATTGCCATTAATCGTCAAATCACCCGCATGGGTTAGTGCATCCATAAGGGTAAAATGATCCTTGGTAATCGAGATATTACCCGGCTTGGCCACCTCGCCCATTACTCGCACACTGAGATTGACATACTCTACCGTCACAATCGGATCACTCACTAACTCTCTGGCGACCAGTCGATCCTTGATATAGGCAGCGACCTCTCCACGGGTCATGCCGGCTACTCGTATCTTTCCCAAAATAGGGAAGTCAATGGTGCCCTGTTCATCCACCGTATAAGCTACGACTTGCGAGTTTCCTGAGCTACTGCCCGCTGTGGTAATCGGTGAGACTTCTGCCCCAAGCACATTACCACCTTTCGTAGCTGTGCTCAGCGTGAACTGCTGCTCAAGCATCGGATTGCTACTGTTAACCACTATATTGATCTTATCTTCCGGCCTTAAACGGAATTGTCGCTCCGGCTGCAAGGCCATGCCATCGAGCGCCGCCGCATCCTGGAAATAGGCGATGTCCATCGGCGTAGCGCAAGAGAAAAGGAAAATCAACCAAACGCAACCTATGCCACACCTAATATACTTGTTAAACCATTTCTTGCTCATTTGAATTTCTAAGATTTCTATATTTTATCCCCGCTTCGATCAGGAACGTAAGGGCTATCCAGATGACTATATCGACACATAACATCACGGTTGTTCCCACATAGAAAGACAACGCCACATTCAGTGAGATCAACATGCCATTAAACAAGATAAGCGTGACCATAGTCGCAAATTGAGACAGGCCCAAAGCCATCAATCTATGGTGGATATGATTCTTATCCGGCAGGAAGGGATTAATGCCATGCGATATGCGGATGAAATAGACCTTGACAACATCCAGGCAAGGAAGCAACAGTGGAGAAAAGGCCAACACAAACGAATCGACGTGTTCAGACAGTGCCGATGTATCACTCACATGGCTGAGCCGAATGCTTAAAAAGCACATCAAGATTCCCATCGTCAAGCTACCGGTATCGCCCATGAAGATCTTTTTGTTCTTCTCAATTTTGCCAAATACATTGTAATAATAAAAGGGGATAAGCACGCCTGCGGCAGAGAAAGCAACCAAAGAATCTAAGTACAGCCCGAACATGAAGAAGAACTCCCCATAAAAGACAAAGGCAATGATACATATCGCTGAAGCCAACCCATCAATGCCATCGATCAAGTTGATTGCATTGATAATGAATACCATAACAAAGATGGTGAAGGGTATAGCCACCCAGAACGGCAATGCGTAGATGCCCATAAAGCCATGCAGGTCGGAGATCAAAATCCCTCCTCCTACAAACAGGCAGCCGCAAACGATTTGCACGACAAACTTGACATGATAATCCACACCCTTCAGATCGTCAAGTATGCCGATGAGATGCAGCAGAGTGATGGAACAATAGACATAGGCCAATGGCAACGCATTCTCGCCTACCGCCTTCGATAGCTCATCATTACCAAACAAGCTATTGATAATCAGCAATAAGATGATGGTGAAAACCAGCACGGGCATGAACACGACCCCTCCCAATCGGGGCACCAAGTGCTGATGTACTTTCCGAGCTTCTGGAACGTCAAACAGCTGCCTGTAAAACGCAACATCAAGCACCTGTGCGATCACTATCCCAGCGAAACTAATACACAGAACGAATGCTAAAATAACATTGACTGTCCAAACGAATTCCATTTCCTAACTTTTTTATGCGACAGAAAGAAGCACTTCCTGTAAGTAACTCAACCCCCATCTATTCTAATGGATTGGGGGGGGTAATTTTTCGTTGTCAGACTCTCCTTCTATGATTTCCAAATACTCAGGATCAACCTTGATCGAAGCGGCTAACACTTGCGGGATCAACACCACGAACTGCTTATTGCGCTTCTTCTCCACCTTCACCACGATGCCTTCCAGCTTATCGAAAGCACCACCATGCACACGCACCCGTTGCCCCTTCTCCACTTGGATCTGATCAGGCCGATAGAAGGCCACCTCTTGCTCCTTCTGCTCACACACCTGGATAAAATTGTGCATTTGTTGGGTAGGAACGGTCAGATAGTGAATGCCTCCATCGCATTTCCAAATCACGAACTGGAGATCATTGTATATCTCCTTCTTGAAAGTAATGATCTGCTGCTGCGTAGCATACACAAACACGAGGCTACGAATGACCGGCTCCAAACTGATCACTTTCTTTCGCTCCCTTGTGCGTATGACCTTCTTTTTGGGAATGAAATAGGTCAATCCCCTGCTGCCCGAAAGCAATTCCTCAGCCTTTTTTTCATTTTTATAGGCCCGCATGACATACCATTTCATTTCCGATTTACGCTGTTCCTCTGCCATGTTCTCGTATTGGATGTAGTGAAAGGATATAATCGTAGTTCATCTTGATTGATATATCAAGCTGTCTATCTGCACTTTGCCACCGCTGTTCATTCAAAAGGTGTTTTACCCCCCCCCCAGCGGCACTCCTTTCTGTTCCACATCACTGAATTGTGATTTTACACGTCGCAAATGTACAATTTTTTTCTTAATCGGTTATCGTTTTTTGCTAAGAAGCGTCTTTTCTGCTCCATTATTAAAAGCAATGCCTCAATTTGAAGCTATTCTCTCCCTCCATTTTAGGCAATGACCGATTATTAAGGCTACTTTCGCAAGCCCTTTACATGCAATGACCGATAATTGCGGTTAGAAAACGCTCCTAAACGAAAAAATATGTAGCTTTGCCCAATCAAAAATTGAACACATGAAAAAGAACTTATTCACAACATTAGCACTTTGTATGGGTGTCTGGGCCTCTGCCGAGACGTTACCCGTTCGCTCCTTTCATTACGCCGGCCCCTTTGCGCTACGGCAACCATTCATGGTAGATAGCGTAGATGTGAACGCTAAGCCTTTCAAAGCGGAAAGTTTTCTCGATACACCGCTTGCCTTCGATGCCTTGGGGAAGGCCACACAGGTGACCTCACTGCCTACCTCCACCGAGGGACATGCGCTCCATTTGGCGGCTTTCCTGTTGGAGAACAACGCTTACGTAGAGGCAAGCATCCAGGTAGAGGGTCTGAAACACTATCAGCTCTATGTGGATGGCGAGAAAAAGGAGAAAGGCTCTTTGAAGTTAGAGCCAGCCAGCCATGAGATCGTGATCAAGTACCTCACTGATAAGGGTGAGCAAGCGAATCCACAAGTAAGCGTGGAGAGCGAAAAGAGCGCATCGATTACCCTGCGTGACAGCGGGAAGCGGATGTACACCCTCAACGATGTGCTGCACGGCATCCGTATGGCAGGAGCCTCCATCTCAGCAGATGGCAAATACCTCATCACTACCTACCGCACCAACAAGGTGGGCGGTCAATCGGAAAGCATCACGAAGGTGACCGAAGTGGCTACCGGCAAAGTAGTCGCTGAACGCACAGAGAACCTGCGCTGGATGCCCAAGAGCACAGCTTATTACTACACCAGAAACGGTGTGGATGGCAAACAGTTGATTACCGTTGATCCGGCTACGGGCGCGGAGAAGATCGTCGTGGATCGTCTGCCTGAGGGCCGTTTCCAGTGGGCACCGACAGAGGATTACCTGCTCTTCACCTTGACGAAAGAGGGACCGGCCGAGCGGAAAGATGTATATGAAGTCATTGTCCCCGACGACCGTCAACCGGGATGGCGCACCCGCTCCTACTTGGCGAAATATGACCTCAGCAGCGGATTGATGCAGCCGCTCACCTTCGGCTTCCACAACGTGTGGGCCAACGACATCTCAAGCGATGGCCGCTATATCTTGATGGCTACCCAAGAAGATCGACTGACCGCCCGCCCGACAACCTTGACCTCTATCTATCGGTTAGACGTGGAGACGTTGCAAGCCGAGCTGTTAGTTGAGAAAGATGGCTTTATCAGTCGAGGCATCTTCTCGCCCGATGGACAGCAAGTGCTCTTCACCGGATCACCCGAGTGCTTAGGTGGCATTGGGAAACAGGTGAAAGAGGGCCAAACACCCAGTATGTACGACCACCAGCTCTACGTGATGCGCCTTGCCGACAAGCAGATTACGCCTGTCACTCGCGATTTCAATCCGAACGTCACCCAGACGGTCTGGAACAAAGCCGATGGAAACATCTATTTCACGGCTGAGAATCGAGACTGCGTCAGCCTCTATCGCATGGATGGCAAGAGCTTCCGTATCGAACCCCTTTCCATTGGCGAGGACATCGTGAAGTCTTTCTCGTTAGCGGCAGCCGCTCCGACGATGGTCTGCTATGGCGAAAGCGCAGCCAACGCCGAGCGTCTCTATACGCTCAACACCAAGACGAAGAAAACCAGTCTCGTGCGTGACCTATACGCCGAGCAGATGGCTAACATCGCCTTTGGTGAGACAGGCGCATGGGATTTCGTCAACTCTCGTGGAGATACGATCTGCGGGCGTTACTATCTCCCGCCCCATTTCGATCCGAATAAGAAATACCCGATGATTGTCAATTACTATGGTGGTTGCTCGCCTACGAGCCGTAACTTCGAGGGACGTTATCCGCATCACGCTTACGCCGCTTTAGGTTATGTGGTGTATGTAGTTGAGCCGAGTGGCGCAACCGGTTTCGGGCAAGAGTTCTCCGCTCGTCACGTCAACACCGCTGGTGATTACGTAGCGGATGACATCATTGAGGGTACCCGCCGTTTCTGCGAAGAACACCCATTCGTCAATACAAAAAAGATAGGGTGTATCGGTGCCTCCTACGGTGGCTTCATGACACAATACCTGCAAACCAAGACAGACCTCTTTGCGGCAGCCATCTCTCATGCCGGTATCAGCGATCACACCAGCTACTGGGGTGAGGGCTATTGGGGCTATTCCTACAGTGAGGTCTCCATGGCGAACAGCTATCCCTGGAAAGACAAGGCACTTTATGTGGATCACAGCCCGCTCTACAATGCCGACAAGATCCATACCCCGCTGCTCTTCGTGCATGGTGACGCCGACCACAATGTACCTGTAGGCGAGAGCATTCAGATGTTCACCGCCTTGAAGCTCTTAGGTCGTGAGACGGCGATGGTGCTGGTCAACAACCAAGATCACCACATTCTCGACTACGGCAAGCGCATCCGCTGGCAAGCCACGATCTTCGCTTGGTTTGCGAAATGGCTGCAAGACGATCCCAGTTGGTGGAACGCCATGTATGCACCGAAAGCATTGTAAATAATAGTAGAGACGTAGCGCGCTACGTCTCTACCAATTGCCCTGCCGGGTCAAAGCCCGCAATGACACGGGTACATGCCGATTAAATTTTCAAGCCCAACAAACCACAATCCGTTGCCCAACGAACTCCAATCCTCTCGGC
>CAMGEM010000095.1 GCA_946055095.1 uncultured Parabacteroides sp. | reverse complement strand
TATCTACCGTATATTTTTCAAAACAGGCGGATCTCTAACGAGGTTCCTCCTTTTTTAGGCGCATATTGCTCAACGCTTCCAATAAAGCGATACGCTCAGCATCCAGCTTCCCCGACTTGATCAGCTTCTTATTATACTTCCACCAATTCAATAACCCCCGGTTTTCGACCTTCTTTTTGTCGGGTAGCTGATGGTGTTCAAGGATATAATCCTTCAGTTGCTCATAGTTCACTTGCCACTTCTGTTCATTTTTCGTTGCCATACGGATACCTTATTATTTCCCAGTATAGATAGCATACCGTTCATTCTTTGCAAGACAAAATTACAGTTTTACCTTCGAAATTACAAAAGGAGAGGTAGATCTTCTTTAGACCGCATGGATAAATGCGGAAAGAATACCTACTTTTTTCGAATAATCAACTACCTTTGCAGGCATACGAACCATAGATCTAATAGGCATGAGACGTAAACATTGTATTTGGATGGGTATATGGTTGGCCGGGATGACATTCGCCCAGGCACAACAAGAGGCGACTTTGCCCATGGAACAAGCCTACAAACGGACTTATCAAATCCAAAAAGTATCGGGACAGCGACCGACGATCGACGGTCGGTTAGATGAGGATTTCTGGACACAGGGAACCTGGACGGCTGATTTTGTGCAGGTGCAGCCGTATGAGCGGCAAGCCACCCCCTCTCCCACCCGTGCCAAGCTATTTTATGATGACCGCTACATTTATGTCGGTATCTATTGCAAGGATGCCGCTCCGGAACAGATGAATCGTTTTATCGGCAATCGAGACGACAACAGTTTGGGCGATCTGGTCAGTATCGCTTTTGACACCTACCACGATTATCGAGCCGCCCCGGAGTTCAACCTCAACTTAGGTGGTAACCAGACCGACTTGATCGTGACCGACAAATTGGAGGTCAACAAGAGCTGGAATGCCGTATGGGAAGGCCGTACATCTATTAATAAGGCCGATTCCAGTTGGACAGCGGAGTTACGCATCCCTTTCAGCCAATTGCGTTACAATCAGTTTTCGGAAGATGGCACTTGGGGATTGCATATCCGACGCATCATCCGACGTAACAACGAGGTGCAGAATTGGAGTATGATCCCACTGAAAAACAATGGTCATGTCTTCTCATTCGGCAACATGAGTGGCATGGATGCCTTGCCCAAACCCAAAGGCATTGAGTTTCTTCCCTATGTGATGGGCAAATACCGCCATGAGCCGAAGATTGAGGGGAGCCCGTACCAAAAAGGGAACAGCTGGAAAGGCAATGTCGGTTTTGACGCGAAGTTCGCCCTCTCTGATTTCACGCTCGACTTGACGGTCAATCCCGATTATGGACAGGTGGAATTGGATCCCTCGGTCATGAACTTAACCGCTTACGAGACCTTCTACGAGGAGAAGCGCCCCTTCTTCTTGGAGGGTAAACATATCCTCGACTTCGCCAACGGAAGCGACATGATGTTTTATACCCGGCGTATCGGGGCCTCTCCCTCCTACTCGCCCCAAAACATCGATAACCAGACCAGCTTCGCAGAGACCAAAGAGAACGTGCCGATCATTGGCGCCTTGAAACTGACAGGTACCAACAAACAGGGCGTGACCATCGGTGTGATCGAGAGCCTGACAGGCAGCTCCTCAGCCCATGTAACCCGCAATGGGGTTGAGAATAAAGAGCAAGTGGAGCCGCTCACCAACTATGCGGTTGTGCGTGTGCAGAAAAACTGGAAGGGGAACACGCTTCTGGGCGGCATGGTGACTTCCGTCAATCGAGCCTTAGACAAACCCCATTTAGAGGAGCTATTGATTCGCAATGCGTTTACGGCGGGTATTGACTTCACGCAATACTTCCACAACCGTCTCTATTACATTGACATGAAGGGAATGTTGAGTTCACTGCATGGAAGTGAGGAGGCCGTCACCGCTTTGCAACGCAGTGCCACGCACTATTACCAACGTCGCTCTTCACAGGATTATCTCACCGTAGATCCTACCCGTCGCTCCTTGACAGGTACGGGGGGTTATGTGAAAGTGGGACGCAAAGGCAATGCGAAATGGAGCTTCAGCGAGACCTTCAGCTGGTCTTCTCCGGGTTTTGACTTGAATGACATGGGCTACATGAAGGAGACCGACTATTTGCAAAACCTGACGGAGGTGGTGTTTAAACATACCAACGTCTGGAAATCTTTCCGCTCGAACACATTGACTTTCCAGCAAAAGAATATATGGAACTACGGCGGCGTGGCCACCAGCAACAACGCCTCCGCACGCTGGCAGAGTATGTTGCTCAATCGCCTGGAATGGGATGTGAAAGAGACCTTCGGCTGGAACTGGTTAGACAGTCGTTTGCTGCGTGGAGGTCCGGATGTACGCTTCGGCTCTTACTTTCTCACCTCGGCTAAGGTGAATACCGACAAGGCTAAACGAGCGATGTTCACCTTGCAATATGAGGGCGACCACAACTTCGAAGGCAATCGCTTTAACACGCTCTCGCCGATGTTGACACTTCGCCTCGGCAATCACGTCTATTTCTCCGGACAATTAAACTATGCGTGGAACAACGACGAGATGCAGTATGTGACCACTGTGGAATCGCCTAAAGCAGGTAACCCAACTAATCTGGCATATCCATCCGACGAGCAACAGTATGTGATGGGACATCTGAGGCAGAAGACCTATGGCTTGACCATCAAGCTGCAAGTGAATGTCACGCCAGATATCTCCATCCAGTTCTACGGCTCGCCCTTTACCTCTATCGGCAAGTATGACGACTTCAAGCTCGCAGCCGACACTAAATCGCATACGTTTGAAGCACGCACCACACCCCTCACCGATTTAGAGCTGGCCGACAATCAATACACCGGCAAGATTGGGGAGAGCCGTTACACCTTCAAGAACCCGAACTTCAGTTTCAACGAGTTCCGTTCAAACTTGGTGGTACGTTGGGAATACCTCAGGGGCTCTACGCTCTACTTGGTGTGGGAGCACCAAATGTCCAATCGAGACAGTTGGTATCAATCAGGCTGGGGACATAACCTGGATCGGATGTGGGGACTCCCCTCCACCAATACGCTCATGGTGAAAATGAATTACTGGTTTAACTTGTAAATATGCGAGAGAAACTGTAGCTTTGTATTATTAAATTTTAAAGTATTGTATTATGGCAGACAAAAAATTGAGCCGTTCCAACAATAAGATGATTGGCGGCGTATGTGCAGGCATCGCAGACTATTTAGGATTAGATCCAACCATCGTACGTATCGTATGGGTGCTGATGCTGTTCTTTGCAGGCTTCGGCATTTTGCTCTATTTGATTCTTTGGATTATCATGCCTAAAGCGATCGGTTGATTCACGCAACACCATGGCATTTGAGCTATCCTCTTCTTTCAGTCCTACGGGAGACCAACCGGAGGCGATCGCTGCTTTGTCGAAAGGGATCAAGCAGGGCATACCTTTTCAAACCCTGCTGGGTGTCACCGGATCGGGGAAAACCTTCACGATTGCGAATGTCATTCAGCAGGTGCAACGGCCTACGTTGATCTTGAGTCATAACAAGACCTTGGCCGCCCAGCTCTACAGTGAGTTCAAGGCCTTTTTCCCCAACAATGCGGTGGAGTATTTCGTCTCCTACTATGACTATTACCAGCCCGAGGCCTATCTGCCCCAAACAGACACCTACATCGAGAAAGATTTAGCCATCAACGAGGAGATCGACAAGTTGCGTCTGCGGGCAACAGCCTCCTTGCTATCTGGGCGAAAGGATGTGATCGTGGTCTCTTCTGTTTCCTGTCTCTATGGTATGGCAGATCCAACGGCATTTGCCGCCAAGGTGACCCACATCGAACGAGGCATGCGGATAGATAGAGATGAGTTGTTGCGTCGTTTCGTCGATGCGCTCTATATCAACAACAAAATAGATTTCACAAGAGGCTGTTTCCGGGCAAACGGCGATACGGTGGATATTTTCCCGGCGATCGAGACGTTTGAGGGCTTGGCCTATCGCATTGAGTTTTGGGATGATGAGGTGGATCGCATCTCTTCATTCGATCCTAACACAGGCGAGGAGTTTGCCGAGCAAGAGGAGCTAAATATCTATCCCACCAATCTCTTTGTCACCACTCAAGAACGTATCAACCAAGCGATCAGCCAGATTGATGTCGATTTAGGCACGCAAGTCAATTATTTGAAAGAGATTGGCAAGCCGTATGAGGCCAAACGACTGTATGAACGAGTCACTTTCGATTTAGAGATGATTCGGGAATTGGGTCATTGCTCCGGTATCGAGAACTACTCCCGCTATTTCGATGGACGGGCTGCTGGCGATCGTCCCTTCTGCCTGTTGGACTACTTCCCCAAAGATTTCCTGTTGGTGGTGGATGAGAGCCATGTGACCATCCCACAGATCCGTGCGATGTATGGAGGGGACTACGCACGCAAGAAGAACTTGGTGGATTATGGATTCCGCCTGCCTGCCGCTATGGACAACCGTCCGTTGACTTTTGAGGAGTTTGAGTCGATGACCCCCTTGGCGATTTATGTCAGTGCGACACCGGCTGACTTTGAGTTGGCCAAAAGCGAAGGAGTGGTTGTGGAGCAGGTCATTCGCCCCACCGGTCTGTTAGACCCCTTGATTGAGGTACGTCCCTCCTTGAACCAGATTGATGACCTGTTGGAAGAGATTACGCAACGTGCTGAACGTGACGAGCGTGTCTTGGTGACGACACTCACCAAACGGATGGCCGAGGAACTGACCCAATACTTGACCCGTATGGGGGTACGTTGCAACTATATCCATAGCGACGTAGATACCTTGGAACGGGTGCAAATCATGGATGACCTGCGCAAAGGGTTGTTCGATGTATTGGTAGGAGTCAATCTGCTACGAGAGGGATTAGACCTGCCAGAGGTCTCGTTAGTCGCCATTTTGGATGCGGACAAGGAGGGATTCCTTCGTTCACACCGCTCGTTGACCCAGACAGCTGGTCGTGCGGCCCGCAACGTCAATGGTAAGGTCATCTTCTATGCGGATAAGATTACCGATAGTATGCGACTTACCATGGAGGAGACCAACCGACGCCGAGAGAAGCAGATGGCCTACAATGAGGCACATGGTATCACCCCCAAGCAGGTGATGAAAAACAGCGTCTCCCTGCTGGCAGAGAAACAGCAAGCGGCAGAGCCGTATGCCTACGTGGAACCGGAATGCAGCCAAGTGGCTGATCCAATCGTGCAATACATGACGAAGGCTCAATTGGAGAAAACCATTGAACGCACCCGTAAACAGATGACAGAGGCCGCTAAGAAGCTGGAATTTATCGAAGCGGCCCAGTATCGAGATGAACTGATCAAATTGGAGGATTTATTAAAAAGCAAACAAGCAGAATCGAAATGAAACAGATCGCAAAAGGATTAAGCGTATGCCTTATGCTCCTATGGGCACTCGCTTTGAACGCCCAACAAAAAGAGCGAATAGTCTATTGCACCGCCGAAGATCAGGCCATCTTCCAACGCTATATCGAAACGATGCAACCGAAGCGCACCCTGCCGATGCCTTCGTTGATGATTCAAACCGCTCTCTTCTTTGAAGGGACACCTTATGTGGCCTCTACCTTAGAGAAAGAGCCGGAAGGTCTGGTGATCAATCTCCGGGAATTGGATTGCACCACTTTCATGGAGACCGTATTGGCGCTCTGCCGCACACTTCAAAGCGATCATCCCACCTTTGAGAGCTATTGCGATCACCTGCAACACCTCCGTTATCGCGACAATACCATTACCGATTACACCGATCGCTTACACTATATGGCCGATTGGTTTTACGAGAATGAACGAAAAGGGATTGTCAAAGATATGGCACAATCTATTGGAGGTGACACCCTCTCGCTCAACCTCTCTTTTATCTCCACCCATCCCGACAGTTACAAACAATTGAAAGGACATCCGGAGTTCGTGCAGAAAATGGAGAAGAAAGAGCGGGAGATCAATCAACGTCCCCACTATTACCTACCCAAAGCAAACATCAACGCCCTCTCCTCTGGCATACAGGATGGGGACATCCTCTGTTTCGCCACGACCGTCAAAGGGTTGGATGTAACCCATGTAGCCTTGGCCTATTGGCAAGGGGGCGAATTACGTTTTATCCATGCCTCCATGTCGGCCATGAAAGTGATTGTTCAAAACGGCTCTTTGCAAGACTATGCCAATAGCATGAAAAGTTGCAAAGGGTTATTGATAGCCCGTCCCTTGTCAATGAAATAGGCGGTTGCGTTTTCCTTTTGCTCTGTTTTACGCAAACAAAGCTATTTTTTTTCCAGTTTGCATGATGCATAACTGAGAAAATTGTATATTTGTGCTCGATAAGTATGTTATAGAACAGTCGTGGTTAAGCAATCAAGAGAAGAGGTCGATCTATCGGCCAGTATATCAGAGGTATGGAGGGTTTTAACCGATAAAGAGCGAGAAATCCTCCGGAGTAATTCAACGATCCAGCACTTCAAACGTAACGAGTTGATCTACTGCATGGGCGATGAACCAAAGGAAATGATGTGCTTATTAAAAGGGAAGGTAAAAATCTCGAAAGATGGCGTAGGCGGTAGGAGCCAAATCATCCGAATGATCAAGCCTGTTCAATATTTCGGCTATCGTGCCAGCTTCGCTCAAGAGAACTACCTGACAAATGCTTCCGCCTTCGAGGCTTCTACGGTATGTATGATCCCGATGACGGTCGTGACTAACCTTCTGATGAGCAATCCCAATTTGGCCATGTTCTTCATCCGTCAACTGTCGGTGGATTTAGGTGTCGCTGACGAACGTACGGTGAACTTGACTCAGAAGCATATTCGAGGACGTTTGGCGGAATCACTGTTGTTTTTAAAGGATAGCTACGGATTAGAGGAAGATGGCGCTACCTTGAGTATTTATTTGGCCCGCGAGGATTTGGCCAACTTATCGAACATGACTACCTCGAATGCGATTCGCACCCTCTCTACCTTTGTAGCGGAGCGAATCATCGCTTTGGACGGTCGAAAGATCAAACTGATCGACGAAGATCGGTTGCGCAAAATTAGCAAGATGGGATAAGGATTCCTTGTCTAAAACCGATAAAAGCGTTCATGCTCCTTGGAACATGAACGCTTTCTTTTTTATACCTTGATCGCCTCCCGGATACGGACTAAGCGAGTCAGTAACTCCTCCAGCTGATCCAACCGCAACATATTGGCGCCATCTGATTTAGCTGAAGCCGGATCGGGATGGGTCTCGATAAACAGGCCGTCCGCACCGACCGCAATAGCTGCCTTCGCTATCGTACTGATCAAAGTAGGCAGACCACCTGTTACGCCTGAGGTCTGATTAGGCTGCTGTAAGGAATGTGTCACGTCCATGACCACTGGCACACCAGTGCACTCCTGCATCTGCGGAATACCTCGAAAATCAACCACCAAATCTGTATAGCCAAAGGTGGTACCACGCTCTGTGATCATCACCTGCGGATTGCCCGCATCTCTTACCTTCTGGACCGCAAACTGCATCGCCACGGGCGACAGAAATTGTCCCTTCTTGATATTGACCACCTTGCCGGTCTCTGCAGCAGCCACCAAAAGATCGGTCTGCCGACACAGGAAAGCGGGAATCTGCAACACATCCACATAAGCCGCTGCCATCGCTGCCTCATGCGTCTCATGAATATCCGTCACCGTCGGGATATGGAAGGTCTCTCCCACCTTACGCAGGATCTTCAAAGCCTTCTCATCGCCTATGCCCGTGAAAGAATCCAACCGTGAACGGTTAGCCTTGCGATAGGAACCTTTGAACACATACGGGATATGTAGTTTCTCCGTGATCGTGACCACCTTTTCCGCTATGCGCATGGCCATCTCCTCACCCTCAATGGCACAAGGCCCTGCCATCAGAAAGAAATTGGCTGTATTCGTTAAATCATTTATCGCTAACATATTGAATCACATTTATAAAATGACACACTTATCGATCGCCTTTTCCCAACCAAGTCAAGATCTGTTCCACCTTATCCGCCATCGGCAAGGTGGCATCCAACCAATGAATAGTACAGCCTCTGCGTTCCATGCCTCTGAACCAGGTCATCTGCCGCTTGGCGAATTGATGGATAGCGATCTCCAGTTGACTGACCATCTCCTCATAGGTCAGTTTCCCTATTATATATAAGGTAAGAAATTTATATTCCAAGCCATAATAGATCAGATCCTCCGGAGCTACCCCATTGGATAGGATACGTCGCACCTCATCCACCATTCCCTCATCCAAGCGGGCACGCAATCGCTTGGAGATCTTCTCCCGTCGCAGCTCCCTGTCAATAGCTACACCCACAAGCAGACTATTGAGTGGCGCATACTCCCGCACATCTGGTGCTTGCGTCCGATAGAACTCTTCAATCTCAATCGCCCGAATTGCTCGCTGCACAGAATCTACATCGGTCTTGTTGTGCAATACCTTATAACTGGCTAACAGGATCTCCAACTCAGGTAGGCTCTTCTCACGCAAACGTTCACGCAAAGCAGGATTAGGTGGCACATCCAACAACTTATACCCTTTCAGCACCGCCTCGATATACAACCCAGTCCCCCCACAAAGAATGGGCACCAAGCCTCTGTCCCGCAAGGAGGTAAACACCCGGAAGAAGTCATGCTGATACTCAAACACATTGTATTTATAGCCAGGATCGCAGATATCAATCAAATGATAGGGAATCGACTTCCCATCCACGACATAATCCGCCAAGTCTTTTCCCGTTCCAATATCCATCCCTCGGTAAAGTTGCCGGGAATCGGCACTGATGATCTCCGTATCCAATCGAGCAGCCAAGGCAGCCGCCAAAGCCGTCTTGCCGGAAGCCGTAGGCCCTAAAATCGTAATCAGTTCATACTTATTCATACCGCAAACTTACATAATTTGCGGCGCTTCTCAATAGCCACCATGGGGGAAAAACAAAAAAAGCCGCACCCCGAAGGATGCGGCCCTATATATAATCTCTATTATTTACTGATTATGCGTTTACAGATGCCATGTGAGCGATCAAATCGAGAACCTTGTTAGAATAACCGATCTCGTTGTCGTACCAAGAAACAACCTTAACGAATGTGTCAGTCAAATAAACACCTGCGTTAGCATCGAAGATAGAAGTCAATGTGCAGCCCAAGAAGTCAGAAGATACAACTGCATCCTCAGTGTAACCCAGAACACCCTTCAACTCGCCCTCAGAAGCCTCTTTCATAGCAGCGCAGATAGCCTCCTTAGTTGCCGGCTTAGCCAAGTTCACTGTCAAGTCAACAACAGAAACATCCAAAGTCGGAACACGCATAGAGATACCTGTCAACTTACCGTTCAACTCAGGGATAACCTTACCTACAGCCTTAGCAGCACCTGTAGAAGAGGGGATGATGTTGCCAG
>CAMGEM010000094.1 GCA_946055095.1 uncultured Parabacteroides sp. | reverse complement strand
AGAAGTTGGGTCGTGAGGACATCGTGGTTATCGCCGGTGGTGTCATCCCTGCTCAAGACTATGACTTCTTGTATAAGGCTGGTGTAGCCGCTATCTTCGGCCCGGGTACTTCCGTGACGAAGGCTGCTTGCCAGATCTTGGAGATCCTGTTGGGTGAGTAATTCATAGGGTAGATCCTTCATAAAAAGCGGGTCGGACATTCATTTGTTCGACCCGTTTTCTGTTCTAAATAGGAGTTATCAAGCCGTAAGCTTACGAGTTGTCAAGCCGTAAGCTTGTCACTACCTATAGCCGTAAGCTTACGGCTCATGAACTCGTAAGTTATTCACTTAAACAGTGCGCTAATAATCCGGCGCAGGCATCCTCCAGCAGATCGAGCACTAACTCAAAGCCCTCAGCACCACTGTAATAAGGATCTGGCACATGATCATACAACTTGTTGCGTGAGTAGTCAGTCATCCGATGGATCTTGGCCTCAGTGACCAAATCGGGCGCACGATGTTTCAACTCATCTATATTTCGATCGTCCATTCCGATGATTAAATCGAAATCAAAGAAATCGGTAGTGCGTACAGGACGGGAAATGGAATCCACGACGTACCCCCTGCGGGCGGCATGTGCGCGCATACGGGGATCGGCAGGTTCACCCTCGTGGTAATTGATGAGACCCGCGGAATCTATCTCGAAACGTGGTGTCAGGTTTTGCTCCCGCACCAATTTCTTCATCACGGCTTCCGCAGCCGCTGATCGGCAGATGTTACCGAGACAAACGAAAAGTATCTTCATGTCACCTATAGAGATTAGGTAGGGCAAATAGTTGCCGACTTATTCCATATGAAACAATACACCAAAACCGGTCAGGTCAAACGTCTTGCGAATCATCGGTTGCATACCTACCAGCCGGAGCGACCCCTTGAGCATCGTCGTCTGTTTCTGCATGACTAAGAACAGGCGTAATCCGGCACTGCTGACGTAGCTTAGCTCCGAACAGTCAACCACTAAATGGGGGGCCGGTTTCTCCCAGAGCGGTGTGATCTGTTTCTCACACTCCCTGGTCGTAAGGGTGTCCATGCGTCCGCTAATCTTGATTCTTATCTCGTTTCCCTCTTGCTGAATCGTTATTTCCATGTTGTTTAATTTATGCGGTTATTCTTTTCTTCATTGTAAACAGATTGCAATCACCTTCCCGTCGGTAAGTGACCTCATCCATCAACTGTCTGATCAAGAAGATGCCTAATCCTCCGATCGGTCGTTCTTCGGCGGATAACGTCAAGTCAGGATCCTCCTTTTGCGTAGGGTCGAAAGCGATGCCATGATCCTTTAAGCAAATGAGCAACTCATCCTGCTCACAGGTGAGTGTCAGTGTCACGGCCTCCTCCACCACGACATCCTTGGGGTATGCGTAAAAAATGATGTTAGAGACAGCCTCTTCTAACACTAAATTCAGGTTCATGACCAAACCCGGTGACAAGCCTAACTCGTCACCCACCTCCTCTAAGAATTGCGTCAGTGTGTTGAGCTCATGAATATCGTTCTTGATGCATAAGACTTTTTGCATAATAACTCTGATTTTGGGGTAAAGGTAAGAAAAAAAGTTTTCTCAGAGAAAAAGTAAGCAAAATAGCGCCAATCGCTCCTCCGTAACCCCGGAAGTGGAGGAATTTGTTTGCGCACTCAAACCAAATCATGTATCTTCGCTCTCTCAAAATCATAGCCGAATGAACAGACATATCCTTTGGATCGGCCTCCTTGTAGGTATCACCTATACTACTGCCCATGGGCAGACACCATTTCCCATCGCTGAACAGGCGACCAGTTATGAGGTGACAGGCTTTGGCGCTGCCGCTACGGGAGACCGTACCCCTTTCTGGCAAGTGAGCAATCGACAGGCGAAAGTGCCGCTCGAAAGCGGAAATGGCTACCTCTCTGGTGCGCTCTATCACCAACAAGCATGGGCCAACGGATGGGGCTGGGGAGCGGGCATGGAGGTGATTGCCGCAGCTCCACGGGATCGAGCGTTCTATCTGCAACAACTGTACGCAGAGGTGGGGTATCGCTGCTTGCTACTGCGTATCGGCAGCAAGGCTGGACGAAATGACTTGGTGGATGCCCGACTCAGCACGGGCGACATGGCCTATTCTGGCAATGCCAGCCCGATACCGGAGGTGAACCTCAGCATCCCTCACTTCACGGTCGTACCCTGGACAAAGGGGTGGTTGCAGCTGAAAGGAGACTTCGCCGTAGGTCGTTCGTTCGACAAAAACACCGTTGACCGATTCGCGGGTGAACGAGAGACCTATATATATAATGTATTGTGGCATCACAAATCATTGGCCATACAGGTGAAAGATACTCGCCACGGGTTTCCTCTCGCCGCCCAGATCGGTGTGAATCACTGGGCACAATGGGGCGGCACCTCCAACAACCCCAAGATCGGCAAGCAGCCCCATTCATTCAAGGATTTCATGCGTGTGGTCTGCGGCAAGAGTGGCGATAGCCAAGCGACCATCTCCGACCAAGTCAATGTCTTAGGGGCGCATTATGGCACCTACGATTTCAAGCTCACCTACCAGCATCCCGACTGGCAATGCTCCGCCTATTACCAGCACTACTTCAACGACCTTTCCGGTATGGTTTTCGAGAACAACTTGGATGGGCTTTGGGGCGCTGAGCTGACTTTACCCCATAGCTCCTGGCTGAAAAAAGTAGTCGTGGAATATATAACTACCCGCAATCAAAGCGGACCTTTCCATTTCATCTGGTTCGATCATGAGAAGTATCCGGGTGTAGGGGGTGGCGGCGATGATTACTACAACAACGGGGAATACCGGACAGGTTTCTCCTATGCCAATCGGGCGATAGGCTCTCCGCTCCTTCTCTCCCCCGCCTATAACGACAACGGGGTCGTCAGCTTCCGCCATACACGCATCCAAGATTGGCATTTCGCCGCGGAAGGAGCGCTCTCCCAGCAAGTCTCTTACCGGGTGATGTTCACCAAGATGCGTAGTTGGGGCACACCGGATCGGCCGCTTCTCGCCCCCCAAGGAGGCACCTCCTCACTGATCGAGATTGGCTACCAGCATCCCCGCCTCAAGGATTGGTACGTCTGTGGCTCCGTAGGATTAGACACAGGAAGCCTTTTGGGTGACCATGTCGGATTCAGCCTCTCCCTCACGAAGCGAGGCATCTTGAAACAGTGGGAATAACGAAGGGGGTTACCGATAGCAGGGCCACAGATCCGCCTCGATGGTGGCTTGCGTCTCCGCAGCCAAGCTTTGTAAGGTCTGGTGTGTATGCTCCAAGGAGGTGGTGGATACCGCCGGATGGATCACCATCTCCATCGGGCCTCGATGCACATTCAAGGAGCCAATAGGTAAGACGTGGAACGGACCGTTCAGCGTAATCGGTATGATAGGCAACTGTTGATCCAAGGCCATCTGAAAGGCCCCCTTCTTGAAACGGATCATCCGGCCATCATAGGTGCGGGAACCCTCCGGGAAGATCATGATAGAGGCTCCCTCATGCAGGCAACGCTCAGCCTCTCGCACGCTTCGTACCGCCGTCTTCGCCGACGAGTTGTCCACAAAGATAAACCCAGCTGCCCGACAAGCCGCTCCCACGAACGGGATCTTGCCAATGCCCGCCTTCATCACCCATTTGATGGGTACACCTAAGAAACCATAAATCAAGAAGATGTCGAAAGCCCCCTGATGGTTGGCCACAAAGACATACGAACGCCCCTTCTCGATATGCTCAAGCCCCTTCACGGTCACTGGGCACAAGGCCAAGTAACAGGTCAGCCGCGACCAAATCATACCCGGATAATAGGCAAATATACGCTTACTTCCCCATACGCATCCAACGATCGTAAAGAGTGCCGTGAGGAGTGTCAACACCAAGAAAAGGGGGACACAAACCACCCAAAAATAGATTCGATAGAGGATCCTGCCCATGTTCAACTCGATTTTGACGCAAATATAACCGCTAATTTTAAGCCAGACATTATTTTTCTCCCAAAATATTTTCACAAACGGGTTATTATTGCTTTATTTGCGGTAGCAAAAGAATATAAATATATAAACATCTATATCCATGAATGAGTTAATTAAGAATCTCGGGGTAATCGTATTGATTATTGGTGTGGTAGTTTTGGCAGTGCCGTTTTTGAATGGTGGTATGAACAACACGATTCTGTTGGCAGGTTTGGCATTGATCATCTTTGGCTATCTGGGTCATATCGTGATCAACAAACGTGTAGAATAAGACACTGACAAAAGGCCACAATAAAAGGGACGACCAAGCAGATCGCCCCTTTTTGTTTTTCTATACAACCTATCTTGCTATCGCTTATTGCCTATCCAACCACCGCTTCATCGCAGCGACCAAACGTTCATTCTGCTCCGTACGTTGCGTGGAAAGACGGATATAGCTCTCATCCAAGCCACGGAAATTAGAGGCATCTCGAATCAAGATCCCCTCCTGCTCCAAGAGGTATTGCTTCAAGCTGGCTGCGTTACCCTTCTTCAAACGCACCAAGAAGAAAGTCGTTGCGGTAGGGATAACCTCTACCCCATCTAACTTACGCAACAAATAGATCAGATCGCTCGTCTCTCGCTGCCATTTACGGATCGGCAAGGTGAATTGCGCCGGATGGATCAAGATATACTTGCTGGCCTCAATCGCCACCGCATTCACCGACCAAGGAATCACATAGCGATTCAACCGCTCTGTCAGCGACTGATCTGCCACCAAATAGCCGATACGCAAACCAGGGATGTTATAGGCTTTCGAGATGGATTGCACCAGGATCAGGTTCTTATGGGCATACACATCCTTCGGCTTCAGCAACTCCTCGGTCGTGAAAGCCACGTAGGCCTGATCAATCACGAAGAGGGTATCGGGATGCGCGTCCACTATGCGCAACAGCTCCCCACGGTGAATCAATTTGCCATCCGGATTGTTGGGGTTACAAAGCCAGCAGAAGTCCTGTCCCTCCAAAGAGACATCCGTCAGATCCTCCTCCGTCGAGAAAAAGGTGAGCGTATGCTCATGCAAGCGACAGGCATCCTCATACTCCGCGAAAGAGGGCACGGCGATGGTCGATTTCGCACCACGCCAAGCCTGCGCAATCAGGTAGAAGGCCGTGATCGAGCCATTCGTCACCAAGATATTCTCCTCTTTTACCTCATGCCGACGAGCCAATAGACGCTTCAAGGTAGCGGCATCCGGCTCCGGATAACGTGTCAGGCTATCAAATTCCTCATTCAGATGCTCTTTCAGCTTCTCTAAGTTTGCACCATGCCAAACATTCGAGCTAAAGTTAATCTTCACCTCGCTTTTTGCATTGTAAAAATCATCTCCGTGTCCGTATAACATACGCTTTCTTTTAGGTTTTTATCTGTTTGTGTTTACGTTTATAAAGTACAAAATTACGAATCTTTTTGACTTTTCCTATCCATTGCCTTATAGATCGCATCCTGAATGCGTGTACGAATATCCAACCCGCTCAGTTTATTGTTGGCACGGGTCGTATGCACCCGGTTGCTCAGGAAGATATAGATCAGCCGATTATCGGGATCAATCCAGAAACAGGTTCCCGTGAAACCGGTATGTCCATACACGGAGGCAGGGGCTAAAGCGCCACAGGGTGAGGCCTTTGGATTGCCCACCACGGGCTTGTCGAAGCCCAAGCCTCGGCGACAGGTCGGGCTCTTGCTCTGCGTGAACAGCCGACAGGTCTCCATGGAGAGGTAACGCTCACCGCCATAAACACCCCAATCCAGCATCATCTGCAACACCTTCGCCAGGTCATTGGCATTCGAGAAAAGGCCGGCATTCCCCGATACACCGCCTTGGAAAGCGGCGGCCTCATCGTGCACATAGCCCCGTATCAGCTGCCTGCGCACAAACCCATCCTCCTCGGTCGGTGCGATCTGCAGGGTGTCCATCACCCGCAACGGGTTATAGGTGGTGTGCCAAGCGCCCAATCCACTGTAAAAGTCCTGTTTCAAGAGCTGATCCATCGGTCGCTTCAACTGATTCTCCACCATCATCTTTAACAGAATGAAGTTGACACAGCTATAGACATAACGCCCCCGGGTGGAGAGCCGAGACTTCTTGATGTCTTGCAGGATGGAATCCTTGAAGCTATCGTGCACGTAGAAGTGGCGAGCCACCTCCGTCGTGAAGCCCGGTTTACGGGTCGTAGAGACCAACGTAGGCAGGTAGGTGAAATCGTTCCGCACATAGGTCTTCGCATCGAACATCACGGGGTGGGTGGCGTTCTTCGTGGCGCTATAGAGACTGCCCTTATAGCTTTGCTTGTCGATCGCATCGAGATAAAAAGAGATGGTAGGCACCACACCCGACTGGTGGTAAAGCAGCTCCTTGATCATCAGATCGGCTTTGTTGGAGCCCTTCAACTCCGGGATGAACTCGGAGATCTTGCTACTCAACGTAAACTGTTGCGCATCGTAGGCCTTCATGACCGCCACCAATGTGCCAGCCGCTTTCGACGCAGAGGCCAGGTCATACACCGTCTCTTCCGTCACCGGCTGCTTACCCGTATAATCCAACTGGCCAAAAGCCTTGTGATAGACGATATGGCCATCCTTGGCCACCAACACTTGACAGCCGGGATAGGCTTTCGCCTCCAATCCCTCCGTGGCAATGCGGTCTATCTCCGACAGACGAGTGGCATTTAATCCCACCTCCTCCGGTTCTTGATAGCCCAACCGACTCTTTTCCGTCGAGAGGCCGGTGCCGACCGCAAAGAGCTCAGGGATGGAGACCGACAACCGCCCCTTGGCAGCCACTCCACCAAAGATTGCCTGTGCCGCGTATTCCTGCGCCAAAGGGGTATTCTCGTAGGCCATCACCACCGCCTTGGCCCGACCGACCGTCTGCTTATAGGTCTTAGCCGCATAGGGCAAGGTGAAGAAGGCCATCACCACCTCTTTCCGCTCAGCTAACTGACGCAAGGCCTGACTCTCCGGAATACGAATCGTATGTACCCCACACAGGATGACATCATACCGCTGCAATTGGTTATAGACCCGCTGCACCTGTGCCGCCGTAGATTGACGGGTGATGCTGAAATGCGCGATGGAATCATACCGACCCAACATCTGCTGGAAGGGATTGTTGGCGACATCACCAATGGTCAAGGCCGCGATCTTACGCTTTCCCAATTGCTTCAAGGGGAGAATCTCCGCCTCATTCTTCAACAGGGTGATCGACTCCTCATTCAGCTTAGCCACCAACCATGCCGCATGTGGGGTATTCAACCGTTGCGACAATCCCTTGACCTCGATCGGCTGATAGTGATGCAAACCGGCTATGTATTTATAACGGAGGATCTTCAAGCATTTCGCCTCGATCTCCTCCAAAGAAAGCACCCCCTCCTCGATCGCCCCTTTCACCGCGGCGAAGTCATTCAAGGGAGCGGAAGGCGCTAACAAGACATCGTTACCGGCTAACAGGGCCTTCACACAAGGGTTATCCGAACGTCGGGTGGAGGCCCCTTTCATGGCCAAGGCATCCGTGAAGCACAGGCCTTGGAACCCCATCTCCCCCTGCAACAGATCGGTCACGACCGCACGAGAGAAAGAGGTGGGTGTACGTGTCTTATCCAACGCCTTCACATAGAGATGCCCGGTCATCATGCCTGCGAACCCCTCCCGCACATAACGGCGGAAGGGCAGCAGCTCCACACTGTCCAACCGTTCACGGGAATGGTAGAGTGTCGGCAAGGTCTTATGTGAATCCTCAGAGGTATCGCCATGTCCGGGGAAATGTTTCGCCACGGAGAGGATACCCGTGCTCTCCAAGCCTCTCGCATAGGCCATCCCCTTCACCGCTACCTGCTCCGGCTCCTCACCGAAAGAGCGCAGACCAATCACCGGGTTATCGGCATTGCTGTTCACATCCAAATCGGGTGCGAAATTGATATGAATGCCCAATTCCCGACACTGCCTGCCTACCTCTTGGCCATAGGCCTCGATCAGTCGGTTATCGGTAATCGCCCCCAACATCATGTTTTTCGGGAAACGAGTCGTCCCGCTCAAGCGCATCGACAAGCCCCACTCGCCATCCAAGGCGATCAGCAAGGGAACCGCGGAAGCCTTTTGCAACCGATTGGTCACCACCGCCTGCGTCTCTGGGTCTCCCTTATGAAACAGCACTCCCCCGATCTTCACCTCCTCCACGTAGCGCAGCAACCGCTGCATATTGCGGGTGTCAGACTTCGGGTTGGCTATGATCATGAACAGCTGCCCGATGCGTTGGTCATAGCTCATCGCATCGAACACGGAATCCACCCAGTGGTTCATCTTCGCCTCATCCACCGAGCGATACAACTGCGGGAGGGTCTGCGCTATGCCACAACCCATAGTCAGGCAAGCCCATAAGAGTATGTAGCCTATTTTTCTCATCAGCATCACATTTTTTCTCCCCAAAATAAGAGAAATAAGCTGTAACACGCAAGTATCAAACGGAAAAAAGCGGCGACAATTTGCGCGCCAGCGATTTATTTCGTTACTTTGCACCCGCTTTACGTAATCTCTGGCGGGAAATGTAGCCCGTTACATTGCGTTTTCATTATAAATAACATAAAAGCTATTTTAAAACAATGGACTTAATTAAAATTGCAGAGGAAGCTTTTGCGACCAAGAAAGAACTTCCTTCGTTCAAGAGTGGTGACACGATCACCGTAGCGTATCGTATCAAAGAGGGTAACAAAGAGCGTATCCAGCAGTATCGTGGTGTTGTCATCCGTATCTCTGGCCACGGCGACAAGAAGCGTTTCACCGTACGTAAGATGTCTGAGAACGTAGGTGTTGAGCGTATCTTCCCGATCGAGTCTCCGTTTATCGAGAGCATCACTGTAAACAAGATCGGTAAAGTACGTCGTGCGAAGTTGTATTACCTGCGTGCGCTTACGGGTAAGAAAGCAAGAATCAAAGAGAAGAGAAGCTAATCAGCTCACTTCTTTATGGGTCATACGAAAAGCCATCCCTTCCCAACGAAGAGGTGGCTTTCGTTATTTAAGAGTGCCCAATGACAGAAATAATTCAACGATTCGCAGATTATTTCAAGAATTTCGATACAAATATTTGCAAGATAAAAAAAAGAATTGTTCCTTTGCAGTGTAATAAAAGAATTTACAACATTCACTCTCTTATTAAGGGCAAATAGATTTATAATCATTAAGCGTTTTCGGCATGTCGGCCAGTGATGGTAGACATGCCTTTTTTGTTGACCCTAATACCCTTTGGCCAAGAGGAACTCCGCAATGTGGCAATGGCGTACACCTTGCACGTTATCCTTCCACAACTCATCCATACTGACCACATATTTTGGATAATGGTCGTCTATCGCTAACAAAGGAGAAAACTCACGTTCCACTGTTTCTGGAGATTCCAGGCGATAAGTCACTTGTACATAGATCCTCTCCTCCTTCCGTATGCCTACAAAATCCACCTCTTTCGTCTCCTGCTTGCCGATAAACACCTCATACCCCCTACGGCGCAATT
>CAMGEM010000093.1 GCA_946055095.1 uncultured Parabacteroides sp. | reverse complement strand
CGCTCTCAACTCCGTTAGGGAGCCTGCCAAGGGAAGGAGCATGAAATAGTAGCGACGCGCTTTGTCCAAGGTGGCCAAGCGCACTTTGATAGGGTCGAAAAGGAGCACCTGATCCAGTACCACCCGGTGACGGAAAGCCTCGAAATGGTTGATGGTCTGTCCGATCGCATGGATGAACATCAGCCAAAAGCTGGTGCGCTCCCGTCTTGCCGCCTTGTGGATGCGGGTCACGTCCACCTCGACCGAGCAGGAGATGATAGGATACTTTCCCAACTTTTGATACTGCTCAAACATCTTGCCCTTGTTCCATTGGGCTACATCTACGATCTTTACATGCATATATTCTTTGGTTTAATGGGTTTTACAACTAAACGTGTCAGATACGCTTATTCTGCCATTTGGCTCGTCGCAGGTAGAGGACGCTGAGGGAGAGAAGCCCGACATAGTAGATGATCTCCGCCCCGAAACAGACTGCCACGGGATAGCGCATGATCCTGCCCGACCAATAGATGAAGAGGGCGTAAAAGACCAAGGTGGTCATTTCGATCACCAAAGAGGCTTGGGTGTTGCCCGTGCCGGTCACGCCATTGAAGACTACAAAAGCAAACGAGGAGAGTACCAAGGCGGCCGCTATGACATAGACCGAAGGGATTGATTCCGCTATCAATGCCGCGTCGTTGGTATAGACAGAAAGAATCCCCGTCGGGAACAGCACCACGCAGAGCAAGACAACAGCCATGATCGAGACGGACCATAAGGCAACGCGCCGAATCACGGCGATCACCTGGTCGGTGTGTCCCTCGCCGATCGTGTTGCTGACCAACGTATTGGCTGTCATGGAGAGGGAGTTGATGGGAATCAACAGAATCATGTAGAGGCTACGCACGATATTAGCGATGGCCAACGCCCGCACACCGAGATGCTCCACCACGACAAAGAGCATGAAATAGGTGGTCAACGAGATAAAGTATTGCAACATCGTGAAGACCGAGATGGAGAGGATCTGCCACAACGTGTCGAGCCGGAACCGACCGAAACGGTTGAGCCCATATTTCCGATAATCGACTCGCACAAACGTATAGACCACAAAGAAGAGCACGGAGATCGCCTCCGCCATGACCGAGGCGATCGCTGCCCCTTGGATGCCTAAACGAGGAAAGCCGAAATGGCCGAAGATCAACGCATAGTCTAAGAAGACGTTCGTAATGGCCATCACCAGAGCGTTCAGCGTCAATACCTTGGTGCGGGTGATGCCGATATAGAGCGCCCGGAACATCACGGAAAGGCTGATGAAGAAAAAGCCCCAGATCCGATAGGTCAAGAAATCCTGCGTGGCCTGCCACACCTCATCCGAGGAGATCAAGAGCCGCATGATGTCTCCCGCAAAATAGCGGGAAAAGAGGACGAACAGGAGGGCCAATCCCAACATGAAAAGCGATCCTTGGATCAGCAAGGGACCTATTGTCCGATAACGTTGCTCGCCATTGCGTCGAGCGATCAGGATCTGCGCACCGGTACTAAAACCAAAAGCGATGGTGAATATACATATATAATAGAGGCCACCCATGCCGGCCGCCCCCAAAGCCACCTCGCCAACTCGTCCCAAGAAGGCTGTATCTGTCACATTAATAATATTTTGTGCTAAAAGGCCTAAAAAGATGGGATAGGTAATCTGCCAAATACGTCTGTCTAAACTCATAAGCTCTGCTTTTTCGCCAACGAAGGTACAAAGTTATTCGCAATTGGCAATGGATTCAATCTTTTTGGCTACTTTCGCGGTTTGACGACTAAAATGTAACGACGAATTAGATAGGAAATAGAAATAGGTATGAGAAAGATTTTGATCTATACATGGATAGGTTTATCAGCTGCCCTCTGTCGGGCTTTCGCACAAAGTAACTCACTGATTCAAAACCAAATCATCCAGCAAACCATACAGGCTACCACCCCTCCCGACAGCACGGAGGAGGATCTTGAGTTTGATGAAGGTGACTTGAAAAGCATCGTCACGCTTCGCCAACAGTTCGACCGACAAAACAGTGGCTACACGATACAAAAGACGCTGAACGAAGATTTGCTTCGCTTCTTGAAGAAAGATGAGCTGGAGCTCTCGGAAGAGGCGCTCTATTGGGCCCATTGGGTGCGTGATGCCTCTACTCGGTTCGACGCACGCATGACTTTCCGCGACACGGTCATTGTCAATCCGCTGTTTATGCCGATCGTCTTCAAAGGGAACTACTTGCCGAAAGAGGAAGACTTGGTGTTCTACGACACCGATCTCTACCGTGCGCAAGCCACCCCCTACGACAACCTTTTCCCCACCGATAGCGTGTTCAAGGACGAGTTACGCCTCCAAGCGATCGAGGCCAGTGCCCATCGGTATGTGGAGACCAACTATCCCACCTATTTCCGCTATTCCCAAAACGACCTGCCGACAGAGCTCGTCAAGTCGCACATCATCCATAAAGACATTCATGAGGATACCCCCATCCAGGTCAATAACGAAGCCAACTTCGAGGAGGTCGATGCCCCGCAGAAGTTCATCCCGGAGCGTCGCTACTGGACCTCGCATTTCGAGAGCAGTGTGCAGTTCGCCCAGAACTACATCTCCTCCAACTGGCATAAGGGTGGAACCAGCACGTTGAACTTGACGAACCGACAGTATTTTGTCTATAATTACGCCAAGGACAAGGTGCAACTAACCAACGAGTTGGAATGGAAAACCAACGCTTACACCGCCCCGAAAGACACGTTGCGTAACTATAAGATCGGTGACGATGTCTTGCGTCTGCATACCAACTTTGGTTACCAGGCGTATAACAAATGGTTCTATTCGTTCGACTTCACGTTCCAGACCCAATTGTTCAGCAACTACGCCGAGAACACCAACAACAAGATCTCCGCTTTCCTCGCACCGTTTAGCATCAATATGGGTATCGGTATGAAATATGACCTGGCCAAGAGTTTCCAAGGGAACAAGCACAAGAAACTCTCCTTGGCCTTGAACGTGGCTCCGATCTCCTATACCTATATGTATAGCATCCGCGATGACATCAACTTCGGGAAACATGGTTTTGAGCAAAACGACGCGACCGGCGAGTTTAAGCGCAGTTATAGCAAATTCGGTTCCACCATCAACGCCACTTTCAACTTCCAGTTCAACCGTAACGTCAGCTGGTATTCTCGTTTCTACTACTTCACCAGCTACGAGCGTATCTTGGGCGAGTTCGAGAACCGACTGAACTTAGCGATCAGCCGTTTCTTCTCGACAACGATCTCGCTCAACCTGCGTTACGACGATGCCGCACAGAAATCAGACGACTTCTTGAAGAATTATCTTCAGATCAACGAGCTGCTCAGTTTTGGCTTCAATTACAAATGGTAAGCATGGAAAGGAGACGATCCGCAAAAAAGTCGATGAATCAGCCTTTGGTAAATAAATAATCGTTATTTTTGTCCCGATTTTGCAAAGTCGAGTTGACAAAGGAATGACCATGAGCGAAACTATCCATCACACAGGAATCGTGACACGAATCAACGAGGAGGCCGTATTTGTCCGCATTAAGCAGCGGTCGGCCTGCTCGGGTTGTCATGCCAAATCCATGTGTAGCGCTTCGGAACAAAAAGAGCAAATTATCGAGATCCCCGATCGCACCGGACATTTCTCCGTGGGCGAGGAGGTGGATATTTGCGGGCGAATCAATTTGGGTATGGAGGCCGTGATCTTGGCGTTTGTATTCCCATTGATCCTGGTCGTCGCAGGTGTCGTTGTCGGCCTCTCCTTAGGATGTGACGAGAGCTCCAGTGGATTGATTAGCCTGCTGACATTGGTACCCTATTACGGGGCACTCTACCTGTTTCGAGACCGACTGAAAAAACGATTCGTGTTCACTGTAAGAAAACTAAATTCATAACATATCATGATTTTAATTGCCGTTATTTCATTAGGAGCAATTGGAGCGATCGGAGCCCTGTTACTCTACGCCGCTTCCAAGAAATTCGAAGTCTATGAAGATCCTCGTATCGCTCAGGTACAAGCTGTTCTTCCGGGTGCGAACTGCGGAGGTTGCGGTTATCCGGGTTGTGCGGGTTTTGCCGGAGCCTGTGTGAAGGCCGATTCGTTAGACGGAATGCTCTGCCCGGTTGGCGGTGGCCCGGTGATGGCCAAGGTCGCCACAATTTTAGGTAAAGAGGCGGGAGCTGCTGAGCCGATGGTCGCTGTTGTACGTTGCAACGGTACCTGCCAAGCCCGCCCGAGAACAAACCAGTATGATGGTACGAAGAGTTGCGCCATCGCCTCCACGCTGTATGGTGGAGAGACGAACTGTACCTTTGGTTGCTTAGGCTATGGGGATTGCGTGAAAGCCTGCAACTTCGGTGCGATCCGCATCAACCCGGAGACCGGTATCGCCGAGGTGGATGAGGAGAAATGTACCTCTTGCGGTGCCTGCGTGAAGGCATGTCCGAAGAGCATCATCGAGCTGCGCAAGAAGGGACCGAAGTCGCGTCGAATCTTTGTCTCTTGTGTCAACAAAGACAAGGGTGCCGTAGCCCGCAAGGCTTGTAGCAACGCCTGCATCGGTTGTGGTAAGTGCGAGAAGGAGTGTCCGTTCGGAGCGGTAGCTGTCACCAACAACGTGGCCTACATTGATTACACGAAATGCCGCATGTGTCGTAAGTGCGTAGCGGTATGTCCGACAGGCGCTATCCATGAGTTGAACTTCCCGCCTCGCAAAGAGGCCGCTCCCGCCGCACCTAAGGCGGCTGCCGTGAAACCCGCTGCACCGGCTGCGCCGAAAGCCGCGCCTAAGGCAGAGGCCATCGTGGAGCCTAAAGTAAGTATTCAATCGCCGGCATCGGCACCTACAAAAGAATAAACCAATCAAAACTAAAATTCCAAATATATGCTAAGGACATTTCGAATCGGAGGTATTCATCCCCCCGAGAATAAACTGTCTGCCGGGAAAAAGATTGAGGTGCTTGCCACACCCAAACAGGTGATCATCCCGCTTGGACAACACATCGGAGCCCCAGCGGTGGCCGTCGTGAAAAAGGGCGATCTCGTTAAAGTGGGTACCTTATTGGCAAAAGCAGGCGGATTCGTCTCCGCCAATATCCACTCCTCCGTCTCCGGCAAAGTGAACAAGATAGACAACGCACTTGATGCCAGTGGCTATCGTCGCCCGGCCATTTACATCGACGTGGAAGGCGATGAGTGGGAAGCGTCCATTGACCGCACAGACACGTTGGTGAAGGAGTGCAATCTCTCTTCGAAAGAGATTATCGACAAGATCGCGGCCGCAGGTATCGTCGGCTTGGGTGGCGCTACCTTCCCGACCCAGGTGAAGCTGATGCCGCCTCCCGGAAACAAAGCGGAGATCGTGATCATCAATGCCGTAGAGTGCGAGCCTTACTTGACCTCCGACCATTCGTTGATGATGGAGAAGGCGGAGCAGATCTTGGTGGGCGTAACCCTCTTGATGAAGGCTGTGAACGTGAACCGTGCCGTGATCGGTATCGAGAACAATAAACCCGACGCGATTGCCAAGATGCAGCAGTTGGCGGTCAACTATCCGGGCGTGGAGATCATGCCGCTGAAGGTGCAATACCCGCAAGGTGGTGAGAAGCAGTTGATCGATGCCGTGATTCGTCGTCAGGTGAAGAGTGGCGCGCTTCCGATCTCGGCGGGTGCGGTGGTGCAAAACGTAGGAACCGCCTACGCCGTGTATGAGGCCGTACAGAAAAACAAGCCGTTGTTTGAGCGTGTCGTGACTGTCACGGGAAAGGCGTTAGCCAACCCGTCCAACTTCTTGGTGCGTATGGGTACACCGATCAGCTGTTTGATCGATGCCGCGGGTGGCCTGCCGGAGAACACGGGTAAGATCATTGGTGGTGGCCCGATGATGGGTAAAGCCTTGATCAGCGCGGAGGTGCCTGTCTGCAAGGGTAGTTCTGGCGTGTTGCTGCTGACCAAAGAGGAGTCTGTGCGTAAGCCGATGCGCGATTGCATCCGTTGCGCCAAGTGTGTGGGTGCCTGCCCGATGGGCTTGAACCCGACCTTGCTGATGAGCTG
Organism: uncultured Parabacteroides sp.; assembly: GCA_946055095.1. GTDB lineage: Bacteria > Bacteroidota > Bacteroidia > Bacteroidales > Tannerellaceae > Parabacteroides. Next base: position 3,519 of record CAMGEM010000093.1, on the reverse strand, counting down.
CACGGAGTTCAAGAACTGGGAGTTGGCCGAAGAGAATCATATCACCGATTGTATCGAGTGCGGATCTTGTAGCTTCACCTGTCCTGCCAATCGTCCGTTGTTGGATCAGATTCGCTTAGGTAAGGGGAAAGTGATGGGTATTATCCGAGCGAGAAAGTCATAAAACAAGAGCAACATGGAAAATAGTTTATACGTATCGCCCTCGCCCCACATCCACGGTGGCGACAGCATTAGCAAAAATATGTATGGGGTACTGATTGCCTTGATTCCGGCTTTCTTGGTATCACTTTACTGTTTCGGCCTTGGCGCATTGATCGTGACAGCGACCTCAGTCTTGGCCTGCGTGATTTTTGAGTACTTGATCCAACGCTTCCTGATGAAGAAGGAGCCCACGCTTTGCGACGGTTCCGCCATCTTGACAGGCGTGCTGTTGGCCTTCAACGTTCCCTCTAACTTGCCGATCTGGATCATCTTGATCGGTGCGTTGGCCGCGATCGGCATTGGAAAGATGTCGTTTGGTGGTTTGGGTAACAACATCTTCAACCCCGCTTTGGTGGGACGTGTCTTCCTGTTGATCTCTTTCCCGGCACAGATGACCACATGGCCGGTGCCTGATGTCTTCCCGATGACCTACACCGACGCGGAGACAGGCGCGACGATCCTCTCCTCCTTGCATGAGGGAGGCGCACCGTTGCCCGCTATGGTAGATATGTTGATCGGCCGTATCGGTGGTAGCTTGGGTGAGATCAGCGCGATCGCCCTCTTGTTGGGCTTCGCCTTTATGTTGTGGAAAAAGATCATTACCTGGCACATCCCCGTCTCCATCTTGGCCACGGTGTTTGTCTTCACAGGTATCCTCTATCTGGTCAACCCGACCGTTTACGTCAATCCGTTCATTCACCTGCTCTCTGGTGGTTTGTTGCTCGGTTCCATCTTTATGGCGACTGACTATGTCACCTCACCGATGAGCAAGAATGGCATGATTGTCTATGGTATCGGCATCGGCTTGCTGACAGCCGTGATCCGTATCTTCGGTTCCTATCCCGAGGGTATGTCATTCGCTATCTTGATCATGAATGCCTTCACGCCGTTGATCAATAGCTATATCAAACCTAAACATTTCGGAGGAAAGTAAGTATGGCAAAATTGAAATCAACATTACCCAATATGCTCCTCTCGCTGACAGGCATCTGCCTGATCGCAGGAGCGATTTTGGCCGGGGTCAATGAGTTTACGGCCGGTCCTATCGCTGTTGCCAAAGCGGCAGCCTTGGAGGAGGCCATCAAAGCGGTAGCCCCGGAGTTCGATAACAAGCCGACCGAGGAGGCCTACATGGCTGTTACGGCAGACGGCGACTCCCTGAAGATCTATCCGGCAAAGAAGGGTGGCGAGACCGTAGGCGGTGCCGTAGAGAGCAACACGCTGAAGGGCTTCGGTGGAGAGATCAAGGTGATCGTAGGCTTTGACTTGCAAGGAACGATCTTGAACTACTCGGTATTGGAACATGCGGAGACACCGGGTTTGGGTGCGAAGATGCAAGACTGGTTCCGCATGGAGAAGGGACAGCAAAGCATCTTAGGCCGTGCCGTTCCCGCCCAAGGTTTGCAGGTGGTGAAAGATGGTGGCGACGTGGATGCCATCACCGCAGCCACGATCTCCAGCCGTGCGTTCTTGAACGCGGTGAACCGTGCGTATAGTGCTTTTGCCGGTGTAGATGGACTGACCTCCGCTACGCCTTCATCGGATAACAACTAAAAAGGAGGACCAAACAATGAGTAATCTGAAAGTAATTTTGAACGGTATCATTACCGAGAACCCGACCTTCGTATTGCTGTTGGGTATGTGTCCGACTTTGGGTACGACCTCTTCGGCCATCAATGGCATGAGTATGGGTCTGGCCACGATGTTCGTGCTGATCTGCTCCAACATCGTGATCTCCGCTGTGAAGAACTTGATTCCGGATATGGTCCGCATCCCGGCCTATATCGTGGTGATCGCCACGTTCGTGACCGTTGTACAGATGTGTATGCAGGCATTCTTACCGGCGCTCTACGCCACCTTGGGTCTGTTCATCCCGTTGATCGTGGTGAACTGCATCGTGCTGGGACGTGCCGAGGCTTTCGCCGCGAAGAATGGGGTGGTTGCCTCCGCTTGCGACGGTATCGGTATCGGTTTAGGTTTCACCTTGGCCTTGACGTTGCTGGGCGCTTGCCGTGAGCTGTTAGGCACAGGTAAGTTGTTCAACTTGACACTGGTTCCTGAGGAGTATGGATCGTTGATCTTCGTGTTGGCTCCAGGTGCGTTCATCGTACTGGGCTATTTGGTAGCAATCGTAAACAAACTGCGTAAAGCATAATAACCGATCATTATGGAATATATCTTGATATTTATCGCCGCTGTTTTTGTAAACAACGTCGTCTTGTCGCAATTCTTGGGTATCTGTCCCTTCTTGGGCGTATCGAAGAAGGTATCAACCGCTGTCGGCATGAGTGCGGCCGTTACCTTTGTCTTGACGATCTCAACGATCGTTACCTTCTTGGTTCAAAAGTATATTCTCGATGCTTTTGGTTTGGGCTTCATGCAGACCATCAGTTTCATCTTGATCATCGCTGCCTTGGTACAGATGGTGGAGATTATCCTCAAGAAGGTCTCTCCCGCCCTCTATCAGGCATTGGGTGTCTTCTTGCCCTTGATCACCACGAACTGCTGTGTATTGGGTGTGGCTATCTTGGTGATTCAGAAAGATTACAATCTCTTGGAGGCGATCGTCTATGCGATCTCTATCGCCATCGGTTTTGCCTTGGCGCTGATCATCTTCGCAGGTATTCGTGAGCAATTGGCCATGACCCACGTGCCGGAAGGCATGAAGGGTACGCCTATCGCATTGATCACCGCCGGTTTGCTGGCTATGGCCTTCATGGGATTCTCAGGTATTGTCTAACCGCAAACATACAAGCGCATGAAAAAGAAGATTTTGGTGGCAGGTGGCACGGGCTATATCGGCTCACACACCTCCGTAGAATTAATAAATGCCGGGTATGAGGTCGTTATCATCGACGACCTCTCCAACTCCAACATCGAGGTGCTGGACGGCATAGAGAAAATCACGGGTGTCCGTCCGGCCTTCATCCAATTGGATCTGAAGGACAAGGAGGGAGCACGCAAAGCGTTGGAAGCCCATCCGGGTATCAACGGAATCATCCTCTTCGCCGCCAGCAAAGCGGTGGGTGAATCGGTACAGATGCCGTTGAAGTACTATCGCAACAATATTGTCACGCTGTTGAACCTGCTCGACCTGATGCCTGAGTTTGGCATTGAAGGCATTGTCTTCTCTTCCTCATGCACGGTCTATGGTCAGCCCTCCCCGGAGAATCTGCCCGTGACAGAGAATGCCCCGATTCAACCGGCCCTCTCGCCTTATGGCAACACGAAGCAGATCAACGAGGAGATCATTCGAGATACGATCCATGCGGGAGCACCTTTCAAGAGCATCATCTTGCGCTACTTCAACCCGATCGG
>CAMGEM010000092.1 GCA_946055095.1 uncultured Parabacteroides sp. | reverse complement strand
TTCACCAACTCGAAATGGTGATCCACACAGGCGGGAAGCTCATGCGGATAGTGGGTGACATAGATCAAGGTCTTACCCGGACGCTCGCAGAACTGCTCGATGATAGCAGCGGCCTGTTTCTTATGGCTCACATCCAAACCGTGCAACGGCTCGTCGAGAATGATCAAGTCGGGATCTTTCACGAAAGCACGGGCCAAAAGCACTAAACGTTGCTCACCACTGGATAGGGTTTGGAACATCCGATCCCGTAAGTGGTCAATACCAAACAACCGCATCCAAGCCAAGGCCAACGTCTCCTGCTCCTCACTACATTGCTGGTAGAGTCCGATAGAGTCAAAGAAGCCCGATCCGACGATCTTCAAGGTCGATACATTCTGTCGATAGTAGAGGTGCATCTCCGGGGAGACATAGCCGATACGCTTCTTGATGTCCCAGATGCTCTCGCCCGATCCCCGCTTCTTGTCGAATAGATAGAGCGTGTTGGCATACGACTGTGGATTGTCGGCATACACCAAGCTCAACAGGGTGGATTTGCCGGAGCCGTTGGGCCCGAAGAGTGCCCATTTCTCGCCGTTCTTGATCTCCCAGTCAATGTCTTGCAAGATGGTGCGACTGCCATAATGCACCTTCACCTTCTCCATACGCAGGGTGACGGTATGGGTCGCCGGTTGTTTCTCCGGATCAACGGGCAGGGCAGAGACTTCAACCGGCTGTTCCTCGGTTAGCCCTTCCGTAGGAAATAGACGATGAATCAAGACCTTGTCAGCCAAGAAGGCCTCCCGACTCATCGGGGGAAGTAGCGTGCGATCCACCACCGGCAGCACGCGGTTCACCATCGCTGGAATGTCTTGCGGATTAGAGAGCAAGAGAATCACTTGCACACCGTGCACCTGTGTCATCTGTTGTAGCATCTCCACCAATAGCGCACGCGAAGGAGCATCCAACCCGATAAAGGGATTGTCGAGAATCAACAGGCGAGGATGTTTGAGTAAGGCTCGTACGATCAAAAACTTACGCAACTCTCCGCTGGAGAGGTAAATGATCTTCTTTGTCAGTAGCTCACGAATGCCGAAAAGGTCGATCAACTCCTCATTTTTAATTCCTTCCTCAGGGGTTACGCCAAGCAGTTCCGCAGCTCGTGGCACCTCGTCGTTCTCCGTGGCGTGCCAACGCTGTTGGTAGTAGGTGTTTTGGCAATCCGCCAACGAATAAATATCCTTGAAAGTGATGCACCGCACGAAATCGCTCACTCGCCCATTGGAGGCGAAGTTGACCTCTCCGGCCTTCAACGCAAACTTCCGTTGCAACAGATCGATGAGCAGGCTCTTCCCTGCGCCATTGGGTCCGATCACCGCCCATTGCTCACCCGCCTGTATCGTCCAATTCACCGGCTCAGTAAAGGTCAGCTCCGGCAGACGGGGTACGGCACCCGCTATCTCTGCCACGTACTTCTTTTCTCTCTCCATTTTTCTCTAATACCTATTATATATAGTCTATCGTAAAAACAACCTATCTTTTATTTCCAAACAACCTGGGTCTTTTGCTTAAAACACCCGGGTTCCCGTCCCTCGATGAATGTCGGTGGCTTGTGTGATGATGACCTGGCGCACGCCTGCGTCAATGGCTTGGTAGGCGTTCTCCAACTTCGGGATCATACCCCCTTGAATCACTCCCTCTTTCACATAGCGGTGGAACGCCTCTCGGTCAATCTCAGGGATGACACTCTCATCGTCATTCGCATCCCGTAAGACACCCTTTTTCTCGAAGCAAAACATCAGCGTCACCTCAAAATGCTTCGCTAATGCCTTGGCTGCCTCTCCGGCAATCGTGTCGGCATTGGTGTTGAGCAGATGCCCCTGCTTGTCGTGGGTCAACGGTGCCAATACGGGGACAATACCTTGCTGGATCAGTGTGGCTAACAGGTCGGCGTTCACCTCCTTCACATCACCTACAAAGCCATAATCCACCTCCTTGACAGGCCGTTTGTCCGAACGCATCAAGTTCATGTCCGCTCCGGTCAATCCCAAAGCGTTCACGTTCAATGCCTGCAAACCAGCTACGATATTCTTGTTGACCAGACCGCCATATACCATCGTCACGACACGCAGCATAGCCTCGTCGGTGATGCGTCGGCCATCCACCATCTTACTCTCAATACCCAATTGGGTCGCTAATTTCGTGGCCGATCGTCCCCCGCCGTGTACCAATACCTTATGCCCCTCGATAGCGGCAAAATCCTGTAATAATTGGCGAAGTGTCTCCTCTTCCTCCACAATCTTTCCGCCTACTTTTACGACTATTAACTTTTCCATCTTTTGAACTCTCCGTTTTTTTGCCGCAAAAGTAAGAATAAATGAAATAAATGCCTATATTTGCACTCGCAAATGCGGTAGTAGCTCAGTTGGTAGAGCATCAGCTTCCCAAGCTGAGGGTCACGGGTTCGAGCCCCGCTTACCGCTCCCTCTCAAGATAGCCTAAAGGTTCCGAAGAGCCTTTAGGCCTTTTTTTATGCCTGTGACTCGCCTACGTGAGCGTTAAGCGGTTGTTAAGCCGTAAGCTTACGGCTTAACAACTCATCAGTGATCACAATCACCTTACATAAAGGTTGCTTTATTTCGTGTACTCACGGATGAAATAGCGAATCAAGAAGGGCCAGTTCTCTTGGATGATCGCCTTGCTTCGTTCATCACCCAGCAAGCTCTTGGCTTGGGCATCGGCCAACATGCCTCGATTCATCATCTCGACAAGCAGATAGACGCTGCAATGCTTGACGATAAAGAAGGAGAGGGCCTGCTTGGCAGCCACTTCCGCATCGTAATAGGGGTTTTGCTCATCCTTGATGCATTCTACATCATTGAAGATGACCTGTACGCCCTCTTGGGGAGTGGCATATACCGCCAGATGGTGACCTGCGAACTCGCGAGGCATCTTGAACTCCTCCGGTGCGATGATGTGGGTGGTTTCTGTCAGGAAGGTCTTCACGTCAGCTCCCTTCTCAAAATAGAGCAGCAGCTTGTCGCCCGCTGCTTGGCGGAATTGCTCGTAGTTAGCCTCATTCTCCTTTTTAACCTCTTCGGGAATCACGGCTTTGGAGCCCTCTGCGATCTCTTGGAAGAAGGCATGGTCAGGATGCGACTCCGGCAAGATCAAGGCTAACCACTCCGGCGAGGTCAGTGCCAGCATAGCGTTCTTGACGGTATAGGCCAATCGTTGATGCGTGTTCATGATCAGGTCGTTCACCTGTTCTTGGGTGTGAGTGGCTTGCGTCTGCCAGAGTTGCTGCACGGCGGCTGTCAATGTCTGGTTGTTATCCGTGAAGAGGTAGCTGTTGTAGTGGAACCAGAAGAGCAGCGGCTCGTAGGCTTCTTGGTTCTCGTAGCGTGTCTCTGAGTCGAACAGTTTCTTCATGCGAGCATTTTCCGGAGCGGTAGTCCACTCATCGCAGAAAAGCTTATAGATCATCAAAGCGGTCGCTTCGTTGGCGTAATTGTCTGGGCTGACCACTGTCCCTTTGCGGAAGCCGTGGTATTGCTGCGTGAAGTGCCAAAGCAAGAAGCGCACATCCTCTGCGTTCACCTCGTCATCATAGTAGTGATCATCGGGGGTATAGAACGGCATGTATTTGCCATAGAGCTCCTTGTTTTTCAACAGGAAGGCCCGCCAGATACCTAACTCCGAGATGACATCCTCGAAATAGGCCGCGATACGAATGGCGATCTGCTTGGCTTCATCGCCCTCGAAAGAGTTGATCAACTCTGTTTGCTCCATGATGTTGTAGATACGATTGGCGATTCCTGTGTAATAAGAATCCACTGGATTGCTCTGCTTATAGGGGTGCAACTGCAACCAGTCCTTGGGGAAAATCTTGATATTCTTCATTATTGATCTCTTTTCATTCTTTGAGAGCGCAAAAATAATAAAAAGGTTCGATTCTTGCCTATTAGACGCTTTTTCTATCCTTGGCGTACTGCTTTTTGTCTGGAAACTTTTTAGAAAGGAAAAGTTTGAGTAAGTTCGCGACTTAAAAGAAAAAGCAGCTATGTTTAAAGACAAGACAATCGTATATACGTCTGGCACATTTGATATGTTCCATTATAATCACCTGCGTATGATCAATTATGCCCGCAGTTTGGCGGACATCTTGATTGTCGGGGTGAGTACAGATGAGTTGGTATCCTCTTATAAAGCGAAACCAATCATTCCCTTTAATGAGCGTTTGCAGATTATCGAGGCACTGAAAACGCCGGATATCGTGATCCCGCAGCACTCATTGGATCATACGGAGATCGTGAAAAAACTGAATATTGATGCGTTTGTGGTAGGTGATGACTGGTATGGCAAATATGATTATTTGAAGGATTTGGGTGTGCAAGTCTTCTATTTCCCGTATGGCACAGGCGTTTCTTCCACGAATTTAAAGAAGACCATTCACGATACGTATGAAACGAATCTGAAGAACCAACGACAGGCCAAGCCGGAATCGGTAAAAGGTTTCTCAGAGAAATTGTAAGGTGTCAGATGGATAAATGGGTATTGATTACGGGCGGCACGAAGGGCATCGGTAGGGCCGTCGCAAATTGTTTGGCAAAAGCAGGTTATCAATTGATCTTAACCTATGCCTCCGATACGGTGGCGGCGGAGGCGACCTCTGTGGCATTGCGCCAAGCGTATGGGGTGAATGTGGAATTGTTGCGGGCAGATATTACTGATCCGCAGGCCGTGGAGGAAATCGACACTTTTTTGCGTGGAACACAGCGTCGGTTAGATGCCGTGGTGCTGAATGCGGGGATCACCTGTCGTGATCCGTTCGAGCAGATACAGCCAGCCGATTGGTTGCGTGTTTTTCAAGCCAATGTGCATTTCCCGGTCTTCTTGTTGCAGCGCATTGTCGATTTGTTGAATGCGAAAGGTAGCGTTGTGTTCACCGGCTCTTTGATGGGCATCGAGCCCCATTCTGTCTCGTTGGCCTATGGCGTGACAAAGAGCGCTGTCCATGCGCTGGTGAAGAACTTGGTGAAGTTTATGGCTCCTTATGGGTTGCGTGTCAATGCGGTTGCTCCCGGTTTTGTGGATACGGAATGGCAAAAGACCAAACCGAAAGAGATCCGTCAGAATATCGAGCGAAAGGTGGCCTTGGGTCGGTTCTGCGATCCAGATGAGTTGGCAGAAGTGTATAAGATGTTGATTGAGAATAGCTATTTTAATGGAGAGATAGTCGTTGTAGATGGCGGCTATGCGTATAAATAAAGGTATAATGGGTGAATTGAATAAGGAATATGAAGCATCGTTGAAGTCTATTGAGACGGAAAACGTTGTGGATCGGATTTTCTATCGTCCGATTGGATTCCAAATCGCACGTCTGTTGCGCGGAACGGGGATAACCCCGAATATGGTCACGGTGGTCTCTATCTTTGTGGGTGCGGCCGCTGGCTTTATGTTTTACTATCCTGATTTGAGACATGCGATTTACGGCATTCTCTTTTTGGTGTGTGCCAATATCCTGGATTGCGTGGATGGGCAGTTGGCGCGCTTGACGGGTATCAAGTCGAAGATCGGGCGCATCTTGGATGGTTTTGCGGGCGATATTTGGTTCACCTGTATCTATGTGGCTTTCGCGTTGCGTTTGGCCCATGAATATGGTACCTATTGGTTCTTTGTGCCGGCCTTTGCCAGTGGCTTCTCGCATCTGACGCAGGCCAATCTGACAGACTATTACAAGACGCTTCACCTTTATTTCATCAGTAAGGATAAGGGGGCTGAGTTCCAGTCTTTGGAGCAGGTGAAGGCACAGCATAAGGAGATGACTTACGGGGTGGATAAGTTCTTCTTTTTCCTCTACCGCTGGTACACGACCTTGCAGGTGCGTATGACTCCCGTCTTGCAGCAGATGTTGAGCCATTTGCATCGTCGTTATGGGGATGATATCCCTGAGCCGGTGCGGTTGGATTTCCGCCGTCAGAGTCGTCGATTGATGCACATGATCGATCTTATGACCTTCAACGGACGTACATTGGTGATGTTTGCCATTGTGCTCTGGGGAGAGGTGTGGGCCTATTATCTGTTTGAGATCGTGGTGCTGAATGGCGTGTTGATCGGGGCGAATCGACGACATGAGCGTATGTGCGCCTCTTTCTTGAACCGTTAAGAGCTGAATGGAGTATGAAGCAGAGCGTGGTGGACATTTATGATTTGCAGGAGATGGCTCCCTTTTTCAAGGGGCGAGTGGGCACTTGGTTAGGCAAGAAGTTGCTGAAATGGCTGAATGTGGAGACGGTGAATGGGGTACATGCCCGCCACTGCGATTTGCGTGGTTCCGCTTTTACCACCGCGCTTTTGCAGGATCATGTGATTGACTTGAAGTATGAGGTGCATCATGCGGATTTGTTAGACCATTTGCCGGAAGGTGCTTTCATCACCGTGTCGAATCATCCGATCGGCTCCTTGGATGGCATCATGCTGATTGATATTTTTGCCAGCCGTCGTCCCGATTTCAAGGTGATGGTCAATGGTGTGTTGACCAAGATTGGAGCGATGGAGGATAATTTCATCTCCGTGGTGCCTGATTCTCACAAGCGAGGGGCCAATCCGGCGAATGTCAATGGAGTACGTCTCTCGTTGCAACGATTGAAAGAGGGGCATCCGATGGGTTTCTTTCCGGCAGGAGCGATCTCTTTCTACAATAAGCAGGCGAAGGATATTCGCGACTTGACTTGGGCACGCAGCGTGATTCGTTTGGTGCGCAAGGCGAAGGTGCCGGTTTATCCGGTCTATTTTGACTGTAAGAACAGTCCGTTTTTCTATTGGTTAGGACGTGTGAGCTGGCAGATCCGTACGTTGCGGATTCCGACAGAGGCCTTCAATAAGCGGGGACAGACAGCCCATGTCTATATCGGTGAGCCGATCTCACCGGAGGTGATCGCAGCGATTACCTCAGATGAGGAGTTGGCCGACTTCCTGTATGCGCGCACTTATGAGGCGAAGCGTTGAGGAAGTAGAATGTGAATTTATCAATCATAATAGGAGGGGATACAGATGGATATTCAACAGGTAAAACAACGATTTGGTATCATTGGTAACCACAACGGCTTGAATCGGGCCATTGATGTGGCGTTGCAAGTGGCACCAACGGATCTGTCGGTGCTCATCACCGGTGAGAGTGGTGTGGGAAAGGAGACATTTCCGCAAATCATTCATCAGTTCAGCCAGCGTAAACATGGGCAATATATAGCGGTGAACTGTGGTGCCATTCCTGAAGGTACGATTGATTCCGAGTTGTTTGGCCATGAGAAGGGCTCTTTTACAGGGGCTTTGGCCGATCGTAAAGGCTATTTTGAGGTGGCCGATGGCGGTACGATCTTCTTGGACGAGGTGGGTGAGTTGCCGACACCCACGCAAGCGCGTCTGCTGCGTGTATTGGAGTCTGGCGAGTTTATCAAGGTGGGCTCCTCGAAAGTGCAAAAGACCAATGTCCGGATTGTGGCGGCTACCAACGTGAACTTGGTGCAGGCGGTGCAAGAGGGCAAGTTTCGTGAGGATCTCTATTACCGATTGAATACGGTGCCTATTCAGGTGCCTCCACTGCGTGAGCGTAATGAGGATATTATCCTTTTGTTCCGTAAGTTTGCCAGTGATTGTGCGGAGAAATACCGGATGCCGGCGGTTCGCTTGGAGGAGGATGCCCGTCAGCTGTTGCTCTCCTACCGTTGGCCGGGTAATGTGCGTGAGTTGAAAAACGTCACCGAGCGAATCTCCGTGATCGAGGAGAAGCGGGAGATCACGGCGGACATCTTACGGCTCTATCTGCCGAATGTGTTGGTGGAGAAGTTGCCCGTGTTGATGAAGACGGAGCAAGAGCAAAAGCAATTCAATAATGAGCGAGAGATTCTGTATCAAGTGCTTTTCGATATGCGAAAAGATGTGAATGAGTTGAAGAAGTTGGTGCATGAGATCATGAACGGGCAGATTCCGATGACCTCTGATATGCATGATCTATCTACATCCGTCGGTAATCTCTCTCATTTGACGACACCCACTACCTTCTCACAGCCCATTCAGGCACCGGTTCATACGATCCATTCCCCGATTCAGGATGCGGAAGATGTGGAGGAGGAGAGCCTTTCGTTGGAAGAGGTGGAGAAAGATATGATTCGAAAGGCGTTGGAGCGACACAATGGCCGACGGAAGAATGCCGCCGCCGATCTGAAGATCTCCGAGCGTACCTTATATCGGAAAATTAAGGAATATAACTTGGAATGAGTATGCGTAACTTGTTGGTATGTTTATGCTTGCTGATTGCGACGGCCTGTTCGATCTCCTATAAGTTCAATGGAGCCTCGATCGACTACACGAAGGTGAAAACGATCATGATCAGCGATTTCACGAATCAAGCCTCTTATGTGAATCCGACCTTGGCCCCTGAGTTTACCGAGGAGCTGAAAGACATTTATATCCGCCAGACCCGACTGGAGCAGGTGACGTCGAATGGGGACTTGGCTTTGGAGGGAGAGGTGACGGGTTATGACTTTACCCCGATGGCGGTGAAGGAGGATGCGTTAGCCTCTCAAACCCGTTTGACCATCACGGTGCGGGTACGTTATATGAACAATACGAATCCGGATGAAGATTTTGAGCAATCCTTCTCTGCCTATCGGGAGTTTGATAGCAACTTGATGGTGCAACAGGTGGAGAGTTCCTTGTGTGCGGAGATTATCGAGGAGATCGTGGATCAAGTATATAATGCGACAGTAGCCAATTGGTAAGACATGACAAGGGAGGCGTTCAATCACTGTTTGGAGGAGCCGTCGCTTTTATCGGCGGAGACTTTGCCGGAGTTGCACGCTTTGGTGGAGGAGTATCCCTATTTCTCGTTGGCTACGATGCTCTATTTGAGAAATCTGTCACAGCTGCAGGATCCCTCCTTTGCGCAAGCGTTAGCGCATTTAGCGATTCGTGTGCCCGATCGGCGGAGCCTGTTTCTCTGGGTGAACGGCGAAGAGACCCCGCTTGAAGTTGTGGATCAACCGCTGTCGGACACCCCAAAGCCGGATGGTTTTTCCTTGATTGATGCGTTCTTGATGGATCATGCGGAGGAGGAGCAGGCGAATGCCTCCTTGCTTTTCCAGCCGTCGGCATCGTCTGACTATCTGCATTGGTCGCTTTTGCGGGAGCAGCAACCGGCTTCCACAGAGGAGGAGCAGGGTGAACCTAAGTTGCGTCACCAAGAGTTGATCGATTCTTTCATCGCCAATGAGCCACATTTGGCAACCAACCGGAATTTGGAGGAGGAACGAGCGGATGCGCAGGCAGCCTTGCCTGAGTCGATTCGCCAGTTGGAGGAGCAATCTAATAGCTTGGAAGAGTCTTGTTTGACGGAGACATTGGCACGGATTTACATCAAACAGCGGCGATATGAGAAGGCGTTGCAAATAATTCAAAACTTACGCTTGAAATATCCAGAAAAAAATAGTTACTTTGCAGACCAAATTAGGTTCTTACAAAAGCTGATTATTAACACTAAAAAATAATAAACAAAGATGTACGTATTTATTTCTATCTTAATCTTGATCGCTTCCATCCTGCTGATCTTGATCGTGCTGATCCAGAACTCAAAAGGTGGAGGTTTAGCTTCAGGATTCTCCTCTTCTAACCAAATCATGGGTGTGCGTAAGACCACTGACTTCTTAGAGAAGGCTACTTGGACATTGGCAGGGGTTGT
>CAMGEM010000091.1 GCA_946055095.1 uncultured Parabacteroides sp. | reverse complement strand
GCTTCCGCTCTCCATTACACGATGGAGTCGCTCGACGACGGGGATCGCAAGGATCAACGCCACTCGCCGGAGGTGGAAGAGGCCAACCTGACCAACTTCCTCTTTGACAAGGCGCAGATGGGCTTGGGTTGCGTGAATAGCTGGGGAACTATCCCCCGTGAGGAATACCTGATTCCTTACGGTGACTATACCTTCACCTTCCTCTTGAAGCCGATTAAGCACAACATCGAGATCGAGTAAACCGCTCGTTACGATCCTATATGAACAAGGGGGCATCCTGAAATAGGTGCCCCCTTTTCTTTATCTTCCTGATGCGATAACTTACTGACCGATCGCCTCCAAAACCAGTTTCTCCATGATCTTATAGCCCTCCAACGTTGGGTGGACGCCATCCTTCGAGAGGTTTTCAGGCAAGCCATTGCGTGCATCCTTCATGGCCGAGTGATAATCCACATAGGTCAATCCCTGTTTGTCTGCGTAGGCCTTGATCATCTCGTTCAAGCGGATCACCTTATCAGCAGGCTCCAAACCCCGACGCCACGGGAAATCATAGGCAGGCAAGACGGAGCAGAAAATCACACGGATGCCATTTACCTTCGCCAACTCCGCCATCGAGACCAAATTCCCAAACACATGCTCCAATGCGATCACGCCGTTATTATGGGCGATGTCATTGATACCAGCCAATATCACGACCGTCTTCGGGTGCAGATCAATCACATCCTGACGGAAACGAACCAACATCTCCGAAGTGGTCTGCCCGCTGATGCCACGATCCACGAAATTATGCTGGATAAAGAAGGTAGAGTCGGCCGGCCACCAACCATCGGTGATGGAGTTACCCATGAACACGACGTTTGCCGGAACCTGTACCTTTTTGTTCGCCTCGGCATAACGTCCAAACTGTGCCCAATCGCCTTTCTCGGTCTGGGCAGAAAGCGAGGAGACAGCGAGCAACCCGGCGGCCATCATCCCTAAAATCATCATCTTTCTCATCTGTTTCTGATTAGATTGCAATAATTTGTAAAATAAAAACGATTATAACCACACAAAAGTAAATAATATCTCTATATTTGCCACCCATGAAATGAGATAAATCAAAATAGAAAGAACACGATGCTGAAAAAATTCTTCTCTAACACTATCGTACGACTGCTCTTAGCCGTCATCATTGGCCTTTTGGCCGGGTTGGTTGTCAACGAGCCACTGCTCAAAGCCATCATGGTCGTAAAGCAACTCTCTGGCCAAGTTATCTTTTTCCTCGTTCCGCTGATTATCTTGGGCTTCGTAGCCCCCTCCATCGCCCGGCTCAAAAGCAATGCATCCAAGATGTTGCTTTTCGCCTTCGCCATTGCCTACCTCTCGTCGGTCGGAGCCGCCTCGTTTGGTGCTATCGTGGGTTATCAACTGATTCCTTCGCTCCAGATCGAGACAGCCACGGAGGGATTGCGCGAGGCCCCAGAGATGCTTTTCAACATCGAGATTCCACCCGTGATGAATGTCATGTCGGCCTTGGTACTCTCCATCTTTGTCGGCCTCTCCACAGCCTGGGTTCGATCTGAGCTGATGGAGCGCTTGCTCGATACCTTCCAGCAGATGATCCTGCGCCTCGTGGAGCGTATCTTGATGCCCCTTCTACCGCTCTTCATCGCCGCCAACTTCTGCGTGCTGAGCTATGAAGGAGCGCTCACGAAACAATTGCCCATCTTCCTGTCCGTCTTGGTAGTAGTCATCCTCTGCCACTACATCTGGCTGACGCTCCTCTATGGCATTGCCTCCGCTTATTCCCGTAAAAACGGTTGGCAAGTGCTCCGCCATTATGGCCCTGCCTACCTGACCGCATTGGGCACCATGTCTTCCGCCGCCACCTTGGGTACAGCTCTGACATGTGCCGGTCGCAGTCCCTTATTGCGTAAAGAGATCATTGATGTCACCGTGCCCCTCTTCGCCAACATCCACCTCTGCGGCTCAATATTGACGGAGACCTTCTTCGTGATGACCGTCTCGCAAGTGCTTTACGGCTGCCTGCCTGATCCCACCACGATGGCCGTCTTCATCACCTTGTTAGGACTCTTTGCCATTGGCGCACCAGGTGTGCCGGGTGGCACCGTGCTCGCCTCTCTGGGTTTGATCATCGCCATTCTGGGCTTTGACGAGGCTGGAACCGCCCTCTTACTCACCATCTTCGCCCTGCAAGATAGCTTTGGTACCGCCTGCAACGTCACTGGTGACGGGGCGCTTACCCTCATCGTCGATACGTTTGAAGGGAAAACACGAAAGGATCACTAACCGGGTATGAAATCATACCCGCAGGAGAGAAATCTTTGTGGTTTGCAGAATTGAGGCTATCTTTGCACTCGCAAAGTAAATAAGGAACAGTGGAAATACAAGCATTATTGGAACTATATGCCGCTCACCCCAGTGTAGCCGCGTTGGACAACCTGCTCCAAGAGGGAGACGCAAGAAACATGAGTCTGAAAGGGTTGAACGGCTCGGCGGGTGCTTTGGTGATCGCATCTCTCTTCAAGCGGCGTTCCTTGTCGCTGTTGGCTATCCTAAACGATCAGGAGGAGGCGGGCTATTTCTACCACGACCTGACGCAGCTTTTAGGCAATGAGGCGGTGCTTTTCTTTCCCTCCGCCTATCGCCGGGACATCAAGTATGGTCATATCGACCCAGCCAATGAGATTCTGCGCACCGAGGTACTGAGCCGCCTACAAGACACGGAGAACACCAATCTGATTGTAACCTATCCAGACGCTTTGGCTGAGCGTGTGGTAGAACGGGAGGTTTTGAAAGACAATACCCTCAAACTGAGCGTAGGCGAGAAGGTGGATAACATGTTCGTCTCTGATGTGCTGGACTCCTACGGGTTTGAGGCGGTGGATTATGTCTATGAGCCGGGACAATACGCCTTGCGTGGTAGTATCTTGGACGTTTTCTCCTATTCCTATGAATTTCCCTACCGTATCGACTTCTTTGGCGACGAAGTAGAAACCATTCGCTCGTTCGATGTGGAGACACAATTGAGCAAAGAGAAGTTAGCAAGCATCTACATCGTGCCGGAACTGTCGAAAGGGGCAAAAGGGAGTGCCTCGTTGCTACGCTCGCTCGCTCCACAAACCGTGATTGTAGCCAAGGATTTGGCCTGGTGCAAGGAGCGAATCGGGAGTATCTGGAATGAGGAGCCGGTCGTAGGCGACGAGGAGTCGTTTGCCGACCAAGCTGCCATGCGCAAGAAATTGGTGATGGATACGGAGTTTTTGCGAGAGGTGCTCGACTTTCGTCGCCTCCACATCGGCACCCGTCCGATGGGTACGGCAGACGCATCCCTGACATTCCAAACGCAGGCGCAACCGATTTTCCACAAGAACTTTGATCGGGTGAGTGAGACCTTCAAGGCGTTTCTGTCAAAAGCATATACCCTCTATGTGCTGAGCGATCAAGCCAAGCAGGCTGAGCGCATCCAAGCGATCTTTGCCGATCGTCAGGACGATATACCTTTTACCGCGGTGAACCGCACGTTACACGAGGGATTCTCTGACGAGACATTAAAAATCTGCCTTTTCACCGATCACCAGCTGTTTGATCGTTTCCATAAATATAGCCTCAAGAGCGACCAAGCCCGGGGTGGCAAAATTACTCTCTCCTTGAAGGAACTGAACCAGTTCTCGTTAGGCGATTACATCGTGCACATCGACCATGGTATCGGTCAATTCGGTGGTTTGGTGCGCACGGAGGTGAACGGCAAGATCCAAGAGGCGATCAAACTGATCTACCAGCATAACGACATCATCTTTGTCAGCATCCACTCGCTCCATAAACTTTCTAAATACAAAGGGAAAGAGAGTGGCGAGCCTCCTAAGCTGAGCCGTTTGGGCACAGGTGCTTGGGAGAAGATGAAGGAGCGCACCAAGGCAAAGGTGAAAGACATCGCCCGCGACCTGATCCTCCTCTACGCCAAACGCAGGCAAGAGAAAGGATTCGCATTCAGCCCAGACAGCTTCATGCAGCATGAGTTGGAGGCCAGCTTTATCTACGAAGATACGCCCGACCAGATGAAAGCCACCAACGAGGTGAAGCAAGATATGGAGAGCGATCGTCCGATGGATAGGCTGATTTGTGGCGATGTAGGCTTCGGAAAGACCGAGGTGGCTATCCGTGCGGCCTTCAAGGCTGTAGCCGACAACAAGCAGGTTGCCGTCTTGGTACCCACCACCGTGTTGGCCTATCAGCATTTCCAAACCTTCAGCGAACGACTCAAAGATTTCCCTTGCCGGATCGACTACATCAGTCGAGCCCGTAGCGCCACACAGATCCGTAAGACATTGAAAGACCTGGCAGCGGGCGAGGTGAACATCTTGATCGGTACGCATCGCATCGTTGGTAAGGATGTTAAGTTTAAAGATTTAGGTCTGTTAATTATCGACGAGGAACAGAAGTTTGGTGTCTCCACGAAGGAGAAGCTGCGACAGTTGAAGTCGAACATCGACACCCTCACCATGACCGCTACGCCGATACCCCGTACCTTGCAGTTCTCGTTGATGGGCGCACGAGACCTGTCGAGCATCACGACTCCTCCACCTAACCGCTATCCGGTGCAGACAGAGGTGGAACGGTTCAACCCTGACATCATTCGGGAAGCCATTAATTTCGAGATGAGCCGTAACGGACAGGTGTTCTTCATCAATAACCGCATCCAAAACATCTACGAGATGGAGGCGTTGGTACGTCGAGAGGTGCCCGATGCCCGTATTGCCGTGGGGCATGGACAGATGGAGCCGGAGAAACTGGAGAAGACGGTCTTGGACTTCGTGAACTACGAATATGACGTGTTGATCGCAACCAGCATTGTGGAAAGCGGTATCGACGTGCCCAATGCCAACACAATCATCATCAACAATGCCCAGCAATTTGGACTGAGCGACCTGCATCAGCTACGTGGTCGTGTGGGACGAAGCAACCGGAAAGCCTTCTGCTACCTGCTCTCTCCACCTCTCTCCACCTTGACACAGGAGGCACGCCGCCGCTTGCAGGCCATCGAGAACTTCGCCGAATTGGGCAGCGGCATCCATATTGCCATGCAAGACCTCGACATCCGTGGCGCAGGCAATATGTTAGGTGCGGAACAGAGCGGTTTCATCGCAGATTTGGGATATGAGACCTACCAAAAGATCTTGGAGGAGGCTGTTGATGAATTGAAGACAGAGGAGTTCGCCGATCTCTACAACGAGGAGAAGGCGGGCCAGCAAAACAGCGGAAGCGATTATGTGCGCGAGACCTATATCGAGAGTGATTTGGAATTGCTTTTCCCGCCCACCTATATCCCGAACGATTCCGAGCGTATCTCGCTCTATCGGGAGCTGGATAACATGGAGGAGGAACGAGACATCCTCGCCTTCACTGAACGACTGAAAGACCGTTTCGGCAAGATCCCGCAGGAGGGCAAAGAGCTGATCCGCATCGTTCGTTTACGCCGTATGGCAAAGCAATTGGGCATGGAGAAGGTGATCCTGAAGAAAGGACAGATGAGTCTCTTCTTGGTCAGCAACCCCGATAGCCCATACTACCAAAGCACAGCATTCGACAAGCTGATCGCCTTCTTACAAAGCCATCCAAGGGAATGCAACTTGCGTGATCAGAATGGCAAACGGAGCATCGTGATCAAAGCGATACCAACCGTGGAGCGCGCTTGTCAAATACTGCAAGAAATGATAAAGAAACCTTGATAACGAGAGGAACTAAAAAGATGAATAAACGATTACGCCTACTTGCATGGCTCATTGTATGGCAAGGCTTAGCGAGTCTTTCCATGCTCTACGCTCAACGGATCACCTCGGCCTCTGGCATCGTGAGAGACTCCATCAGCGGAGAGCCTCTCTCCTACGTGTCTGTGTTGTTTGACAACTCCACGATTGGAGCCATGACCGA
Organism: uncultured Parabacteroides sp.; assembly: GCA_946055095.1. Classification (GTDB taxonomy): domain Bacteria; phylum Bacteroidota; class Bacteroidia; order Bacteroidales; family Tannerellaceae; genus Parabacteroides. The sequence continues at coordinate 3,793 of CAMGEM010000091.1, read as the reverse complement.
TGATAACGGTGCTTTCACCATCCAAAACGATAAGGGCCTGACAAAGTTGGTGGTCTCTTCGTTGGGATATGACACCAAGGCGATCGACTTGAAGGTCAACACCCGGAACGACCTGTTAGAAATAGAGCTGAAACCCACTACCTTTGAGATTTCAGAGGTGGTGGTAAAGCCCAAACGGGAACGCTATTCCCGGAAGAATAATCCAGCGGTGGAATTGATCAAACAGGTGATCGAGCACAAAAACGACAACCGCATTGAGGTCAAAGAGGAGTACCAGACTGAGGTGTATGAGAAACTGAGCATTTCGCTCGACGATTTTAATCCGAAATTAGACAGCAAGTTTGGCAAGAAGTTTAGTTTCATCAAGAACTATTTGGACACCTCTGAGTTCAACGGCAAACCGATCTTGACACTCTCCGTGCGAGAGACGCTTTCGGACTATTATTACCGCAAGCATCCCAAGACAGAGAAGACCATCACCAAAGCCAAGCGGCAACAGGGTGTGGATAAAGCCCTTGACGATGGCGGCTCATTGACCGCCAACTTCGAGGAGATCTTCCAGCGGGTGAATATCTTCGACAACAACATCAACATCATGCTGAACCGGTTTGTCAGTCCGCTCTCCTCCGCTTTGGCCACAAGCTACTATAAGTATTATATCATGGATACGCTTGTGATCGCAGGCGACAGTTGTGTCGATCTGGGCTTCGTGCCGGTCAACAGCGAGAGCTATGGCTTCACCGGACGACTCTACATCACGTTGGATGGAAAGTATTCGATTAAAAAGTTGCGGCTTGACACGCCAGCGAACATCAACCTCAACTTTGTCAATAAGATGCGTATCGAGCAGGAGTTTATGCTGACCCCGGATAGCATCTGGGTGATCCAAAACGAGAACACCTATGCCAACCTGTCTATCACAAAGGGATCGCAACAATTCTATGCCCATCAATTACGCAACTACGACCATTATCAATTCAATATTCAGAACCGGGATTCGGTCTTTGGCCTACTGGGTGCGACCCGCATCTTGCCGGAAGCGGAAAGGCGGACTGATGAGTTCTGGATTGAGAACCGGCATGTTCCCCTGAAAGAGAAGGAGTCTGCCTTGGATGACCTCTTGGCTCAGCTACGCAAGGTGCCTGTGTTCAACGCCGTGATCAAGACTGCCGAGATCTTGATTACGGGCTATGTCCCCACTCAACAAGACAAGGATTTCAGTAAATTCGATTTTGGTCCGATGAATACGACTTTTTCGGTCAATGAGGTGGAGGGATTCCGTATGCGTGTGGGCGGTATGACCACTGCCAATCTCCATCCGAATTGGTTCGCCAGCGGCTACATGGCCTACGGTATCAACGACCGGCGGATCAAGTACAACGCCAAGCTGACCTACAGCTTCGACAAAAAGAAGTATCACGAGGGAGAAAGCCCAGTGAACAACCTTTCCTTCATCCAGGAGTATGATCTCTATACGCCCGGTCAGGATTTCCTTTTCACCAGCAAGGATAACATGTTCGTGGCTTGGAAAGTGGGTGAGCCGGTTACGAAAATGCAATATATCCGCAAGAGTATGTTGCAATACCAGAAAGAGTGGCTCAACGGCTTGACGCTCACCTCTTGGATACGCAACGAGAAGAACGAGGCAGCCGGTACGCTGCATTATGATCAGTTCCAGCAAAACGGCACTCTCACAGCGCAAGATTATTTCAAGAAGACGGAATTGGGACTGCAATTCCGTTTCGCACCGGGCGAACGTGCCTTCAACAGCCGAGAGGGAAAGAATTCGATCTTCAATATCTCGAAAGATGCACCGGTGATGAAATTGTCGCACCAAGTCGGACTGAAGTTCATGGGCGGGCAATTCAACTACCATCATACGGAATTGAGTGCCGAGAAACGTATTTGGCTCTCCTCATTCGGCCATATCGACGCTTTAGTAAGTGCCGGTAAGGTATGGAACAAGGTGCCCTTCCCACTGTTGATCCTGCCCAATACCAACCAATCTGTGACGATCCAGCCACAGGCCTTCCATTTGATGCGTGCGTTGGAATTCGTCAACGATCAATACGCCTCTTTCTACCTCACCTATTACATGAAGGGGTTGATCTTGAACCGAGTGCCCGTGATCAAGTGGTTACAACTCCGAGAGGTGGTCTCCTTCAGTGGTGTCTGGGGTAACTTGACGGATAAGAACAATCCCGATCTGAATCCAATCGGACTCTATCGTTTCCCGGAGGGCACTACACCCATGGGTAAGACTCCTTACTTGGAGTGTAGCTTTGGCGTGGAAAACATCTTCAAGATCCTGCGGGTAGATTATTATCGTCGTTTGACCTATTTGGATCATCCCAACATCAAGAAGGGAGGCATACGCATCGCTCTGCGGTTCTCGTTCTGATCAAAAGAAAGTTTAGATTATCAAAATAAATAGACACAATGGACAAAGAAAAATCACAAGGTATCACGCTGCAACATGCGCCCAACGTGTGGGCATTGACCCCATTGGTCGTTTTCTTGCTGGCCTATTTAGTTGTTTCCTTAATCGCTGGCGATTTTTACAAGATGCCGATCACCGTTGCCTTCGTCTTGGCCTCTATTGTGGCCATAGCCGGCTCTAAAGGAGGCAAGCTGAATCAACGGGTCGAGCAATTCTGCCGAGGAGCGGCCAACAGCAACATCATGTTGATGGTCTTGATCTTCATCATGGCTGGTGCGTTTGCCCATACCGCGAAAGCGATGGGTGCCGTAGATGCCACCGTCAATTTGGCGATGTCAATCCTCCCACAGAATCTCTTGGCAGCCGGTATCTTCTTGGCCGCTTGTTTCATCTCGCTCTCTGTCGGCACGTCGGTGGGTACGATCGTGGCCTTGTCTCCCGTAGCGGTTGGCATTGCTGAAAAGACCGGCGTACCTGCAGCCATGATGTTAGGTGTGGTAGTCAGCGGTGCCATGTTTGGTGATAACCTTTCGTTCATTTCTGATACCACCATCGTAGCGACTCGCACGCAGGGATGCCAGATGGCAGACAAATTCAAGGTGAATATCCGCATAGCCTTGCCTATCGCACTCTTGACCGGTTTGATCTATGTCGTGTTAGGAAATGGCATGGACAGTAACTATCAGCCCGAAGCCATTGAATGGCTCAAGGTGTTACCCTATTTGGTCGTCTTGATCGCAGCGATCTGCGGCATAAATGTCATGCTGGTATTGCTGATCGGTATCGGCTTGTCTGGCATTGTAGGTGTGCTCACGAACGGTTTCGATCTTTGGGGATGGACCTCTTCTATGGGGACTGGCATCACGGGCATGGGCGAGCTGATCATCGTCACGCTCTTAGCGGGTGGTATGTTAGAGATGATTCGCTACAACGGCGGCATCGACTGGCTAATCCTGAAGCTGACCCGTCATATTCATTCCACCAAAGGGGCTGAATGCAGTATCGCCTCATTGGTCGGTTTCGCCAATCTTTGCACGGCGAACAACACCATCGCCCTTATCATGGCCGGCCCGATCGCCCATGACATCGCTGAACGTTTCCACGTTGATCCCCGCCGTAGTGCCAGCCTCTTGGACATCTTCAGCTGTTTCGTGCAGGGCATCATCCCCTATGGCGCACAGCTATTGATGGCTTCCGGATTGGGACAGGTCTCCCCCATCGAGATCATGCAGTATCTCTATTATCCCTACCTGTTAGGTATCGGTGCGTTGTTGGCTATCCTGTTCACCTATCCACGGAAGTATGCCACCCCCTAAACGAAGTTTCTCCGTGCGCAATCGTTAGATTGGACTC
>CAMGEM010000090.1 GCA_946055095.1 uncultured Parabacteroides sp. | reverse complement strand
ACTCCCGACACCTGGTTTTGGAGACCAGTGCTCTACCGACTGAGCTACTTCCGTAATTGCGTTGCAAAAGTAGTACTTTATTTTGAATATCCAAGCATCAAGCCCGAAAAAACAAGGAGCTCTGTAAACCATCACGACCTACAGAGCTCTCAAATAACGAAATATATAATCGCACAGAACAATTAAGCTTATACGAGCTTGGCAAAACGGGCCATAAAGTCTTTCGCCTCGTCCATGCTGAGGCAGAGTGGCGGCAAGAGACGGATGGTGTTCGTTCCAGCCACACCTGTAAAGACCTTCTCCTCGAAGAGGAGCTTGGAGCGCAACTCCTTAATGGATTGCTCAAACTCTATACCGATCATCAGGCCTCGGCCACGGATCTCCTTGATGCCTGGCAGCTTATGCAGCTCCTCCAAGAGGTAGCTACCTACCTTGGCGGCATTCTCAATCAGCTGCTCTTGCTCCATGATCTCCAAGACGGCGATAGCGGCCGCACAAGCCAAGTGGTTACCTCCAAAGGTAGTGCCCAGCATGCCATACGCCGGCTTGAACATCGGGCTGATCAACAGACCGCCCATCGGGAAGCCGTTGGCGATGCCCTTGGCTACGGTGATCAAATCCGGACGGATGCCACTGTATTGATGCGCGAAGAACTTACCGCTACGGCCATAGCCAGATTGGATCTCATCCAGAATGAGGCAGGCCTCATACTTGGTACACAAATCACGCAGCTGACGCATGAAGTCATCGGTCGGCAATTGAATGCCTCCTACGCCTTGGATGCCCTCGATGATGACGGAAGAGACATCGCCTTTTTTCAGCTCCTTCTCTACAGCCTCCGCGTCATTCAGCGGCAGATAGGTCACCTGCATGTCCTCATTGACGGGGGCGATGATCCGCGGGTTATCCGTCACACGCACAGCGGCAGAGGTACGACCATGGAAGGCGTGCTTGAAGGCAATCACTCGCTTCTTCCCATTATGGAAAGAGGCCAATTTCAAGGCATTCTCGTTCGCCTCCGCACCGGAGTTGATCAAGAAAAGCGCATAGTCATCATAGCCGCAGGCTTTACCCAACTTATCGGCCAACTTTTGTTGCAAGCTGTTGACCACGGAGTTGGAATAGAAACCGAGGTTGCTCACCTGCTCAGAAATGGCTTTCACGTAGGTGGGATGGCTATGCCCTACGGAGATCACGGCATGACCGCCATAAAGGTCGAGGTACTCATTGCCCTCCTTGTCCCAAACGTGACAACCTTTTCCCTTGACAATCTCTATATTAAATAGAGGATATACATCGAATAATTTCATAAGCAACGATTAAAACGCTGACGGCTTCAGGTGCAGACCGACGGTCTCCTCCAAGCCAAACAGCAGGTTCATATTATGTACGGCCTGTCCGCTCGCACCTTTCAACAGGTTGTCGATCATAGAGATGATCAACAGTTTGTCGTCGATACGCTCCAAGTGGATCAAGCATTTATTGGTATTCACCACTTGCTTCAAGTCCGGGTTCTTATCGGTGATGAAGGTAAAGTGATGGTCATCATAATACTCCTCATAGATACGGGTGATCTCGCTCAAGTCGATCTTGCAATCCAAGTACATCGTGGCAAAGATACCCCGAGAGAAGTTGCCTCGCACCGGGATGAAATTCACCCGGCTCTGGAAGCTGTTCTGCAACTGGCATAAGCTCTGGTTGATCTCCGCCAGGTGTTGATGCTTGAACGGCTTATAGATCGAGATGTTATCATTCCGCCAGCTGAAGTGAGAGGTAGCCGACGGCTTCACACCCGCTCCGGTAGAGCCTGTGATCGCATTCACCTGTACATCCGAGTTAAGCATCAAATGCTTAGCTAACGGGAGCAATCCTAACTGGATGCAAGTGGCGAAACAGCCAGGGTTAGCCACATGCTTTGACTGACAGATCTTGCGACGGTTCAACTCCGGCAAGCCATACACGAAATCATGTTCCGGGCTGGCCAAGCGATAGTCCATGCTCAGGTCGATGATCTTGAGATCCGCAGGCACGACGTGGCTCTCCATGAATTTCTTGGTGTCGCCATGGGCCGTACAGAAAAACAACACATCAATCTGGTCGAAAGGAAGCTCATTCGTGAAGACCATATCCGTCTCACCAAACAGGCCGCTGTGTACATCCGTCAGCTTATTGCCGGCGTTGCTGGTACTGTTCACGAAGACCAACTCCACATCGGGATGATTCAGCAAGAGGCGAATCAACTCACCTGCCGTATAGCCCGCACCGCCTATGATTCCGCACTTGATCATATCTCTTCCTCTTTATGGTTGGTATAATAAACACGCAACGGCGTAGAGAGCACCTTGATGAAGCCCTTGGCATCCTCGGCTGTCCAGCCCTTCTGCATCTCACCATACTCGCCGAACTTCGTCTTTACCAAGTCATCCTTTGAATCCACACCTACCGTGGAGAACGACAACGGACGCAGCTCCAGGATAGCGGTACCGTTCACATTACGCTGCGACTCTTGCAGCATCGCCTCGATGTCGCGCATCACCGGCTCCAGGTACTGGCTCTCGTGGAGGAACATGCCATACCAGTTGGCCACCTGATCCTTCCAATACTGCTGCCATTTGCTCAAGGTATATTTCTCCAAGAAGCGGTGTGCCGCGATGATCAACATCGGAGCGGCCGCCTCGAAGCCTACACGTCCCTTGATACCGATGATCGTATCGCCTACGTGCATGTCACGACCGATACCGTATGCCGCACCAATCTCCTCGATCTTCTGGATCGCCGCGATCTTATCCTCGAACACCTCGCCATTCACGGCATAGACCTCACCCTGCTTAAACTCGATGCTGAGCTGCTCGCTGCCGGTCTTCGTCACCTGTTTCAGGTAGGCGCTCTCAGGCAATCCCTGCTTGGAATCCAAGATCTCACCACCGCAGATAGAGGTACCCCACAACCCGACGTTGTACGAATACTTCATCTTCGTGAAATCGGCCTCAAAGCCATGCTCTTTCAAATAGTCGATCTCCTCCTGACGGCTTAACGCCATATCACGTGTCAAGGTGATGATCTCCACACCCGGAGCCAACACCAAGAAGGTCATATCGAAACGGATCTGGTCGTTGCCGGCTCCGGTTGAGCCATGCGCGATCGCGTCCGCACCAATCTCATTCGCATAACGTGCGATCGCCAACGCCTGGAAAATACGCTCCGAGCTTACGGAGATGGGGTAGGTACCGTTACGCAGCACGTTACCGAAGACCATATACTTCAAGCTCTTCTCATAATACTCCTTGGTGACGTCGAGGGTCACATATTTCGTCGCACCCAGCTTGTAAGCGTTCTCCTCGTTCTTCTTCAACTGCTCGTCGCTGAAACCACCGGTGTTCGCACAAGCGGCATACACCTCATATCCCTTTTCCTTCGCCAGATACATGACGGTGAACGAGGTGTCCAAACCTCCACTGAATGCTACTACTACTTTCTTCTTCATTATACCTATTATATATATGTTATTCTTTTTCGTTATTCCTATTCACTCAATGTTTAGCCGCTGCCTCACGCTGTGCCCGATGCGGATCCTCCGGATCGTAAAGCATCGCTGTGCAGATGCAATACTTACGCCCTGTTCGCTCCAGGATGTCGTGATTGATACAGCCGTTACAGCCGCGCCAGAAGGCCTCGTCGTCCGTCAAGTCGGCGAAGGTGACAGGCGCGTAACCCAACTCCGTATTCATCTTCATCACAGCCGCGCCAGAGGTCAAGCTGAAAATCTTCGCCTTCGGCCAGCGCATGCGGGCCAATTGAAAGGTCATGTCTTTGATGCGCTTCGCTACACCCAATCCGCGGAAATCCGGGTGGACGATCAGTCCGGAGGTGGTGACATATTGTTTGTTCCCCCACGACTCGATATAGCTGAATCCCGCAAACGTCGTGCCCGACAAGGCTATCACGGCCTTGCCCTCCTTCATCTTTTGCGCCACATACTCATGCGTACGCTTGGCGATACCGGTGCCACGCACCTTAGCCGCCTCCTCGATCGTCTGCAGGATCGTATCCACGTACTCCTCATGGCACGCTTCAGCGATCATCACGTCAATTTCCTTCTCTCGTTCCATTTCTTCTTCTAAAGTCTGTTCTTAGTTTTTTGTTTCATCAAATAAAATGCGAAAGAGCCTCTGTCACCTCCTCACGGCTCATGCCGTCTCGCGGGATAACCAAAATCGTATCGTCGCCCGCGATAGTGGCCAGAATCTCTTTCCGCGAATGGTTGTCGATGTCTGAGGCGATTCCCATCGCATAGCCCGGTCGGGTACGGATCACGGCCAAATTGCCCGAGAACTCGATATACGGCAACTGACGATCCGACTGGCCGAACGCTTTCGTTACTTCGTCTTGCGGTAAGCGATAGACATAATCGCCCTCCCCATTGTGTACTTTGGCGATCTTCAACTGCTTGATGTCGCGTGAAAGCGTTGCTTGCGTCAAGGTAAAACCACTGGTCATCAATTCTTTCAGTAGTTCTTCCTGATTGCTGATTGCTTTCGCTTGAATGATGCGGCAAATGGCATCCAATCGTTCTTTCCTCGTACTCATTACTGCATATTTATACAAAGCGGTTGCAAATATACGCACTTATCTGGAATATATATGCAACCGGGATGATTTTTTATACAAAATCAAGGGCGGGTCAAACGCACAACCGTAGCTCCCTCCTCGTTGAGCAGGCACATCTCCGCTGCTGTCGCTCCTTGCTCCACGGAACGTACCTGATCCATCGCCTGCAACACCTTGGTCTCCATGTCCATGTTCGGACAAGCCATCATGGTGGTAATCGCATTACCGAGACGGATCGCTGAGCAATCGCTCTCGCTCAATTCCAAGGACGCGTTAAACAGGTTGCAGCTGGCATTCCCATGCACCTTTTTCTCCTCTAAGTTAAACTCCATGAAGGGATGTGCGGCCTCGCCAATGGCCTCGCCAGCTACCTCCACAATGTTCCATTTCCCCTCCAGAGCCTTCACGTCTGTTTTTTCCTCCGCACAAGAGACACACAGCCCGATCATCGCGGGCATCAACAGTGCGTAACGCATACATTTTCTCATCTTATTCAAACCCTTTTATGTTACATCATACTCATTTATCTTGCCTCAAGCTATCGCTTAAGAGGCCGCAAAAGTACAAACCTTTCGAGGATTATACAATATTAACCCTCAAGAAGCGGATAGACAAAGAGACATTCGTACATTTGCGAAGTGTTGTTTTCAAGTAGATTTTATTGTTAAACCATCCGTGAAATGCGGGAAACCGCAAGCACATTAAAAGAATATAAAGATCAATGTCAATTAAAGTAGGACTGATAGGATTCGGACGCATGGGTCGTTTCTATCTTGATGAATTTAAGCGAAACAGCAAATACGAAGTGGCCTACATCAGTGATGTAAGCGAGGAATGTCGGATGCTGGCAGCCCAAGAGGCTCCGGGAGCAACGATTGTGGAGGACTACATGCCGATCTTCGAGGATCCCACCGTGGAGGTCGTAGCGCTCTGCGCCTTAGCTGACTCTCGCAAGGAGCAAATCGAGACCGCTGTGAAGTATGGCAAGCACATCATTTCAGAGAAACCGATTGCTGATACTATTGAGAACGAGTGGAGCATGGTCAAAGCCGAGGAGAGCTACTCGCAATTTGCCACAGTGAATCTTTATCTGCGTAATTCATGGTATCATAGGTATATCAAAGACTTCATCAAGAGTGGCGAGATTGGTGAGTTAGCCATCATTCGTGTCTGCCACATGACACCCGGCTTGGCTCCGGGAGAGGGGCACGAGGCAGAGGGCCCTGTTTTCCATGATTGCGGTATGCACTATGTTGATATCGCTCGTTGGTACGCGAAGAGTGAATACGCTACCTGCCATGCGCAGGGCATCCGTATGTGGGATTGGAAAGATCCCTGGTGGTTGCAATGCCACGGCACCTTCGAGAATGGGATTGTCTATGACATCACCCAAGGTTTCGTGTATGGTCAACTCTCTAAGGATCAAACACACAACTCCTATATCGACATCATCGGTACCAAAGGCATCGCACGCATGACGCACGACTTCAAGATGGCTCGGGTGGAGTTGCGCGGTGTGAACACGACCGAGATCGTTGAACGGCCCTATGGCGGAAAGAATATCGACAAGCTGATCGACGTGATGGCCGACTCCATCAACAGTGGCCGACGGAGCGGACGGCTGCCCAAGTTCCGCGACTCAGCCATCGCTTCCGAGTTCGCTTGGAATGCCTTGGAGAACGCACGACAGAACGCATTGCCCTCTATCGGCAATAACCGCACCTTAGAGGAGATTCGCTATCGTCGGGCGCACATGACTAACGGTTACGGGCTGTTGCCTCGCAATCATCAAAAGAATCAATAAATTTCTCTTTTTCATGACCACTCGATCAGAGTGGAATACATTACTCCTATATTTTAATGAGAAGCGGGTCGTTCAATCAACGCCCGCTTTTTCCATTTCTGCGTACGCCAGCGCAGACAGAGCACCAGTCCTCTCGATCCCTCGTCCATGGCGAAAGCGACCCACATGCCAGCCAAGCCTAAACCAAAGACGATACCCGCCAGATAGCCACAGAAGACCGCGAAGAACCACATGCAGACCATCTCTATCAAGACGGGAACCACCACATCGCCCACCGAACGGAGGTTGAACAGGTAGAGCAGCACGGTCGCACGCCCCTGTTCCAACAATATATCTACCAGCAAGGCACTAACGGCAATCCCCACGATCGTTTCATTCTCCGTGAAACAGCCTAACAAAGGTCGGGCAAACAGATAGACACTGACACTGGCTATCAAGGTGATCAACAACGAACGCCTCCAGGCGTACCAGCTCAGCAGGTAAGCCGCCTGCTTCTTTCCCGCTCCCACCAGATTACCGGTGCAGATCGAGTCCGCTTGCGCCAATGAGAGGGAGAAGATATAGCCAATGATCACGATGTTCATCACATAGACACGGGCGGCCAGCACCTCGTTGCCTAACATATTAATGAAATAGACAATCACCACCTGCGAGGCATCGTAGGAGATCTGCTCAGCCGCGGAGGGCAAACCGATCCGCAGCACACTCTTCAACTTCTCGAAGGGGAAGGGGCGGAAATAGGCCAATGGGAAATGACGCACCAATCGCTTGAAGAGCATCAAGAAGAGCAACGTCATCGCCACTCCTCGGCAGAGAGAGGTGGAGATAGCCGCTCCCTGCACACCCAAGGCCGGAAATCCAAAATGACCGAAGATCAACGAATAGTTACCAAAGATATTCAAGAGGTTGATCAACAGTGTTACCTCCATCGCATAGTTCGGCTTGTTGGCTGCACGAAGCACGGCAGAAATGGTGAAACTGATGGCTTGAAAGAAGCCGAAACCACCCACAATGTGCATATAGGTGCGGGCATCGGGCATCAGATCAGGGCGTATATCCATCAAGAGGAGCATCCGCTCACCAAACAGGAAGAGGCATAGGCTGATCAGACAGCCTACAGCCGCATTGAATAGGAGGGAGGTACCTATCACTTGGATAAAACTCTTCTCATCCTTTGCCCCGAAATAGAGCGAGCACATCACCGCTGTGCCTACGGTCGTAATGTTGAACAACAGAAAGACCATGTTCAGCAACTGGTTGACTACACCGACCGCTGCCACAGCATTGTCGGAATGATGGCTCAGCATCAACGTGTCCACCACGCCCAGCGTCAGCATCAACAACGTCTCCAAGAAGATCGGGCCGGTCAGCTTAAACAGCTTGCCTCGCAATCCTTGGGGACGACGAAAGAAATTTACCATGCTCCTCATAGGTTTGTACCTCACTTTTCTTTTTGCGCCGCGAAGGTACAAACCTTTTGAGGATTGGGAAAACATTTACCTCAAGGCCAATGAGAGAGTTGAGCTAAATCAAGCAATGACCGCCATCAGCGTGCGGTCAAGATCACCCGGTGGTAACGAGTCAATGCCGGGCTACCCTTATCCACCACCTCCAACAAGAGATGAATCGTCTCTCCCGCTTTCATCGCTTGCGGAATGGAGACCTGCGTCAGGGCTTTCTGAGGATCCGCCACACGCACCGCTCCCGTATAGGTTCCGGCTGGCAAGGTCAACCAACGGCATACGACCGCATCCTTGTCTGGATCGCTCACCTTGTATTTCAAGGAGACCGTCTCACCCGCTTTCACGGTCATCGCCAGCGGCCCCTCAATCTGAGGCTCATGATTCGCTTGGGCATAATCCGCTGTCATCGACCAATCCAGACGGGCCGACAAGCCATTCATGACCGCAGCCGTTCCATCCGGGATTCCTACCCATTGTTGTTGATAGGCCAAGGTCTCCCGCGTGCTCTTTCCCTTTAAAGAATCAGGCAGCTCAACAGCTCGACCACTCCAACCGCCATAGGTGGGATCCTCATGCGCACGCAACCCATTATCCAAGAGGTTCAGGTAGGTGAAGGTATCCCCCTCGGCCAAGAAAGAGCCTTTCGGCATGGGGTTTGTCCAAACCACATAGCCCATCGCACGCAACTGATCGGCTGTCAAACCATCGAATCCAAAGAAGTCGAAACGATCATCCTTCACCATCTGCTTGCCGTCGCCCCACACCCGATACATGGCTCCGAACGGGCCTTTGGCGGAAATGTGCTCACGCATCCATTCGGGTGAGAAATAGACCTTGTTGGCTTCAGCGGTGAAATGTTGTGCGCTATAAGCCAGATTCACCAAGCCGTTACCAATCTGCATCGGCTCGATACCCGGCCAGAAGGGATGGATATAACGGGCATAGGTATCATCTTGGTCACCCGAAAGGCAAAGGATCGTCTTCTTCGAGATGCGTTCTTTCAACTGAGGCCAATCCGCGGAGGATTGATAGATGGTCTCGATCGACTTCAAGGCGCGGGCAATGGTGCTACAACCGCCCCAAGCCATGACAAAGACCGGCTCGGTCGATTCCTCCATCAACACCTGCTTAATCAATTCTGAGCCTGGTGTGTCTTTGCTCATCTCGCCATCGAACTCGATGTTTCCAAAGCGGATCTTCGAACGGAGGTATTGAGGGGTGGGATAATCCGACCGATGCGCTTTCAGGTTGGGATAGACCTGTTCATAGGTATCCACCGCCTCGTCGATGAACCGTTCCCCTTCCGCCCAGCGCCAGCTGGTCATCGGGCCTAAGTCTAACCCATTCCGGCTATACTCCCTGCCTGGCACATACCACAAGGTGCCTTTGCCATCCCCTTTCCAGTGGAACTGGCTGCTGGTATAGATCAAGCCCTCAATCCGGAAGTCCGTACTAAACAATAGCAGACGGATCAAGGAGTTGAGATCATCCAATTCTGGATCACACGTAACAATTACACGGGGTTTATTCACCGGTTGCTCGGCCAGCAACGGTTGGGAAGCGAAGAGTGATAAAAGGGCCAATAAAGAGACCGCCCAAGTCTGTTTGATTCGTTTCATGGTAAACATCATTTTCGTATGCATTCTTATTGTAGGCGCGAAGGTAGCAAATTCCGTAAACTTTCTCCTATATCTAATACGGTTTATCTCCTCCAAACGTACGGTGTAATGTCCTCTGCTCCTTGGTTCTTACCCCTGGAAATCCAGGATGCAGATACCGTCCAATGGTCGGTGGAGAAAAGTCCAACGGCCGTTGGAGATATTTCCATCAATCGGTGGAGATATTTCCAACAGCCGTTAAACTATTCCTTTGTCCAAGAATTTTGCC